>CALKXE010000010.1 GCA_938003955.1 uncultured Saprospiraceae bacterium | reverse complement strand
CTAAAATTGATAACCAATACTTAACTGAGAAACAAAATAATTCAATCTATCATAACCCAAAGAATCTCCTCTCTTTGGGGTTTTATCATAGAATGATTTAAACATAGGATTGTATCTTAGATTCAGACCAATATTGAATTTATTATAGATGCTTTTTGACAATGATAGCCAAAAAAGTGCTCCAAAGTTATTGGTTTCTGAATACTCAGATCCAGCAAATACTGATTGGATTTTAAAAGGATAAATGACGAGGACGGGGTGATGGTAGGTAATACCTATTCCCCCAGAAATTTTTACAGAGTTTTGATTTAATATTTCTAAACCCAATAGGAGTGAAATGGAATTTATATTTGTAGATATGCTTATTTCGGATAATTCATTCTTAACATACTGGTGTGATTGCCTTGAATGCTTGTAGTATTCAATTCCGGAGATGAAACGCTTGTATTTAGCTGTAAATCTAAAGTTCGGAATGTAGTAATCATTAACATAAGATTTATTGATGTTACTTTTTAGAACATCTATATTTGTTACTTTATGGGACATTAATGGAATCGAAATTTCGAATTTTACAGCTTGGCCTTTCATAATTGAAGATGTAAAAAGAAACAGTAAAATGATTTTAATAATTAGTGTTCTATTTTTCATGATTTCTAGTTTGGCTTTCGATTATATAAATATTCTAATTTTTTTTGGCAAAATTTTATCGTGATTGATATGTAAAGAACCCTAATTGATCTGTTTCTGTCTTGTCCATTTTGTAAAAGTAATCAACTAATAATTATATAGTAATGACGTTTTGTCACTCCGGATTCGATCATTTCTGCCACTCCTGTCAGTCCGCAACTAACAAAAAGTCAGTTTTTGGCATTGGCATATTGATTGACTATACATAGTTGTATTTATAAATTAGAAATAAACATCAAACACATAATATGAGCAAAATAATTGGAATTGACTTAGGAACAACCAATTCATGTGTAGCAGTGATGGAAGGTAATGAACCTGTAGTTATCCCAAACGAAGAGGGTAAAAGAACTACACCTTCTATTGTAGCTTTCATGGACAATGGTGAACGGAAAGTAGGTGATCCTGCCAAAAGACAGGCAATCACAAATCCGACAAAGACAATAGCGTCTATCAAAAGATTCATGGGTAACAGATTCAGCGAAATAGGAAAAGAAGCTGACCGTAGCCCTTATACTGTAGTCAAAGGAGACAATGATACAGTAAGAGTGAAAATTGACGATAGAGAATATACGGCACAAGAGATATCTGCAATGGTTCTTCAAAAAATGAAGAAGACAGCGGAGGATTTCTTAGGTCATGACGTAACTGAGGCAGTTATTACTGTACCAGCTTACTTCAACGATAGCCAAAGACAAGCAACAAAAGAAGCAGGTCAGATCGCTGGACTTAAAGTATCAAGAATAATCAACGAACCTACAGCTGCAGCATTGGCATATGGTCTTGACAAAAAAGGACAAGAGCAAACAATCGCTGTATATGATTTAGGTGGTGGTACTTTTGATATCTCTATTCTAGAACTAGGAGACGGAGTATTCGAAGTGAAATCAACGAATGGTGATACACACTTAGGTGGTGATGATTTTGATCAAGTATTGATTGATTTCTTAGCGGAAACATTCATTGCACAAGAAAACATGGATCTAAGAAAAGATCCTATGGCACTTCAGAGATTAAAAGAAGCAGCAGAAAAAGCAAAAGTTGAACTTTCTTCAGGAATGGAGACAGAAGTTAATCTTCCTTATGTAACTGCAGTAGATGGAGTACCTAAGCATTTAGTTGTAAAGATCACAAGATCAAAATTCGAGCAGTTAGCTGCAGAGTTGGTAAAGAGAACATTGAAGCCTTGTGCTGATGCATTGAAAGATGCTGGGTTATCGAAATCAGAAATTGACGAAGTTATCTTGGTTGGTGGTTCTACAAGAATCCCAAAAATCCAAGAAGTAGTTGAAGAGTTCTTTGGTAAGAAGCCTAACAAGACCGTAAATCCTGATGAAGTAGTAGCAATAGGTGCTGCAATTCAAGGAGGTGTATTATCTGGTGATGTACAAGATGTACTTCTTCTTGATGTAACGCCACTTTCTCTAGGTATCGAAGTAATGGGAGGTGTATACGATGTAGTAATCGAATCTAACAGTACTATCCCTACTAAGAAGAATAAAGTTTATTCTACAGCAGCTGATAATCAGCCAAGTGTTGAGATCCATGTATTACAGGGAGAACGACCAATGGCAAAAGATAACAGATCACTAGGTAGATTCATATTAGGAGATATACCTCCAGCGCAAAGAGGAGTTCCTCAGATCGAAGTTACATTTGACATCGATGCGAATGGTATCCTTAATGTGTCTTCTAAAGATAAGGGGACAGGAAAAGAGCAAAGCATCAGAATCGAAGCATCAACTGGACTTTCAGAAGAAGAAATCGCTAGAATGAGAGCTGAAGCTGAAGCTAATGCTGATGCAGATAAAGCTGTAAAGGAAAAAGTTGAGAAGCTGAATGGAGCGGATACTTTAATATTCCAAACAGAGAAGCAAATCAAAGAGTACGGTGATAAAGTTCCTGCTGATAAGAAAGAAGTGATCGAAAAGGCAGCGGCTGACTTGAAAGAAGCACATGCAGCTGAAGACATGGACGCTATCGAGAAACACACTGAAGCATTGAACGCGGCATGGACTGCAGCAAGCGAAGACATCTACAAAGCCGGAGGCGCTGAAGGAGATGCTACAGCTGGAGCGGATGACGCAGGTGCAGGTAATGATCAGGGATCTGATGACGACACTGCAGCTGAAGATGTAGAATTCGAAGAAGTGGAGGAGAAGTAAAATTAGTGGTATTTGCTAATTTTAAATTAACGACTTTTGTTAATTTAGAACTGACGATTTAGGTCAGTTTACAATTAGCGGTATTTGCTAATTATATAATTAATGGGTTTTATTAATTATACAAATTAACAATACACGTTAATACAATTTCTCTCTGAAGATAAGGTTTGGATGCTCTATCGATAAAATAGGGCATCCAATACCAATGAAGGAATTTTTTAAATAAGCGAAGAGGCTTTTATGGATAACGATCTGTAAAGCCTCTTCCTTGTTTTATGCATATTCTGTTTGAAATTCACTGTCTCTTACGGAAGTCAGATGAACTATTGTCGGTTATCTTATTGGCCTTCGTTTTGTGCTTTGAGCTTGAATAAATAAACGTCTAATACATTACGACATTCCAAAACGAAATTGGCATAAATAGAACCGTTAAACGATCGATGAGCTGAAGCAAGGAAATCGATCAGCTGTTAATGGTCAATTTTGTTTCCCTAAACGAACTATTCTATCAGTAATCAACGTTACTATTTCCGTATTCGTTATCAAATCAAAGTCTATACATGAAGCCTGTTTGGTTACCCTTTTTTCTGTTTTTCATCTCAATTTCTTTTGCTTATTCGCAAGAAGATCAGACTGGTTTTGGAGAAGAGGAACAAGCTGAATATATAGAAGATGAAGAAATCTACGAACCAGTGATTCTAAACTTCTTTGAAGGAAGCTTCTCTACATTTATTCCATCTGGACGATTTGCTGAGAAAGTTGATCAATCAGTATTCTTTGGATTTAATCTTGCGTATTTGCGACAGCTAAAAAAAGAAGAACCAGTTTTCGTAGGAATAGAATTCTATCAGGCATTTATGGGCTCATTGACCAGGGTCTATGAAGATTCGGTAAATGGAGAACTTGTAGAAGTAACTGGGAGAATGAATGCAAATACAACAGGACTAAATTTAATAGGAAGGTACTATCCTGACCTTAAAATCGGGCCTGTTGAGCCGTTTTTTGAAGTGCATTTTGGAGGGAAGTGGATTTATTCATATCTATCAGAAAGAGGTTTTTTTCAAAATGACGAAGAATACAGCAATACTGATCTTATTAAAGGAGATATAGTCTTGGCTTACGGTGGGGCGCTTGGCATGCAAGTTTATATAGATCAGAACGTTTACCTATCGTTAAAAGGCAGCTATCAAGTTTCTAATTCTGCGGAATTCTATACTAGAATAGAAGATGAGTTTAATGTTTTTCCACTATTTCCTATTGATGGATTCAGAACGATAAACACAGTAACAAATAATATGAAGGTTGATATTGGATTCACATATTTATTCTGATTCATTAATCTGTAAAAACGATTCGTTAATCTAAGTTTAGGTCTATGAGTAAATGATTTACGCTAACTTATTGTTATAAACAAACTGTAAGAGTATCTTTGAAATAGAAACATGAAATAAATGAAAGTAGACTTAAAAAAACTATTTGCCAGCGATGATATTACCAATTCTAAAATGCAAACTGCATTAATCTCTGCGTTAGGCAAAAATGCAAGTGAAGAATTTGATTATTTGAAATTTAAAGTGTCTGTAAAAAAGATGCTGGAGATGGGTATGGATAGGGAGACAGCATTCAAGTCTGCTTTTGCAACAGCTTCTGTAATGGGAGTTACTAAAAACAAACTAGTCTCTTCAGCTAAGAAGTATAGAGGGACATTAGATAAAGAAAGAGATCAATTTGCTGTTGCGCTTAAAAATAAAATTGCCAAAAATGTAGATGGTAAAAGGGTAGAGGCAGAAAAGCTAAAAAAAGAAATAATTAGCCATAAAGAAAAGATCGCAAAACTGCTTACGGAAATAGAAATCTACGAAGAGAAAATCGGCCAAGTCGATGATGTGATTAATGATGCAAAAGAAAAAATAGAATCTACTAGGAACGATTTTAAGACGACCTTTGATGCTATATACAGCCAAATAGAGGAAGATATGCTCAATATAGACAGCGCTCTATAACAGTACTTGAAACTTAATTTTTCGATATACATATCAACTTTTTCGATATACATAACAACCTATCAAAGAAAACTGCTATATTGATCTTTTAGAACAAAAACTTCTTTAACAAGAGGAACGAAAACGAAACATAAATTTACATTTAATGGAGAATACAGAGTTTAAATCAAAATCATTTTGGAGTAGACCAGAAGGAACTACAGGTGCATTATTTTTGGCAGCTATTGTCGGTGGCGTTGGATATCTTGTTGCTACTCAAATTGGAGCTATAATGACACTTATTGGAACTACTATAGGATTAGTAGCTAGTTTGCTAGTTCTAGGAGCAATTGTATATATGGTGCTTGATCCTAAAATGAGAACATTAGTTAGTTACATGTACAAATCTGTCATGAGATGGGTTACTGGTGTATTCGTAACAATCGATCCTGTAGGGATTCTAAAAAACTACATAGATGATCTGAAGAATAACCTTAAGAAGATGAGTAGTCAAATTGGTAGTCTTAAAGGCCAAATGAGAAAGCTTAAAACGATCGTTGGGGATAACAATAAGGAGATCGAAAAAAACATGGCTATCGCTAGAAAAGCGAAGCAGATGGGTGATCAGAAGAATATGATGTTGTCAAGCCGTAAAGCGGGTAGACTAAAAGAAAGTAATGTAAAGTATTCTCAATTACATTCGAAGATGTCAGTACTTTACAAAGTGTTGTCTAAGATGTACACAAACTCTGAGATTTTATTAGAAGATACAGTTGATCAAGTAAAAGTAAAAGAGCAAGAACGAAAAGCAATCAGAGCAAGTCATTCTGCGATGTCATCAGCAATGAGCATTATCAAAGGAGACAGCGATAAGAGAGCAATGTTTGATCAAGCGATGGAAGTAATTGCTGATGATGTGTCTAACAAAGTAGGGGAGATGGAGCAATTCATGGAAATGTCTTCTGACTTTATGAACAGCGTTGATCTTCAAAACGGAGTATTCGAAGAGCAAGGTCTTAAAATGTTAGAAGAGTACGAGAAAAAGTCTACTCTTCTACTACTAGGAGGTCAAGAAAACGTGGATACAGATATACTAGATCTTAAAGAACTAGACATCCAAACAAACTCTGGTAGCGGAGACTCCTCAGAATACGAAGGACTGTTTGATTAATTTTCCGGCTTCGCAGAAACGGAAAACCTTAGGTAGATTGAAATCGCTCGGCTTTCGCAGAAAACGATCGACAACGCCGAGAATACCGCATAGTTAAACATGGAATGAATATTAAATTTTCATTTTCCGGCTTCGCAGAAACGGAAAACCTTAGGTAGATTGAAATCGTTCGGCTTTCGCAGAAAACGATCGACAACGCCGAGAATACCGTAACGGCTTCAACAAACCTAAAAAAGAGCAACCTCCTTAATTGGATGTTGCTCTTTTAGGTTATACAATGATCGATCAAAAGCGAAGCACTAACAGCCAATGTCGTTTCTAATTTATTAGAAACCAAAAAAGTATTTTACGTTAGTAAAAAGCAAAATATAATTGCGGCTATTAATAATCGTGTGGACAGATTAGATTACGTTACACTATTTCTACATCAATATAACACCTGAAATTCTTTATGTTTAGGTAATATTCCGACTTCTTTGAGGTCGCTATAGACAAAACCTGGATTTTCTAACATAGTTGGACTTCTCTGGAGTCCTTTGTTTATTTACCCACAATTTCGATAGAGAATCATGTAATACCGAATATTATTTCAGATGTCGGTTATTGCATAACCAACTTTCAATATCAGGTGTTTTCTTCGAATCAGGTGTTTTCTTCGAATCGAGTGTTCTCTTCGAATCGAGTGTTTTCTTCGAATCGAGTGTTTTCTTCGAAAGCCATCTCTTATACCATCTCTTACACCATCTCTTATACCATGTCTTATACATCTCGGCTACACCGTTATAATTAGTGAGAAACTAAAACAGAAATGGTGCAATCATACTAGTTCCAGTGTAGGCTAGACCTTGTTTTATGATATATGTGTGAAGTTGTAAAGGAGATAGTCTGATTATCCAAGAAATAAAAAAAGAGCAACTTCTATTTAAAGAAGTCGCTCTTTTGGTATTGTCTGCATTACACAGACGGGTGTTTCCAATATTAATTCGAAATGATAAAAGCTTAAATGCAGAAGTTGGTAGCTTCCTACTTTTTATCATTTTTCATCCTTTCTTAACAACATTGCATCTTTAGCGTAGTTCTTTCTTAGCTTGATCAATTCTCTTTCTATAGTTACCTTATCACAAGGTAGGTAGACACCAATTCGAGTTAATGATTTATATGGTGTCTTAAAGATTTTATAGTTGTCATTTTCCAATCTACGTATTAACTTATCTATACTTGATTGCCTTCCATATGCGCCGATAACTACGATGCATGATGTTTCATTATTTTTTGTTTTGACGACTTCTTTTACTTTTACTATCTCTTTTACTTCTTTTATTACGGGAGCCTCAGTTATTGTTTCCGTTTTTGCAATTTCTGAATCTATGCCCTGAGGATTAATATCAGAAATAGAAGCGGTATTTAAAGTGTCTATTACTTCTTTTAAAATAGGAGTGCTTTCTTTTACTATCGGAGCACTTTCTTTTTCAGTAGGTAAGGTATCTGCATTTTCATTTTCGTAAATAGGAGCCGCCTTTTTTGAAGATGAAATACTGTTAGGAATAAGAGTAGACCTTATTTTTTTTACTGGTTTTATTTTGTTTCTTTTAAGTATGTCATCAGTTACAGGAACGTAGACATCATTTTCAATTTGAAGCTGGTCAATCTCTAGTGAATTATCAATCAGTATATCGTTATAATTGAGACTCGCCGGTTGTGCTGGGAAGATAAAGTAGAGAATAAATACTCCTGTAAGAATTACAACAGCCAATGCTATATAAAAGTCTATTTTGTCCTTGGCAGAGAGATTTGAAAATACTGAATTATGATTCATTACTAGTGGTCTTTGAGTTTTTTGAGTTTCGTTCTTATGTAATTCGGATAGTGAGAATAAAAAATAAAAGAGAGCTCGAATAAATCGAAACTCCCTTTTACTATACCTAGTTTTTATACGTCATCAGATTTTCTGATTTTCTTGAATACGTGATCCATTTGTTTTCCAGCTGCTTCACGACCACCTAAACCAAATGATAGTGCAAATGCTACTGCAATAGCACCAAGTGTAAGACCGAAAGCAAGATTAACGATACTCTCAGCGATACCCATAGTATGTAGAGCAAAAGCTAAGAAGATACCAATAATTGCAAATCTTACGATCGGAGCCATGTATGATCCTCCTTCAGCATCATTGACAGCTTTTACAGCTAAGTTTGATATAATTAATCCACCTAACAGTATTATTAATCCAAAGAATACTCTTCCAGCGATATCGAATATACTTGTCATGATCACTTCTACTTGTCCTAACTCTAATTTATCAGCTGCTGCAATGATTCCAGTAAACATGATAAAGAAAAGAGCAACATTACCTATAACTGCAGATAATGATTTTCCTCCTAGAAAAGAAGATAGGCCCATGCTATCAGCCATACCATCAACACCTAAATTTGTCAATAAGTCGGTTACGATAGAGACTACGTATTTTCCTATTATAAAGAATATACCTAGTAAGATAACTGCTGCAATTATTTTAGGAATTGCTAGTAATAGAGAACTAAGCATTTCACTTGCAGGCTTAGATATTGCATCCATCTTCAAAGTATCTAAAGCAATAATAAGAATTGGAATAAATATTATAATGAAAACGATTTGTTTAACAATCTTAGATAAGCTTAATGATCCTGTGTTTAGACCAATTTTACTTCCGAAAGACTCAAGGCCTTCACTTAAGAACCCTGTAGCTTCAGAAGCTATAGTACTTATCATATATCCTGCGAATGCGATAACTCCTGCTCCTACAATATTAGGAAGGTAGCCTACAAACTTAGACATCATGTCTTGTAATGGCTCTAAGACAGACTGTACTCCGAGCATGTCAAGCGCTATTAATAATGCATAAATGATAATAAGATATTTGACTAGCTTGGCAACAAATTTTCCAATACTTATGCTAGAATTTAGGCTTTTTCCAATCTTTTCATCAATTGATGTTTTATTCATCAGTTTGCCTACGATTCGACTGGCAATACCTGCAACAATGAATCCTAATATGAGAACAGCAATTGCGCCTAAAACACCAGGTAAGACACTACCAAATTGAGTGCTTAATGAAGAGAATAAGTTTTCGAATATTTCCATTTTTATGATTTTAATGAGTTTAAATTTATATTAATGTCATCAGTGTGCAAAGCAACTAACCGTAACACCTATTGAGACATGAAAGCTTTAACAAAGTCACAACATTTATTTATGATTTATTTCAAATGCAAAATGTTTATTAAGTATGTGGTCTTAGGTGTATTGATAGTGGGGCTTAAGAGAGTAATTGAAGATGTGGATTTCTTTTAAAAATAGATAAAAATAAATCAAAATTAGGTAGTTTGTCGTGGGATTTAAACTTGAAACAGAGGTTCAGCAAAAAGGGAACGAATTTTATATTCGTTCCCTTTTTGTTTATGTATAAAATAAATGTTAACCTGAGTATAAAAACAGATTGTCAATTATGAAAAAGCGCTGTTAATAGAAAAGTTTCTTAATAATAACCCACATAATTGAATGGTGTTACATCAAGTAGTTCAGCCTTTATAGAATTTGATACATCAAGAGTTCCAATAAATTCATGTATATCATTCTTATTAATAGAAGTTTTACCTCTCGTTAGACCCTTTAGTGCCTCATATGGTTTCGGGAATCCTTCTCTTCTTAGGATGTTTTGAATTGCTTCAGCTACTACTGCCCAATTCGCATCTAGATCAGCGTTTAATTTTGCCTCATTAAGCTGCAATTTGCTTATTCCTTTCTGGATTGATTTGCATGCAATTAAGATATGACCAAACGGGACACCAACATTTCTTATTACTGTACTATCTGTAAGGTCTCTTTGAAGTCTACTTATAGGTAGTTTTGCAGCCAAGTGTTCTAATATTGCATTAGCTAGTCCAAGGTTACCTTCGGCATTTTCAAAGTCAATAGGATTTACCTTATGCGGCATAGCGGATGATCCTACCTCATTGGCAACTACTTTCTGTTTGAAGTACTCCATCATAATGTATGTCCATAGATCTCTACAGAAATCTATAAGGATAGTATCTATCCTTGCCATAGTGTGAAATATAGCTCCGAGATGATCGTAGTGTGCGATCTGAGTAGTATATTTTGATCTTTTTAGTCCTAATCTATTCTCAACGAAGTCAGTAGCAAATTGGATCCAATCATGATCTGGAAAACTAACTTTATGTGCATTCAAATTACCAGTTGCTCCACCGAATTTTGCTTTGATAGGCAATGCTTTAAGTAGATCGATTTGATCATTTAGTCGTTCTTCGAATACTGCGAATTCCTTTCCCAATGTAGTAGGGGAAGCTGGTTGGCCATGAGTTTTTGCCAACATTGGTATTCCTTTAAAGTCTTCTACCATTTTACTGATGTCGGAGACAACTGACTCTATCGCGGGATACATTACATCTACTAATGAATCTTTAATCATCATTGGAAGGGATGTGTTATTTATATCCTGAGATGTCAATCCAAAATGGATAAACTCTTTGTATTTTTCTAAACCTCCTATTTTATCAAATTCTGCTTTGATAAAGTATTCAACAGCTTTTACATCATGATTAGTTACTTTTTCGATGTCCTTGATAGCTTGTCCATCTTCCATTGAGAAGTTACTTACGATAGCGTCAAGATGTGCAATGTTACCTGAAGGGAAATCCGCCATCACACCAATCTTATTCTGGATTAGATGTTTCAGATATTCGACTTCTACTTTTACTCTATATTTAATCAAGGCATATTCTGAATAGTAATCAGATAATGCTATTGTTTTACCGTTGTATCGTCCATCAATTGGGGATATTGCTCCTAACATCTTTCTTTATTTTTTGTCGGAATCAAAAGAATCCGTGAATCGTTTCATATAATAGTATGTCTCTACTTGCGATCGGACAGCGAGATCTGTTGTTTCAGTCCTGTAATCATTATTCTTATCGATATGAATATGTCTTGCTTTTACATTATCGTAAAGTTGAATATTGATTAGATCTTTTATCGTATTCTGAATGTCTGGATCTAAAATTGGAAACATTGTCTCTATCCGCCTATGGAGATTACGAACCATCCAATCTGCTGACGAAAGATAGATTTTTTCTTTTCCATTATTGTGAAACATGAATATTCTAGCGTGTTCTAAATATCGATCTACGATAGAAATTGCTTCAATGTTTTCGCTTACCCCTTTTACTCCTGGAACCAAAGAACATATTCCACGGATTATCATTTGGACTTTAACTCCTTTTTGACTTGCTTCATATAATAAGCCAATCATCTCCTCATCATGGATACTATTCATTTTGAGGATAATACGAGCTTCTTTACCTTTCTCAGCATTCTTGATCTCGGTTTTTATCAAATCAATCAAAAGTGGCTTAAGATTAAATTGACCGACACCGAAATATTCAAATTTTCTTTTCGGTTTTGTTTTAGTTTCTAGATAAGTAAATAGTCGAGCAGCTTCGCTTGTCAATCTCTTATCTGATGTGAATATTCCTATGTCAGAGTATATTTTTGCTGTGTCTTCGTGGAAGTTACCCGTACTTAGATGAACATACAATCTTGCTTTATCTTTTTCTATTCTTCTTACAATTGCGATTTTACTGTGGACCTTTACACCTGGCATACTATAATGTACGGTCACCCCAGCTGCTTCTAAACGTTCTCCCCACATCAAGTTAGCTGCCTCATCGAACCTAGCCTTTATTTCTACGAAAGCGGAAACCTGTTTTCCATTTTTGACGGCTAGTTTTAGCGCATCCATTATTTTACTAACCTTAGCAACTCTATATTGTATGATTTTAATATGTGTTACATTCGGATCAGTTGCCGCATCTTCAAAGAACTTGACTACGGGTTGGTAACTCTGATAAGGTACATGAATGATCTGATCCTTTTTCTTAATTACATCAAAAATAGATTTTGCTTTTTCTAAATGCGGAACAGAGAGAGGTGGTTGCGGATTGTCTTTCTGATGAGTCAATCCAAAATTAGAAAATCCAAAAAAGTCAGCATTATTATGATATCTTCCTTCAGGCAGCTTATCATATTGACTCAATTCAAAAACTTCAGAAAGATAATCTAACATCTTTTTTGGAACGGATCTATCGTACACCATTCTTGATGCTACACCTACATTCCTTTTGTTTAGGCTCTTTTTTATTTTAGAAATCAAATCTCCAGAATATTCATCATCTATGTAGAGTTCTGCATCTCTAGTAAGCTTAATAGAGTATGTATCTATTATGTCATAACCTGGAAACAACAACCTAACATTATGTCTTACTATATCATCTATGACTATAATATCGTGCTCTCCCTCCGTATCTGGAGATAGTTCAATGAATCTTGGTAAATGATCTGATGGTATTTTAACGACTGCGTATTGTGGCTTTTTATTGTCAGATGCCGTTTCTTCTAGATGCATCGCTAGATAAAGTGCTCCAGTAACTAAGAATGGTTTTATCTTATTACCTACTAGAAGTACAGGCTGTACAAATGGAAGCATATTATCTTTGAAGTAGTCTTCTATGAATTCTTGTTGCTCCTCATTTAACTTCTTCCTTCTTAGTATATTGATTTTACATTTGGCTAATTCTGGTACAATATCCTTTTCAAAAATACGACTGAACTCTTCTTGTTGTTTGTTGACAACTTTGAGAATAGTACTTAGTATTTCCGCCGGTTCGAAATCTAAAGATGATCTAGTCTTCTTTCCTGTACGGAGCAGTGATCGGTGATTTGCTACTCTAACTCTAAAGAATTCATCAAGATTTGATGAGTAGATAGCCAAAAACTTTAATCTTTCGAAAAGCGGTACTGTTGGATCTTTTGCTTCTTGTAGTACTCTGTAATTGAAAGCTAGCCAACTTATATCTCTATGTATGTATGGGATCATAGTCGTATTAAAATAGGTTTAACTGTTGGCCAGTATCTATTCTTCTCGGGCCGCGAGTTTTTATAATTTTATTCTCTGCAATTCTACTACAAATATACTCGCCTAATTCGGGGGCTAAAATATTATCGGGCTCATGTGGAAAAAAAAATATCTTTTTAATTCCTTGGTCTACATAATATTGTATTTTTTCGACCCATTCATCGATACGTTGATAGTCAGTTTCATGGAGTTCTGTGAGCGTAGCATTTCCAACAAAACGAACCATGACGTAGTCTCCACATACTCTCATATGTAATACATCTCGTCTTCCAGAAACATCAGTCATCAATAATCCAATATTGTGAGAGATTGCTAAGTCTTGTAATTCATCCATGATAATCTCATCTTCAAACCATGATGGGTGTCTTAATTCTATAGATAAATCAAACTCTGATGGAAATGCATCAAAAAAATGCTCTAGGCTATCCATGCGATCGCTTCCAAAATATGGTGGAAGTTGCATGAAACATGGTCCCAATTTATGCTGGAATATACTAAGAGCATTCATTGTATTCTCTATAATGTCAGAGTCTGTGCCTAGTGTTTTTCTATGGGAAATTGCTTTATGAATCTTCGGACAAAACTTAAAATCATCAGGAGTGTCGTCAAACCATTTCTGTAGCGTTTCTGGTTTTGGAGTACCATAATGCGTGCTGTTAAGTTCTATTGTATTGAATTGTTGACCATATTCTTTTAGAAAATCAGCTGCTTTGGTCTTAGTAGGGTAGTAGCTACCTTTCCATTCTTTGGTGCCCCAGCCTGTGCAGCCTACATAGAAGGTCGGCTGACCATTAGAAAGACTAGAAAATACATCTTTGTTCGAGTCAGGTTCTTGTGGAAGTCTGAAATCTACATTTGATATATCTTCTAATTTTCCAAATTTCATTCTGTTTTTTTTAGACTGCTTACGCTTTTGGACCGCTGCACTTTTGGACTATACGATCACTTACGCTTTTAGACTAATCACTTTCTTAAAGTTTTCGATGCTTTAGCTTCGTTTTCTGTAACTTCAACAACTAGCCAACTCAATAACTCAACAATTCATCAACTAAAAAAATCTCACACCAACCCCAAACCATCTTCCTGGCATAGGGACTAAGTTCGTCTCTCTATATTCTTGGTCCAAAACATTATTTGCGCTAATCCATGCTGCAAAATTAGATCCGGTATAATTTAACTTCATATCGAGTAACGAATAATTATCCAATGATACTCTTTCTAAATATCTCATATTAGTATTTAGATTCACTTTATCCTTTAGTATGTCAAATTGTAATCCAACTAGAAGCTGCTGTGAAAGATTGTCTAATGCATATCTACTTACTGCTATGTCGACATTATCTACCACTTCAGCATTTATATATGTGTAATTTATATTTGCTTTAATATTATGATCTACTCCTATTGTCTGCCCCACATCGATAGTCGTATTTAAATCTATCCCAGACATGTTTACTTCATTGAAGTTTCTGATTAACCATTTTTCTTGGTTAGTACTGTCTTTATACCAATCTATAAGATTACTGTTGTTCCTTAAGAACGCACTAACTGTAATATTAAGTGCGGAATTGTTGTATTTAGCTCCAACCTCATATGCCGTAGCTGATTCTGCTACGAGGTTTTCATTTCCTTGTTCAGTTCTAGAGCTATAGTATAGATTAGTGTACGTTGGTATCCGATCAGACCAGTTAGCGGTTGCAAAAAGATTAAGTTTTTGATTGAGTTTATAGTAAACGTCTACTCCAGGGTAAACCTTGAAGTCAAAATCTGATACTTTATTTCCATACGCTCCAGCGGTGATACCTATTTTGTCATCTAGAAACTTAATTCTATGTTCTAAGAAGATACCAAGTATGTCTCGTTCTCTTTCTCCAAGATTATTACTGACTAAAGTCTCTTTAGTATAGTCGACTCCAAAGCCAGTAATTCCAATTTTTGAATTGTAAGATGCGTGCAGTTCTCCGATATAGGAATTGCCTCTATGGTTATTCATGAAAAATGTAGGATCTTGACGCAAGAAAACATAATCATCTTTGTTAGTCCTCCAACTGGCTCTTGGTTTGATTACAAAATCGCCTGATATGAAAGTAGTTGTTGCTGATACAAAACCAGTTCTTACTTCTTCATATTGATCTACGAACGCTTCGTTTGCATAGAAACCATTAGCTCCAAATTCTCTTTCGGTGAACCCGGCTTGTATGCTTACTGGCATCAACGCGCCAGTATGTATATTAGCTTGATAAAAGGCAGTGTTGATATTATAGTCAGTATTATATCTGTACCCTTCACTGCCTTGTCGGCTTAGGCTTAGGGTTTGGTCCATGATCTTACTATTATGACTTGCTGATAAGTTGACACCAAAAGTTTCAAACGCAGATACACTGGCTCCAGCAGTCATCTTGAATTCCTCCGTGTCCTCTACTTTCGTGATTATATTTATTGCACCTGCCATGGCATTCATACCGTAGATTCTAGCTGCAGGTCCTTTTATGACCTCTATTCGCTCCACATCTTCTAATGCAACAGGCAAGTTCATCATATGGTGTCCAGTTTGTGGGTCGGTCATTCTTACACCATTGACCAATATTAGAACCTGATTGAATGTTGAGCCTCGTATGCCAGCATCTGCTTGCACGCCATTGATACCTCTCCTTCTTATATCGACAGCTCCCATGTATTGCAGTAGTTCAGGGATGTTCGTCGCAGGAAGAGCGTTTATTTCTTCTCTTTCTATGATCTGAATATTTCTAGCATTCTCGGATAATGGTGCTGATAATCTATTCTGAGATATGACAATATCATCTATAAGGTAAGATGTATCGATCATAGAATCGTTGCTGCCTTGTGCGTAATTTGCTGAGGCGTAAGCTATTGCAAATAAACAAATTAGTATTTTTTTGATCATAAGATCTTTTTATTTTGATTAGGTGCTGCAAAGCTAATTTAATGTATCATATATGCAATTTTATGATTTAAAGAAATGGCTATTAGTGTTATGTGAAATACATATTAGGCTAGTCCATTTGTTTTCAAATGCAAATTTATATTTTGTGTTTTAACACTTCAGTTAAATCTTTATAGCTTTCACAGTATATCTCACACCTGCCGAATCTTCTAATGTAATATAATATAAGCCGCTTTCCTTTTTTGATAAATCAATTGAAATTAGATTTTCATTTTCAGTAGTTACATTTCCACTAGTCACAATGCGCGCCGCTGAATTAGCTACACTATATTTATAGTTGCCATTAATCGGTGCATTTATATTAAAAAATCCATTATTGGGAACAGGGAATGCGGTCAAGGTTTTATCAATAATATTCTTCGTAGACACCTCACTTGCTAAGCAGCCTGTCATATATAATTCTGCTGCAGATGCCCATATGTTTCCGTTTTGCTCTGATAGACAAACAAGCTTAAAAAATCTGCAAATAGTTGGATTTATATCGATTTTAGTTGGTGCGAATGCATTGTCAAATTCCCCACTTGAAATAGGTACGCCCCAATCACCACTATCAAGACTTACGTATAATTCATACTCTTTGACTCGTCCGTTAACGCCTCCTTGCCTCGGTAAGTAAGTGAATTCTGATGCTTGATATTCATTACCCATATCTATTACTATTTCGTGAGGGTAGGTATCATTGCCACTCGTCCACTTTGTGTGCCATATCGTATTGGGATCATCATCAAATGCCATAATTGCTAGTCCTGGATCATTTGGTTCTTCACTATCTACATAGTCAAGTAGCCATTCTTCCTTCGGCGTGGAATCAGGATTACTACAGTCTTGGATACTTGGGCATGACGTAACAGAAATCATATCTGTTATGGTTTTAGAAAACAGTTCACCATTTTTTGTGATGGCCATAGTAACATCATAGCTGCCTTCTGTTCCTAGTACTACTTTTGGATTTCTCACATTGGGATCAGAGATAAAAGCAGGTTCTGGGCTAATTGTCCAGTTCCATGAAGCTCCGCTATGATCTATGATAGAGTGATCTTCGAAGTATATTGTATCAGTAATACAGCCATAGTTTGCCTGTCCGGCCCATGGGTTTATTATAGGCGTATAGTTATTGCTCTCAAGTGGAGATTCCCAGACACCAGCATTTCCTGAGACTCTCATCTTGCTATCTCTGTAGAACGGAAGCGCTAGATTCACATGCATACCAGATGGATAACCAGAACTGAAGTCTCCCCATTGATCGTCAGAAGCTCCCCTTATAAAGACCTTTGACAATCCATCTCTTGCATTCGTAAATAAATATACTAGATCTTCTCCATTTTCGCCTGGTTGGATGACCAAGCTTTTTGTATATTCATCGAGTCCATTGGTCCAATCTTCCCATGAGTCTCCACCATCCGCAGATTTGAAAA
Organism: uncultured Saprospiraceae bacterium; assembly: GCA_938003955.1. Classification (GTDB taxonomy): domain Bacteria; phylum Bacteroidota; class Bacteroidia; order Chitinophagales; family Saprospiraceae; genus CAJXUU01. Next base: position 19,817 of record CALKXE010000010.1, on the reverse strand, counting down.
TCTTGCCTATGTCAGAAGACCATGTTCCGTTTTGCAAACAAGCATAGATGACATCTGGATTAGTAGGGGAGATAGCCATAAATAGTCTTCCTGCCCAGTTATTATTACCATTTGGAAAAGCAGTCAATGATGGTTTTTCTTCCCATGTCAGTCCTCCGTCTTCACTCTTTAGTAGACCTCTATTTACGATGTCTGCATAGATTACATCAGCATTAGAATAAGAAGCTTGCATCCATCTTACTCGATTGCCAAAATCATAAATCATCTCATACTCCATTCCTCCATCGGTACTACTCCATAGTGCATTGCCTTCACCTAAGAGAATATGCCCAAAGTAGTTTGTATGGAAAATCATATTACTCCTTCGTCCACCGTACTCATCCATGTTCGGATATTTACTGAATAGGAATCTTCCTTCTGGCATTGCTTCTGCAGTCTTCGGAAGAATCCATCCCGCACCTAGATCATCAAATCCGACATGTCTAGATCTTCCTTGTCTTACCCAACCAGTAGGTGATTCTGCTCCACCCATGCGGAGTGCTTTGTTTCCATAGAAATCTGCTATTGCAGTGTTCCCATTATGATATCTACCTCCTATAATAAGGTCTTCATTCCAACTTTGATCAAATCCCCACATATCAGATCCTATAATGCCGTTAGTCTTTGATTCATGACTATTCACAAAATCATCATTTGTATAATTCATACCTCCGTCTGTCGCTACCCATACCTCTCCATCTTGCATGATTTTCATGGCCTGCATGTCTGGGTGAAGTGGAAAACGACCTCCATAACCTCCCATGTTAGAGAATGTATTGCCCCCATTGGTAGACTTATATAGACTTCCTGTTCCTGTGTACATGATATTAGCATCTTGGTCCGACACCTCAAATACTAGATCATAGAATCCCTGCCAATTATCTAGAGGAAGGGCAGTCGAATTACCAGTTGCCAACAGTGTCCATTCTTCTGTAGCTGGGTTTCCACTGTAAACCAATGGCGAATTATCTGATGAGAGCATGACAACGAATACTTCATTTGGATTGTCGGAACTAACGGCTATTAATCCTCCCGAAACATCAGATACGCCTTGAGGAAAAGATCCATCAGGATCAAATGATTGACCTCCATCTGAAGAAACCATCAATTGAAAGTTACCACCTGATTTAGATAGTCCATAAACGATGTTCGCATCTGAGGGGTGTCGATGTATGTCATAAGTCTGTGCAAAATGAACTCTAGTCCATGATAATCCAGCATTCTCACTTATGTATATTCCAGAATTCGATGCGGCATATATTTTAGAGCTATCATCTTTATCTATTTCTATATTGTCTGATGAGAAGTTCGCAGTCGCAGCCATGAGTGGTTCCCAATTTAGACCTCCATCTATTGTTTTATGTGTCTGGTTTCCGCCAGAAGCATATACTATGTTTTCATCTTTTGGATCAATAGCAACTGCTGTAATTCCTCCTCCAAAGTTGTAATCAATAGCCTGTTGAGACCATATAGTGCCTTTATCTATTGATTTATTCATGTAGCCCGTTTCTGTACCGCAGTACAGTACATTATTATTCGTCTTTGCAATGTCAAAAGAATAGATGTTTACCTGCCAAGGCGCTCTGCCTGGGATTGTAGTAGGACTGGTCTCATTCAACCAATATGTTTCTTTTGGTCCTAGGAATGTCCATTCTGCAGAACTTCTTGATTCCGATTTTACTGATTTTGACTTTTGAGTTTTGAGTAAGTTTTTTTCATATCTATCCATATCTGGCAATGTGATAGATCCATCATTATTAACCCATGGTGATACTTTTTGAGACCAGATTTTGAAGTACCTTCTTACTGCACGATGTTCTTTAGTGCCTTGGGTCTCCCATTCATCATAGCCAGCTTTGACTGTGTTGAAATTGATGTTGTCACTATAGAGCATCTTAGCCCAGTTAGGATAGTCATCTTGGTAAGCTGGTTTGTATGATTTTAGATTGCCTGGGATATCATCATATCTCGTGTATTGAGATTGTCCCATAGCGAAATTGCATATAAAGATGAAAACGAAAATGATAGCGCTTTTAGAGTAGTGGAAGGAGTTCATATAGATTATTTAGCCAGTTTTATATTTAGCGTAAGATAGCTATAGCTTAGTTTATTATTACTGTTATGGATTATTATTTCTTTTTGATTTAAAGATGAAGGACTAAAATAAAAAAAGCCAAATCAGATTACTCCGATTTGGCTTGTTATTGTATTTTATGTCAACGTTGAAAAGCGATTTTGCAGTTCAGCATAATCCTTAGTCCGTGATAAAAGGATAATCTTTCTGCACATAATTATCATCATACAGCTCAGAACCCAATGGGAAATCTGACTCGTCAGCAAACTTCATTGCTGCTTCGATTTCTGCATCTATCTCAGTTTTGATTTTATCAATCTCTTTCTGAGTAGCGAGTTTTTGATCTATCATCTTGTTTACGATCATTACGATAGGATCTTTTTCTTTGTACTCATTCAGCTCATCCTTCGTTCTGTATTTCGATGGATCAGATACAGAGTGCCCTTTATATCTGTATGTATTGATCTCGAGGAAGTATGGTCCTTTACCAGATCTGATATGCTTTGCAGCTTTCTCTAGTGCTTCGTGCACCGCTTCTGGACTCATACCATCTACTGGCTCACTTGGCATATCGAATGCTGACCCGATCTTATAAAGCTCGTGTACATTACTCGTACGCTCTACAGATGTTCCCATCGCATATTTATTATTCTCCACTATATATAGTACTGGAATCTTCCAAGTCATAGCCATGTTGAATGACTCATATAGTGCACCTTGTCTTGCCGCTCCATCACCGAACATAGTTACACAAAGGTTCTTACTACCTCTGTACTGCTCTGCGAATGCGATACCTGTACCTATTGGAATCTGAGCTCCAACGATACCATTGCCACCGAAGTAATTGTGCTCTTTTGAGAAGAAGTGCATTGATCCACCTTTTCCTTTTACACAACCTGTAGACTTACCGTAAAGCTCTGCCATACAAGAATTAGAATCTAATCCTCTAGATAGTGCTATACCGTGTTGTCTGTATGCAGTAACTACTTTGTCATCTTTTGTTATACCAGAAGTTAATCCAGCTGCTATTGCTTCTTGACCAATATATACATGACAGAATCCTCTTATTTTCTGCTTAGAGTAAGCATAGAGCGTTCTCTCCTCAAACTTTCTAATTCTGTACATGATTGTAAACCAGTCCAGATATTGTTTTTTGCTATATTTTGCCTTTGATTTTGCAGGAGCCTTTTTAGTAGCTCTTTTCTTTTTTACTAATGTTTCAGCCATTATAATTTTTTTTTCTTCAGTCTCCTTTTTCTAACTTATTTCTAAAATTATAACTCAGAATATTAAGGATACTATAGTTCATATTAATGGGATACTACCCAGGAACATTTTTTATATGTCTCTTTCTAACCGCTAAGATAAAATCCTAATGCTATTTCTTAGATAGTTAGAGTGATTATTTAATGTAAATTAATAGTCCTTCTAGTAAATGATATATGTTTCACCATAAACTTCAACGTTTGAGTCGTGATTTTGATCATCTTTTTATGAGGAATTACAGCATTTAGGCGGATTAAATATCATTGGTATATTAATATAGATCTACACTATGACATTATTCGGAAATCATTTTGGTTCTTCTTTGTTTACACTTGATAGCTATTGGAATGGATATATCTAAACTTTGTAAAAAAAAATAGGCTCTCTTCCGAAAGCCTAAATACTTGTGAGGTTATGTTATGGTTGTTAAGGAAACCTTTCAAAATTGATGTTTTCGAATAGAAGTTATATTTTCGAATACCTTCTAACTGGCTTTCTTCCAAGTTGTTTTATTCTCATTGTTGACGAATAAAATAAAAAACTCAATTTATGCTTCTGCAAATTGAGCTCGGTGTAATATTTTTTTTGCAGCTGCAAATATTGTATCATCTTCTAAATTTACAATACCTCCATTTGGTCCTGGCTGCACATGCTTACCTGTATAATCACCTTGGTTAAATTTATTAGCCCCAAAGTAATTTCTAACTGTTTGCTCGTCCAGTTTTAAGTCTTGAGCTATTTTCTTGATACTTCCAGTTGGTAACTCATGTTTGATTCTTCTTAATTCCGAAAAAGTTATGTTCATATTATATTGTTTTGATGAGTAATGTGTTAGCAAACTATTATTCTAAGTTTATTGCAATATACATAAATATAATATTCAAATTCAAATAATCATGATATAAAATAACGTGGTGTGGCGTTTATTTTGTTTTTAATTATTGTTTCTCAGTGCATTGATGAATGGGGTAAGTAATTCGGGATTTTTTATTGCGAGAGCAGATTCGAATTTACTATTGATGTCTATGCCTTCGTACTGCGGATGTGTGTATAAATTAACAGCTTTCGCATCAAGAGGACCGATACCGCCACTCAGAATAAATGGAATGTCTCCATGGTATTCATCGATTCTTGACCAGTCGAATTTCTTGCCACTGCCTCCAAAGTGCTTAGTTGCGGTATCAAATAGGAAATAATCTGCAAACGAGAAGGCTAAAGTTTTTGTAAAATCTGCCTCTTCGTCAATTCTAAATACTTTGATGATTTTATGATCTTTAGCTACAGATTTACAAAAGTCCACATCTTCATCTCCATGTAATTGAATGTAATCAAGATTGAATTTTTCAGCGATCAGGTCTATCTCCTTAAGTGTTTCATTTACAAAAACACCAACTCGCTTTACTTTCTGCGGAAGAACATCAAAGCACTCTGCAGGGAAGTTTGGTTCAATGTAACGAACACTCGGTGGATAAAAATTCAGCCCAATCATATCTATTTCTAGATTAGAGATAAGCTCAATGTTCTCCTCTGTTTTTATGCCACAGACTTTGATTACCATAGTTCTGCAGCTTCTATTTGCTGAATGAATGATTGGCAAGCTTCACCAGGATTTGAAGTAGCCATAAATCGTTCTCCAATCAAGAAACCTTCATAGCCAACAGACTTTAACTCGTGCACCGCTTCTACACTATGTATTCCACTTTCTGATATTTTCGTCACCTCTCTTGGCAACTTATCAAATAGGTCTTTCGAAGATTGGATGTCTGTCACAAACGTATCTAGATTTCGATTGTTAACTCCAATCAGATTGATGTTACCATCATATTTGTCTAATTGTACTTCACTATGTACTTCCATCAGGACTTCCAAGTCCAGACTGTGAGCAAGAGCGGTCAAGGATTTTACTTCCTCCTTTGTCAATATCTCACTAATCAAAAGAACAGCATCAGCTCCCATACTTCTAGCCTCAATGATCTGGTATTCATCGATGATAAAGTCTTTCCTAAGGATAGGACAGAAGTTATAGCGTCTTGCAATAGTGAGATCTTCAGACTTGCCACCAAAGAAATGACTATCAGTCAAAACAGACAGGGCAGATGCGCCAGCCTGCATATAAGATACACTCACTTCCTCTACATCTGCATATAGATTGATCGCAGGTTTTGAAGGAGATTTTCTCTTGAATTCTGCAATGATTCCACTCTTATCTTCCCGCTTTATATATCGACTCATAGAAACAGTCGGGCTATCAAAGAAAGTGCTCATCTCCAATAATGTAGTAGGGTACAGCTCCTTGCGAGAACTGACTTCTTTTTTCTTATGGTTTACTATTTCGTCCAGTATATTCATGCTAAATGTTTGTATTTGTATTCTAATAACCTTCTTAACCTATCAACTATCAATTATCACTTATCCATTATCAATTATCAACTATCAATTATCCATTATCAATTATCAACTATCAACTATCAACTATCAACTATCACTTATCAATTAACAATTAACAATTAACAATTATCAATTAACAATCCCTCTTAAGGCCGCTTTAGCCTTACCATTCACGAGTGACTCTCTTGCTTCTGCAACACAATCTGCGATTGGCTTATTCTCATTAAAGCACTGTATGGCAGTCGCTGAATTAGCGATGACAACATCTTGTTGTGCTTGTGTCCCGTTTCCATCCAATATATCAACAAAAATCTTCGCTGCTGATTCTATTGTGTCTCCTCCAAAAATGTCTTCCGCTGTATAGGTTGGTAATCCAAAGTAGGACGGACTGGCTAAGAACTCTTCATTTTTGTTTATGATCTTGGTTTTTCCAGTCAATGAGATCTCATCATAACCATCCAATGCATGTATGATTGAATATTTCTTGTCCAAATCTTCATGTAAATATTGATAAAGCCTTGCAATCTTAAGATTGAATACACCAACACTTTGATGATTTGGTTGTGCGGGATTTACAAGTGGCCCCAACATGTTAAAGAAGGTTTTTACACCTAACTGCCTTCGGATAGGTCCAACAGAAGCTAGAGCTGGATGGAATAATGGCGCATGAAGAAAACATATGTTGGATTCGTCCAATTGCTTCTTAAGTGTATCAGCTTCTTTTGTGAAGTTATATCCAAGATGTTCCAATACATTAGAGCTTCCGCAGACTGAGGATACACCATAATTGCCATGCTTAGTCACTTTATATCCTGCGCCTGCCACTACGAAAGAAGATAAAGTCGATATATTAAAAGTATTCTTACCATCACCTCCAGTACCACAAAGGTCTATCGCATCTTGCCCTTCTATATCGATAGGGATACAAAGATCCAGTAGTGCTTCTCTGAATCCTTGTAACTCCTCAACAGAAATTCCTCTCATGAGGTAAACCGATATAAATGCGGCTACCTGAGAATCATTGTATACATTTTTGGAGATGTTGATCAACACTTCTTTTGCTTGATCCTTAGTCAACTTCTCATGCTCAAATAACTGATTGAGTATTATTTTCATAATTTTAAAATTTTCTGTTCAGAAAAATTTAAGGGCAGTGTTAATATAACAACGACCATAATATTTTCCTTTGGTCTCTAAGACTTAGTCATCGACGCATCACTAGAATCGATTTTATATATTTAAGAAGTTTTCGATCATTAATTTTCCTTCGTCTGTCATTATTGACTCAGGATGGAACTGTACTCCATGGACTTGATACTTTTTATGCTGGGCCGCCATGATTTCACCATTTTCTCCTATAGACGTAATTTCTAAGGCCGAAATATCACTAGACTTATCAATTACCCAACTGTGGTATCTTCCTGCAAAAAAGTCCTCTGGTACATATTCAAATATGGGACTCTTTATACTGGTTTGGTACATAATGGTTCTTTGCCCATGTAACACCTTATCTAAGTTTCTTAGTTGAGCGCCATATACCTCAGCAATCGCCTGTAAGCCAAGACAGACACCAAATATCTTCTTCGTATTGCCGTAAGTTCTAATCACATCTTTTAATAAGCCAGCTTCTTCTGGTAAACCTGGCCCAGGAGAAAGGATAATATAGTCATACTCCTCAATTTCATTGAGTTCAAATTCATCATTACGTACCACCTTAACTTTGCTTCCTAAGATCTCTTCTACGATATGCACCAGATTATATGTGAATGAATCGTAGTTGTCTATTATAATTACTTTCTTATTCATAAGGTTAAAATTTTACTTCCGAGAAATTCAAAGTTTAGATATAATATTTTCATTTGTCAATTATTGTGAAATGGTTTCAGCTAGTGTAAGTGCTTTTTTCAAAGCAGCCAATTTATTATTCACTTCTTGTAATTCGCTCTCTTCATTTGAATCTATTACGATTCCTGCACCAGCTTGATAGTGGAGTTTGCCTTCATAGCTAAGGAATGAACGAATCATGATGGCATGATTGATCTCTCCATCAAACCCCAGCATTCCAATCCCTCCGCCATAGAATCCTCTTTTGGTAGGTTCTAAGTCATCAATTAATTCTAGGGCCCTATATTTCGGGGCACCAGAAAGCGTACCCGCAGGGAATGTGTCTGCAAATATCTGATATGGATGCACATCTTTATTAAGCGTCCCTTTTACTACAGATGTTAGGTGGATCACATGACTGAAATATTGGACCTCTTTATATTTTTCAACATGGACTCCAGTAGTGTTTTTACTGAGATCATTTCTCGCAAGATCTACAAGCATCGTATGTTCTGCATTCTCTTTTGGGTCTGCAGATAGTGCATCTGCAGCGGCGGCATCAGCTTCCGCATCTCCTGTGCGTTTGAATGTTCCTGCTATAGGATGAATCTCCGCTTCCCGTCCTTGGATTATAATCTGTGCCTCGGGACTAGAGCCAAATATCTTATAAGATCCATAATCAAAATAGAATAAATATGGACTTGGATTGATTGATCTCAATGCACGATAAACATTGAATTCATCTCCAGAAAAGCCTTGGGCATATCTCCTTGATGGTACGATTTGGAAGATATCACCTCGCTGGGCAAACTCTTTACTTCTCTTAACATTATCCATAAAGGCCTGATCTGTCATGTTTGCTTCTTCATTTCCTTTTGCAGTAAATGAAAATGCCTGATGATCTTGTTTTCTAATAATGGTAAGGAATCGATCAATATGTGATGCTTCACCTTCTGGCACATTCTCTATCACAAACATTTTACCATAGAAATGATCAAAGACAATAACGTATCTAAACATGTCATATCTAATATCTGGAATATCATACCCTTCTTTTTGATCATCAAAAACCAATGAGTCGAAATACTGTACAGCATCAAATCCAGTATACCCAAATAGACCAGAATATGATCTTACCTCTTCCGGTGTATTGACTTTAAACGAATCTAAGAAAGAAGTAACTTCAGCAACTGCATCCTTAATGTCAGTTTCTCTAGGTCCTTTAGAACTGAATTCGTTCCGCATCACTTTCCCATTCTGGATCTCTAAAGTTGCTATTGAATCCACACAGATAAAGGAAAGACTATTTTCTTTACTACTATAGTCCGAGCTTTCTAATAAAAGTACCTCTGCATAGGTCTCCCTTAACTTCAAGAACGTACTTACAGGAGTTGTAAGATCGGAAAGCAGTTTTTTATATTTCGTGTTTATTTTCATTAGTTTAAAATTTTATTTCCGCGGCTGTTTAAAGCTTGTTTCTCAGAATCTTTCATTACAAGGCATAAAAAAAACGGCTTGTCGGGATTAATCGACAAGCCGTTTTACAAAACAAAATGTAGGCTAGATCAATTCCCTGTCGAGAGTTGAGAGTTATGCCACCAAGTTGTATTTTGTTTTTTCATGCTTTGCTTTATATAACGAAGTAAACACTTTTTTCTGAATGTGAAAAGACTTTGCATTTGTTTTTATGATAAATACTGATATTTGACCAAACCAAAATGATTATACAATACGTCTAATAAAGAAAATAACGATGAAGAATCTCATATTGATTTTAATTGCATTTTGTCTAGTTGCTATCTCCTCATGTTATAAATCTGATAAGTGTAGCGAGTTATCATGTTATGATAATTGTGAATTTGTTGAAGTGGATAGAGTAGCGGTTACTCATTTTTATGGGTGCTATGATGTTTGGGGAGTCGTATTCACGAATGATTCAGAAGAACAGGTTATTGGACTTGCTCCCAATATGAGAACTGAATATCAAGTAGAAGATATGGAAATTACCTTCAGTGCTACTTTTTATGAAAATGATTTACCTCTTGCGTTTCCAGACCCTATGCCAGGCAGGTTCTATAAGATTGATATTTGTGGAATGAGTGATGATAGTAATTAATTGTTGGTTTGATTTTTAGAACCAATATGAGTTTTACTTTAATGGAAATCAGACAATTTATACCGATTACTATTGAATTTTCCGCATGAATTTCTCTGCAACATTAAATATGTATCGGCATTACAAATATCTTTATGGTGCAAATTGAAACACAATTGGTATTATTGAAGCTATGACGACTTCTTATCTTAAATCTATTTTTACATTATGATCCAAGGAAACATATAAAATTGATAAGCATAAAATTCGCTTTTCAGAGACTTGAAGGGGCGATCCCGAACATCTTATTACCGATAAGTGCTTGTTTCGTTATTTATCAAACTTTATTGTTAATCGTTGAATCGAGCGTAAGTTTCATCTTTGAATTAATATAACTAGGCTCGCACAGTTCGATTTTGTATCGAGCCAAGACACATATCCACATCCTAATGTAAGGTAAGGTAAAGAGATGGATAGAACTTATATCATGTGTAGTGAATTCCAATGAATTGGAATCGACATTAGAGTGAGTGCCATATTTTGAATGTCTATACAATAACCAAAACTTCCTTATAATGGTAACCTTCCTACTGGAGGAAAAGGAAGTGGTTGAGTTAGACAACATGTTGCACAATTTGTTTTACACACATACCTATCAGATAACCTTGGATTCTGACCAATTCTTGTTTTCTTTGTTGCCAATTCAAATTTACGAGTAGTCTTAAGATTGACATCTTTCTTATCGGTGTTTATCGAGGACTGTGATTACGTAAATATTGAGAGTCGGTTCAATGAACGTTTATATATGTACATCAAAGAAATACAACTTACTAATTTTAATAATTATGAAACGACTCAGGTAAGGTTTCATAGTCAAGTAAATGCACTAACGGGTAAAAACGGAATGGGCAAGACCAATATGCTTGATGCTGTATATTACATCTGTATTGGCAAAAGTTATTTTTCTTCTGGGGATAAATATGTCGTTCGTAAAGGAGAGTCTTTCTTTAGATGTGAGGGGGAGTTTGATGGAGAGAAAGGGAAAGATATAGTAGAGGTCAAAGTAACGCCAGGAAAGAAGAAGGAAATTGTGCTTTCGGGAAAGAAGTTAGAACGATTATCAGATCATATTGGTAGATTTCCATGTGTTATTATTGCTCCTGTAGATATCCAGCTCATGCTTGATGGCAGTGAAGAAAGAAGAAAGTTTTTGGACAATACGGTAATGCAGTTTGATAGATCTTACGTTGATTCGATTCTGGCATATAACAGACTCTTGAAGCATAGGAATGCCACACTCAAGGGATTTGCAGAGAAGCATTATTATGATCAACGTATGATTGATTCAATCTCGCATGGCATGTTCAAGCCGGCTCAGAAGATCCACGAGATGAGGCAAGCTTTGATTCAGGACCTATCACCATTATTTGATCATTATTATGGATTGATATCAGGGGAGAGTGAGTCATGCAGTATCACATACAAGTCTCAGTTGGATGCAGAAAGCTTAGAAGAGTTGTTTGCGAAGAATATAGATAGAGATAAAATATTATCAAGGACGAGTTCGGGAATTCATAAGGATGATATTACGTTGAAGATGAATGGAGAGCCGTTGAAGAATTTTGCTTCTCAAGGTCAGTTAAAATCTGTAATATTAGCATTGAAGCTAGCACAGTATGAAATATTGAGCCAAAAGAATGAAAATCTCCCTATCTTGATACTGGATGATATCTTTGACAAGTTGGATAGAACTAGGGTAGAGCACCTACTATCAATCGTAGCATCAGAGAAAATCGGACAAGTATTCATAAGTGATACAAATGAGGACAGAATCCCAGAATTGTTAACTAAAATAAAAGTAGAACATACAGCATTCAGAGTAGATGGAGGACAATTGGAAGAAATACATAGTAAAGCATAACGATAAGAATATCAAGGATGTACTAGGCGATATGATGGGCAAGAATAAAAAGCTCAATCGCGGCTATGCCTATATCCGTATCCAGAATGCATGGAAGATAGAGATGGGTGATATGATCAATTCGTATACCAAAAAGATATATTTCAGTGGAGGTATATTAACCGTCTATCTTACATCTGCTCCACTCAGGAGTGAACTTAGTATGTCGAAGGCCAAAGTTATTGAGGTGATAAATGCTGCTTGCCAAGAAAGACTGATCAAAGAAGTAATATTTAGATAGTACCTGTATGAATCAAGAATTACGAAACAAGATTATCGAACTTTTCGAATATAGAGAACTGCCAAAGCTTATTGCTTATGGTGGACAAAATTGGGATGAACAATTCTATGAAGATCTAATCCAGTTGCAATATGATATCTATATTTTGGATAATGAGTTGGAGACAAACTGGGATGTAGATATGGACATCATTGACGAAAGGTGGAAAGTGATACACCAGGACCTTGATGTGCTAGGTGTTGCCGAATCGGAATATGATGAATATAGCGCTCATATATATAAGTATCAAAAACACGAGCTTGGAATAAGAGACGGAAAATTGCCTACTCGTTTGTCTATGGAGTATTTCTACTTTTATAAATCATGTGATGTGAAACTCCTCAGAAGGTTGATCTATAATAGAAATTCACATCTAGCAAAAGTAATCAAACCATCAGAATGGAGGACATTTGACCTGGTCACAGAAGTCAATGACGATGTAGTAGATCTTCAAGAAGATGCAACAACAATCAATGGGAATCGATTTCTGATCAGTCTGCTTCAATTAGGGAAAGAAAAAACAGTAAATATATTTAACGATTTTCTGGACGAGATGGATCTAAGAAACAAAGCACTAAATGTAAAGTCTATCGAAGGCGTCGAATTTGTAGAATGGACGGATATTCAGATAAGAGAGACAAAGCAGTTGGTTGTTTCGCAGGCGGCAATTGTGCATGAGTTGGATTTGAGTATTTACGAGCGATATTTGGGGATTGAGATAGCGATGTAACTTTTTTTAATAAGTAAAGTGCTTTTTGCTTTCATAAGCATTGAGAACAAGCTTTTTTAAGTTCGATATTCATATAAAATGAAATTGACGTTAGTTGTTTTACGTAATCGAGAAAATGGATTGTTGTAAGTGCGAAAAGTTTACGTATTGTGAATTGTTTTCACCTCCTTTTACACATAATTGTAAAATTAGATATTGAATGGATCTATGTTTGAATTAATTAATTCGAATAACAATGATTCATGAAATATTTAATAGAAAAATTATGAAGAATACTAAATTAATAAAGCGCAATAGGAGTAGAATAGGTTTACTTATCTTTATTTTGTCAAACCTACTAATTGGCTCTTGTGGAAAACAATGTCAAGATGGCTTTTTTGAAGTGATAACTAAAGAGAAAGTAGAAAACTACTGTTCCAATGGCCAAGGTGGCTTCTATTTAGCTTCAGAGTCACCTAGTAATATAGAAACGAGGTGGGATATAAGTACAAGGACGATCAATGGAGTTGCCGCATATTACACAAACAGAGATGGGAGTGGCACACAAATGCATATCTTGGATGAGGAATCAATACATAGACAGAAAGTATTGCGTGATCCAATCACTGGAATCTATTATTACATTGAATTTGGCGAATATTCACCTGTTGTTACTGAAATTATAGTTGGAACAACTATTTCAGGTGAAAGGACTTCAGAAATTATTACGAGTCAAAATAATTTAGTCAATGCATCATCATTGAAAGTTCTAGATAGCAGATTTTATTACTCCGTAGAAGCTTACAACAACGTAGAACTTTATCAATTTGAAAAGAACTCTTCTAGCAGTTCTAAGACGTTTAGTTCAAATACTAATTCATTTGTTTTTCGGCAAATATTAGTATTTGAAAATGAAATACATGCTGTCTTTTCAGACAACAATGGAATAGGATTTGTGAATATTGAGACTCAAGTATTAAAATGGTATTTTCCAATGAATGCGAATGGTTTAGATGAAACAAATATTACATCAAGAGAAGTATTGATCCAAAAGGACAATGAAATTACTGTATTAGATCTAGGTACAGGCGATTTATTATACATTAAAAATCATAGTAATCATACTAAAGGATTTGAAATTGAATCAGGGTTAATGTATTATAGCAATGGTCGTACATATCATGTTTTCGATGTTAGTACTGGAAATCTTATCCTTAACGAAGGGAGCGATGCATTGACAATAAAAAATAACACAATAACTTCAATAAGAATTAACAAATCAATTACAAGATTTGACCTAGAAGGAAATGAACTTGAAAAAATATCAATCGAAGAAGCCAGTTGTCTTGATGGATATTCTGATTGGTCATTAAGTAAAGAGGGGTTATTAATAGGGAATAAAGAAGTTGAATGTGACCTAGAAGAAGTAATACTTCTTAAGTTATTAATATGAAGTGATTTATAAGCCAAGGTTAAAATGATTTGTAATTGCTTGGTATGCCAAGATGAAGCCCTTATAGAGAAACTAAGCTAATGCTAAGTTTCTTTGTAAGAAGTTTTATTTAGAAACTTCAACTATAGGATTACATTATGTTGTTAGATCTAAGGTTCTATAAATGACATAATTAGAGTTAAGGGGTAACGGTAATAATAAATGGAGTGGATAAGTTTTTACCATTCTAATACAATACTTATCGTCTATAACCTCGATTTACAAATCATATTTATAAATACCAATATGATGAAATATTAAAGATTTTATCTTTTCGGAACATGAATACTAACGTATTGTATTTTTACAAATTTGCAAAAGAAGAAAATGGTATATTTAAATATATAGGAACAAGTTATCCATATCATCCAGATTATATTAGTTGGAGTCAAATAGAACTTGAAAATTTATTTATTGGTGATAACACTGAATATTTTACTTCAAAAGAGATAAATGATTTTCTAGTTTTATAAGTAGAAATCAAGATGATTTAAAGCTAGGCGTTCAATTGTTATAAGTGAAATTTCCAATAATCGATATCAAAATCATCTGTTTTTATTACATTGTGTTACCTTAATACAAAGCTATTGCTATTGATTCTCTCTTTGGTTTTCTAATCATAATAATCGATAGTTGATTTCTGAAATGTATAAAAACCAACCAAAATGAAACTCTCTATAGTTACCTTTTTTCTTTTCTTATCTTCCTTTTCATTTGCTCAAGATGTTCTTATGCAAGGCTGGTATTGGGATTATCCAAAAACAATTGATGGTCATACATGGGCAGACACTATGTCATCAAAAGCGACAGAGTTGGGAGAAGCTGGGATTACGCATTTATGGCTGCCACCGCTGAGTAGAGCTAGTTTTGGAAGTGGTAGTAATGGTTATGATCCAAAAGATCTATATGACCTTGGAGAGTATGGACAAGGTGCAACAGGATATGGAACAAGATCTCAACTTGATGCATCGATAACAGCACTCAATAATGCAGGAATAAAGGCTGTGGCGGATGTAGTTTATAATCATAGAGATGGTGGGTTTCCAGAAGCAAATCCAGCAGTCGAAGGTTGGATCGAAAATTTCAATTGTACCAAAAGAAACAATGGGGATAACCCTTTTCCTTCAGATCGATTTAGATTGGTAATTCCTATTGGTGGCAGTACAGGAAATGGAGCTACGACTTATTACATCAAAGTAAGGTCGAGATCTGGCCATCCGGATTTTCATAATTTTGGATATAAGTTTTATGCGGAGACAAATTTAGTTGGATTTCAAAATATGGCAGCTATCACAGAAACTGAACCAAATGGTGGGGGCGATTGTGGCCAAGGCAATACAGGTGTTACGTTAGGAGTGGATTGTCTTGCTAATGTAGATAGCGACTACAACTGTGGATCTGGATGCGGAATTGACGAATATGCATTGACATTGACAGCTTCAGATTTTAATTCTGCAGGAGATTCAATTTATATTTATCTAAATAATACTGGAGGATACAGCGACCATGATATAATAGGCATCTGGAATGGGTCTATGGATATTCAGTCACAGATTATATATCAGACATACACTGATTTTACAAGTATGCCTAGTGGCCAAGGAGGTATGACCTATTTAAATTTTAAACCTAACGGGAATCCAACTCAATTATCGGGAGATTTAGATGAAATGCTATTTTTCTACGATTATGATCAAGATGTACAATCTACAAAAGAAGGCCTTCTAGACTGGACGAAATGGTTAGATTCTAATGTTGGAATCGAAGGGTTGAGAATGGATGCTGTAAAACACTTCCCAGCTTCATTCATAAGTTATCTAATGGATGAATTGCAGTCTAGTGGTCAATCTCCAGAATTTGTTGTTGGGGAGTTCTATGATTTTAATGCTGGGGCATTAAAAGGATGGACAGAAGCAGTGAATGGAGGAATGAGCGCTGCTGCACAGTCAGAGATCGATGTAAAGATTTTTGATTTCGCATTGAGAGAGGCTCTAAAGTCTGGTTGTGATCTGTTTGGGTATGATGTGAGAAATATATTCGACTCAGGAATTGTCAGAGGAGCTGGAGGAAATAAGGATCACACCGTAACCTTTGTCAATAATCATGATTTTAGAGCGGATGATGAACCGGTGCTAAATGACCCAATACTTCCACATGCATATATCCTTACCAATCCTGAAATAGGAACACCTACGGTATTCTATTCTGATTATTTTGGGATAGAAAATGGAAATGCTCCAACGATTCCATTAGGTGATGATATCAAACAGCTAATTGATCTGAATAGTAAATTTATATCAGGTGCTTCTTCAGTTAATTATTTGAGTGAATCTGGGTCGTCATATGGGATCACTTATACATCGGGATTCGATAATACTAGCCTTATCTATCAGACGAATATGGGTGGAATTGGTTCTGATAAAACTGCAGTAGTTGCAATTAATTTTGCTGGAGATCCTCTTGAAGCTGAAGTTTCACTCAATCTTACTGGACCTGTGATCAATGGACTAGAGATGCTAGAGAAGACAGGTAAGAGTGATATTTCAAAGTCATTAGTCACCAGTGGTAAGATATCCATTCACGTGCCTTCAAGATCATACGCAATATACGTTTCGGGCGATGTTGTTGGTGATTGCAGCATGGATTCGATAATTTATGTAGATCTAAATGCAACTGGATTGAAGAATGGAAGTGATTGGTCAAATGCTTTTTCTAATCTAGGATCTGCATTAGCCATTCAAGGTGGATGTAATAATGTAAAGGAAATTAGAATTAAGGAAGGAACATATTTGCCCAATGTGATAGGAGATAGATCGCAAGGGTTTGAGATCGAATCAAATGTTAGAGTTATTGGAGGCTTTCAAAGTAGTGGGAACCCTATGTTAGGGGATCAAGATATAGATTTATACCCTACGATTTTGTCAGGAGATATAGGAATAATAGGAGATAATTCGGATAATACCTATCATGTTGTCAGTGCAACATCTAGTATAGATTCAGCAAGCCTAGAAGCATTAGTAATAGAAAACGGAAACGCTAATGGTGGAACAGTTGACGTCCAGAAAGGGGGAGGAGTTTACAATTCAGAATTTGTACAACTAAAAAATGTTATAATCAGAAATAATGTATCTCAAGTAAGTGGAAATGGAATTCATAACACTTCAGCTAGTGGCAAGATCGTATTCGATAATGTAAAATTAGTTAATAACACAGGAAGCAGCTCTGATGTACATAACGAAGATGGTGCAGTAATAGCTGTTAAAACAAATAGTGAGCTGAAAGAGTAAGATTATAGTATACTCTCTCCATTCTCATTAGTCGTCAATACATCACTCATGAAGTTGAAAAATGGCCTCATTGCTCTAAATGTATCATTTACTTGTGCGGCGAAATCTTTAGACAGGACTTCTTTGTCTGCGAATTCTCTACTGATCAAAAACTGTTTCATTCTCAATAGATCGATATTGGGATGATCCTTTGCAAATCCTCTAGGGGCGGTTTTTAGTGCGTCTCCTCTGAGTACGCCGAAGTAATTTATAAACTCTTCAGATGATAAGATGTCTCTAAATTCGTCAGCATTTGCAGCGAACTCATTTCTGATTCTTTTGAGATCTGGTCCATTGGGTCCCCAGAAACCACCACCTACAAATGTGCAACCAGGCTCTATGTGGAGGTACATACCGCCACGAAGTGCATCCGTAGCTCTGTCGAATCCGACAGCCATGTTAGTCTTGTATGGTGTTTTGTTTTTTGAAAACCTTACATCTCGATATATTCTAAAAACCTTAGGTCCTTCGAGATTATCATGGCCAGCCATCATATCGGCTAATTCGGCAGCGAAGGCTTTTGTATTAGTCTGAGCTAAAACATACCGGGGTTTGTTCTCAGTAAACCAATCACGGTTGTTGTTATTCCTTATGTCTTTTAAGAATTGGAAAGTTTCTTTTGATATTGCTGCCATTATTATTTATTTATCTTCAATTTCTACGATTCTTAAGATGGAATTATAAAAAAGGTTGTTCATTTAAATGTTGCCTCGATTCATAAGATCCTACTTTCGTCTTTTATATGCCGAGAATAAGCCTATCTCACCATTTGATTGTGTTGAATTAATCAAGATTTCGGATCTTTTATACCGATGATTTTTTTGATTTCTCCATTGATTTCTAGAACCAAGATGTCTTCTTTGGTAAATCTATCAACTTTAAGATCACTCAATAACTTTTTGAGTGTTTTTGTTTTGCCATTCATATGCGAAGGCTTGTATTTGTCTCCTGGTATTATTGATCTGATGATTATTTTGTCTGTATCACTGATAGGGTATGATACCCTAAGTTCATCCGTTTTAATCGTTTCGGGGCCATTTACGAAGCTGATAGTCCTGCCGTCTTGAAGCTTACAGTCGCCTTCCTCCTTAATAGTAATCGAGTTTTCTATTTTCTGTCTTTTGATCCTGATAATCAATTTTCCACGATTGTATAGTGCTTCATGAGATGAAGAATAGAACATTGAGCCTGTAGAATCAGTAGATAGAATATCTGCAGTGTCCGAATAAGAGAATCCCAAAGGCGAGATAATATGATATAGTAGCTCTGTAGACAAACCGACGGATTTTACTTTTCCAATATCTATGATTTGCCTCGATGGCAAATGATGAATAAATCCGCCTGAAAGTATCAAACTATGGATAAGTAGTTGAGATTTTTCCAGATTATTGATTGACTGATTTACATTTTTTACAAAACCGGGAAAAGTATCTGTTGCCGCCTTAGTAATATGATGTCGAACCTTATTTCTTGTGTAGTCGTCCGTATTATTAGACGCGTCTTCTGCAAATGAAATACTGTGATCGATCGAATACTTTTCGATTTCTTGCTTAGTAAACGCTAATAATGGTCTAATTATATCGTCCACTTTAGGTTTTAGGCTTGTGAGTCCAGCGATTCCAGATTTGCGATTAAGATTCATCACGAATGTTTCCCACCTGTCATCCATATGGTGCGCAGTAGCTAGATAATCGATATTTTGTGAAGTCATGATAGATTCAAAAAATGAATAACGTGCATTTCTAGCATTGGATTGGAAGTTTCCTTTTGAGAGTTGATTATAGTCTAATACCCTTATATGACAAGGTATATTGATTTTTCTACAAGTCTCAAGTACAAATGCGGCATCCTTATCAGATTGACCATTTCGAGTAGAGTGATTGATGTGAGCAACCTCAATATTGAATCCAAATTGGTGGCATAAATCCAGCATAACCATAGAATCTACTCCTCCGCTGACAGCTAAAAGCAATTTATCTGCTTTGTTTACTGATAATTCTTCAACTATATATGATAAAAAGTCTTCAAGCATTATATTTGCGCACGGATAGTATATTACAAACATAATATCTATTTACGAAACGACTATGATTGAACTATAGAAACGAAAGGAAATAGTTAAAATCGCCAGAAAAAATGTTAGCCACCCGAGTAGATGATAGAATCGAGGCTTTAAAAACATTTTGGAGAAATTGATCGGCTTTTGTAGCATTTTGGAGAAGTTGATCGGCTTTTGTAGCATTTTGGAGAAATTGATCGGCTTTTGTAGCATTTTGGAGAAATTGATCGGCTTTTGTAGCATTTTGGAGAAATTGATCGGCTTTTGTAGCATTTTGGAGAAATGCGGGAAAACGATCAAATGCG
>CALKXE010000009.1 GCA_938003955.1 uncultured Saprospiraceae bacterium | reverse complement strand
TAAGCCAGACTTGATTCAGTTTGTAACTGGCCTCCCAAAGACCAGATCTGGTAAAATCATGAGACGAATCCTTAGAAAGATTGCATCTAAAGATGCTGACAACTTGGGTGATATATCTACGTTATTGAATCCAGAGTGTGTGGCTGCGGTGAAGGATGGGGCTTTGGTGTAGGGTCAGGTTTTAAACAAATAGTTTCTAAATAAAAAATGAGATTCAATCTAAGAATTAGCCTGAGCCAATTCGCTTATGTCCTCCTTCGGAGGAGGATTAAGGAGGAGGAAGTTGTCGTAAGATTTGGAGATTAAGTTGGTTGGTAAAACTACGTTGATTAAGGGTATAGATTTAGGTTTTGTTGGCTAGGTGTTTTCTTAGGTGTTTTCTTAGATGCTTTCTTATATATTTTCTTAGATGTTGACATCCACCCCCTGGCCCCCTCCGAAGGGGGATATTAGGTTTGGGCTCGGGCTTGCCGTGCCGCCAATGTCGCTTCTAATTCATTAGAAGCTGAAAAGAGTCTTTGCAAAGCAAAAGTAATATCAATTACTTACCAGGCTTCAATACCAGCACACTCCCTTGTCTATCAATCTCCTCATGATTCATCAACTGTGGTCGATATACACCATTAATAAACATCTCGGCTTGATCATCATAATGCTTACTCATTGAATTTCCAGACTGACCGGTCGGGATTATGCTTTCTGAGGCTTCAACATCTGCAAAGTCTATTAGAATACGCAATGCAGGAGAACTGTATGTTTTGTACAATCCTGTTGAATCAACGGTATACATCATTTTATTAGGGACATCATTTCCACCGGTTACTGGATAAGGACCTACGTTAAAGAATTTGTCAAAAGGTTTCTTTCTGCCTATCGGATGTACATGTTCTATAGTATGAACTCTGTTCCATGTCCATTCAGATGGATCTGGGCCTAACTGTGCGGCTAATTCTTTGATCGTAGTATTCAGAGCACTGGTTATGATCATGTCTCTTGATGTTACTCCTAGATTTCCAGAAACATCTTGCCACCATGGGCTATCTTCATTTTCCAATATATTAAGAATCGAACCTTTATAGAGATACGAAGACTGGATAGTTGAGAAATTCTTCATACCCATTTCATCAGCCATACAGAGTCGCATGATGTGATAAACGAGTTTTGAATATATAGTAGGTGCTATTTCATTGAGATCATATTTCCCAGTCCACTCATCCAATATTTTTATTGTTTTGATTTCAATATCTTCTCTATTAGATCTTTGAGATTTATTCAGGATTGTTGTGATCACTTGAGCGATATCCTTATGATCATCAGAAATGTCATCAAGTTGGATGCGTTTCATTTCTTCTTGAGACCATTTATCTTGGGATGTAAGATGGTGGACTACTCTATTGTATCTATTATCTGGACAATAATATCCTTGAAAATAATTATCTCCAAACATACCAGGGTCATTATTAGCGGAAGCTACAAATCCTGATTCTGGGTTTTCGAATTGAGGGTTTTCACTAAAGTCATAATATCCTAGTAATTCATCCTTTCCACTCGCACCATCTAATATATACTTAGACAAAACATGAGCTGCTCTTTTAGGAATTTTGCCCGAACCCCAATGTGCTATATTACCTTCTTTATCACCATAAAGTACGTTTAATCCTATGAAATCAATCTTTGCAACAGCGGCTTTTGTTTGCTCCATATTCTGTGCATTATTCATTTCATATAGCGCTGTAACGGTCGGAGAAGGCTGTTTATGGAAATTCCACCATAAGGATATTGGTTCCGTTTCCACTTCTTTCAATAGCGGTGATACGTCGTTGATGATAGGCCCATGACGAGACACCTTTCTTGTGAATGTGATATCTTCACTATCTTTTACTTTTATTGTCTCATTCTGTAATTTCAAGTTCTCCCAGTGATCATCGACCCATACTTGATTTTCGTTAGATGGGTTTGTGCGTTCACGATACATATCCACTACATCAAAAGGGAAAATTGTCAGTCCGAAACTTACAGATCTATTATGACCAATAATACCAAACGGGACTCCAGCTAGATAATTACCATAAAATTCGAATCCTGGATAATTTAGATGTGCCTCATACCAAACAGACGGCTGAGAGATTCCAATATGAGTATCGTTAGCAAATATTACTTTACCAGACGTTGACTTCTTTGGAGATACTACCCATCCATTACTTCCTTCCCATATTGGCAATCCGACTTGATTAAGGTGATATTCTGTATCCTTAGAGAATACATTACTCAGATCTTTTGTTGAGTCACCTATGGCAACACTATTCAGATATGATTTATTAAATTCCCAATCTTCAAGATATTGAGAACCGTACTTTTTAAAAATCTGATCAATTATTGGTTCTTCCTTAATAGCCAAGGTGAACCCTAAGCCCATATAACCAAGAATTGTATAAATATCTGATTCCGTAAATTCTTCTTTGGGTATTCCGATAATACTATATTCTAATGGAGTCTTTCCATTCATTACAAATTCATTGATACCAGCCAAATAAGCATTCATTTGTCTCCTCATTTCTGGAGAACCTTCGTCCTTCAGCGCTTCTACAGTATAATCAGCCATTCGTCTTATACCTAATGTTCTAAAGTATTTGTCAGCATCAATCATTGATTCTCCTAATATCTCTGAGAGTCTCCCAGAGCTTAATCTACGAATCATTTCCATCTGAAACAATCGATCCTGCGCATGCACATAGCCTAGTGCTTTATAGCAATCCTCATCATTCTGAGCATAGATGTGTGGAATACCGTAGTTATCGTATTTGACTTCTACTTCTGAATTAATTCC
>CALKXE010000008.1 GCA_938003955.1 uncultured Saprospiraceae bacterium | reverse complement strand
GCTTTCAGTAGTTACCGTTGTTTTTGATGAAGGCTATGACATATACTTGGCTCGGCAGTTGGTCAATGAAAAACTCAAAGAAGCTGAAGAAGATATACCTGATGGTCTCGGTACTCCTGAGATGGCACCTTTGTCTACTGGGCTAGGTGAAATCTATCAGTATGTCGTCCGTCCAGAAGAAGGATTTGAGAGTAAATATTCCCCAACAGAATTACGAAGTATGCAGGACTGGATAGTCACTCGTCAGCTTCTAGGTATAGAAGGAGTGGCTGAGGTCAATTCTATGGGAGGATTCCTCAAACAATATGAAGTAGCCGTAGATCCAGCACTACTCAAATCTAGAAGTATCAACATCACTGATATATTCTCAGCACTAGAAAAAAGTAATGAAAACACTGGAGGAGCATACATCGAGAAGAACTCAAGTGCCTACTATATTCGTTCTGAAGGTTTAGCCAGATCTCTAGAAGACATTGGAAACATTGTAGTCAGTGATCAAGGTAATGTACCTATCTTGGTCAAAGATGTAGCTACAGTTCAGTATGGCAAAGCACCTCGGTATGGAGCGTTGGTAAGAGATGGTAAAGAAGTCGTAGGTGGTAAGGTCATGATGTTCAAAGGAGCTAACTCTGCACAAGTGACCGAGATCGTCAAAGAGCGAGTCATTCAGATCCAAAAATCACTTCCTGAAGGTGTAGTTATAGAGCCTTACTTGGTAAGAGATAAACTAGTAAGTACAGCAATCGGTACTGTGAAAAAGAATCTCCTAGAAGGAGGTCTTATTGTCATCTTCATTCTTGTATTACTTTTGGGCAATTGGAGGGCTGGTCTTGTCGTCGCTTCTGTCATACCTTTGGCTATGTTATTCGCCATATCCATGATGAATGTACTAGGCATATCTGCCAATCTGATGAGTCTCGGAGCCATAGATTTTGGACTCATAGTAGATGGTGCTGTGATTATAGTAGAAGCCATTGTCCATCGACTCCAAGTCAATAAAGCGGGTCTTTCACTAACCCAGAAACAAATGGACGATGAAGTCATTACTTCATCACAGAAGATTAGAAATTCAGCGGCATTTGGAGAGATCATCATTCTACTGGTCTATATTCCTATTCTTGCTTTGGTCGGTATCGAAGGAAAGATGTTTAAGCCAATGGCACAGACTGTTATGTTAGCTATCGCTGGAGCACTCATTCTTTCATTAACTTATGTACCTATGATGGTAGCCTTGGTTTTGAAGAAGGAAATCATCAATAAGCGAACATTAGCAGATAAGATTATTTCATTTTTCCAACGATTATATACTCCTATTCTCAATGTGGCATTACGATTCAAAACCATATTCGTAGGAGTCACATTTGCAATTTTCATATTGAGTCTAGTGGTTTTTAGTCGCATGGGTGGAGAATTTATTCCTACTCTAGAAGAAGGAGATCTAGCTATGCAGCATATCCTTCCTCCAGGTAGTTCGCTATCTCAAAGTGTTGAGACGGCCAAGATGATTCAAAACAAATTATTAGAAGACTTCCCAGAGATAATAGATGTAGTTGCTAATATTGGTTCTGCAGAAATTCCAACTGATCCTATGCCGGTAGAGATTGCCGATTATGTATTGGTAATGAAACCCAAAAGTGAATGGACTTCTGCCAGTACCAAGCAAGGCATGTTTAACAAATTAGAAGAGGCGTTGCACAGTATACCAGGTGTAGGTTTTGAATTTTCACAGCCGATCCAACTTAGGTTCAATGAACTCATGACAGGATCCAAAGCAGACATTGCCATCAAGTTATTTGGCGAAGACTTAGATCAACTATATCAGAGTGCTATAGAGGCAGAAAAAGTCATCAGTAAAATAGATGGTGTAGGTACGGTAAATGTAGAACAGACCATCGGAATGCCTCAGATCATGGTTTCCTATGATTACCAGCGAATGGCACAGTACGGATTGCATATTCGAGAGGTCAATCAAGTCATTCGTTCTGCCTTTGCAGGCGAAAAGGCTGGGATCATCTACGAAGGTGATAAGCGATTTGATCTCGTAGTAAGACTAGCTCAGGAAAACAGATCAAGCATAGAAGACGTCAAAAACCTATTTGTAAATCTTAGTGATGGCAGTCAAGTACCACTTACTTCAGTAGCAAATATTGACCTCATCAATGCTCCTATGCAGGTTTCTAGAGAGAATACGAATAGAAGAATTGTCATTGGTGTAAATGTAGGTGATACGGATGTAGAGTCATTGGTGGAGAATATTCAATCACAATTGGATGCAAAAGTAAATCTGCCAGTGGGTTATTACTTCACCTATGGTGGTCAATTTGAAAACCTCAAAGCGGCCAATGCAAGACTAGCAATAGCACTGCCTATGGCATTGGCTCTCATTTTCATTCTATTGTTTTTCACCTTTGGTTCGACATCGCAAGCGGCTTTGATTTTCACGGCCATACCATTATCTGCCATTGGAGGAATCTGGGCACTTGAGCTCAGAGGACTGCCTTTCAGTATCTCTGCAGGCATTGGATTCATCGCTTTATTTGGTGTAGCCGTATTGAATGGAATCGTCCTTATCGGATATTTTAATCAACTCAAAAAAGAAGGCATGACAGATATAATGGAAAGAATTATTACTGGAACGAGAGTACGTCTTAGACCAGTCATTATGACTGCATCGGTAGCTTCTCTTGGATTTTTACCTATGGCTTTATCAACTTCAGGTGGAGCTGAAGTTCAGCGACCATTAGCCACTGTGGTGATAGGTGGATTGTTAACGGCTACCTTTCTTACACTTGTCATTTTACCGATACTCTATTATTGGTTAGAACGATGGAATAACAGAAAAGGTGCAAAGAATAACATAGTAAAAGGAAGTGCACTGACGATTTTATTATGTATCGGAATGTTCTCATCTATGCAAGCACAAGAGCGAGTAATCGACTTAGAGGCTGCGATAGAAATTGCTATATCCAATCATCCAGATATAATGGCAGCTGAACTGGACGTAGCTAGAAATCAGTCACTCCAAAATCTGAAATATAACTTGGGTAATACGGATATTAGCTACCAAGGAGATGGTCTTTTTGACACTAACTTTGGTCAGCAAGTGAATCAACTCGGCATTGTTCAGAATATACCTCATCCAAGTGTGACGAGAGCACAGAACAAGCTGCAAGATGCTTACACCACTAAGAGTAACACAGAGAAGAAAATTAGTGAAAACGAACTCAAATGGAAGGTGAAACAATTGTACTTCGATATTCAATATAATTACGAGATCAGAAAACTATACACCAATCTTGCAGATACCTATAGTGAATACGTTAGCAAAGCCGAAGTGAGGGTCAATGCTGGTGCAGCTAATCCGATAGAGGCACTTACACTTAAGTCGAAATGGCAAGAGTATCAGCTTCTGTTAAGTCAGACTTCAATTGGTTTAGAAAATATGCAAAAGCAATTTCAGGTCCTACTTAATACAACGGAACAAGTCACTCCTGCGGAAAGCCTAGATGCTATTGCTTTTACTCCATCTGCGGATACTGAGAACAATCTTCTCTTAATCCAAAGCCAACAGGACATAGCAATAGAGTCAGCAAAAATAGAAACGATGCAGTCGGCTTTAAAACCCAACTTCTCATTCGGATATGCAGCCCAAAGATTCAACGAAGGTGGATGGCTCAGTGCCGCAGAAGTAGGTGTATCATTACCACTCTTTAATGGACAAGCAAAGAAAAGAATAGAAGCTCAAAAAGTACAGCTCGATATTGGAAATTATAAATACGAGAGTCGGTTACTTAGTCTTAATCAAGAACGTTTGCAATTGCAATCGAGGATAGATCTATATAAGAACGGCATGACTTTTTACGAAGATCAGATCAATACTATAAATCCTGAGATGCTACGAATCAGCAATCTGAACTATAAAGCAGGTCAGCTTTCTTATCTAGAGTTATTGAATACGCTAGAGTTACTTTCTAACAATAACAAGAATTACTGGGAGCAGATACGAGCTTATAATAAAGCAGTGACAGACTACCAATATCTTACTAATCAATAAACAATAATACAATGAATCTTATCAAATATATATCAATAGTTGCCCTTACTACGCTGTTCTTATCCTGTGGACATAATCACAAAGAAGGTGACGGCCATGATCATGGCGATGGTCACGATCATTCTTCACATGCTGAATCTGAATCTGATGGCCACGATGACCATGGACACGAAACTCATGAAGAAGGCGGTCTTCATCTTTCGCTAGATCAAGCCAAGACGGTAGGATTGAAGTTTGGCGATTTCTCATCCATCAAAGTAAATGACTACGTGAAAGCAACTGGTGTTCTAGGGCTTCCTGCCAATGCCCACTCATCGATCTCTGCCAAAGCAAGTGGCATCATACGTGGTACTAAGAAATTTGTAGAAGGCGGTTATGTCAAAAAAGGTGAATTGATAGCCCATCTAGAAAATCCAGACTTCATCGTAATACAACAAGAATATCTTGAAATACAAGCAGAGTTGGCATTGCAAAGACTAGAAGTGGATCGTCAAAAGACTTTAGTAGATGGAAATGCTGGTATAGAAAGAGACCTGCAACGAGCAGAAGCCAAAGCAAAAATATTGTCTACCAAAGCATCTGGGATATCTAAGCAATTAGAATATTTAGGCATTGCTACCGTTGACCTTACCCCCAATAACATTCGTGATCGTATAGCCATTACTTCACCAACTGGTGGATATATATCTACGATAGATTTTCATAATGGAATGTATGCAGAGCGATCCACGACGCTGATGGATATCATTTCTTCACAGCACCTTCACTTAGAGTTAGATGTCTTTGAGAATGATATTGCTAAAGTGAAACAAGGACTTAAAATTTCATATAGCGTTCCAGCATTAGGCAACAAAATGTTCGAAGGGTCCGTAAACGTCATAGGGAAAGAATTTAATGGTCAGGCAAAAACAGTAAGAGTTCACGGACACTTAGAGGGAGATAAACCTCAGTTTATTAAAGACCTTTTTGTAAATGCTAAAATATGGCTAACAGACAGTACGGTAGATGCTTTGCCAGAAAAAGCAGTGATTACTGACGGTGCCACTTCATTTATCTTTGTAGCCAGTGATGATCCTAATGCAGAAGAAATAGAATTTGAAAAACTTTCAGTTATTCCTGGTAGTACAAGTGACGGATACACAGCTGTAAAATTGGTAGATCCTATCCCAGCTGGAATGAAAATCGTCACAGAAGGGGCATACTATATCTATGCACAATCGAAGGTCGGTGAATTAGCTCACGAACATTAAATTTATCACAATGATCTTATTTATCTATTTTCTGATTTACTTCTTCTTAGTCTTTGTACTGAGATCATTTCTACTTTGGAAAAAGACTGGTGTCAATCCGCTGACTTTCAACAAAGGAGATGATGCTCACGGTTACAATGGTAAGGTATTCGGTATTATCTCTTTTATAGAATTGATTGTAGTTTCTATCTATGCATTCATACCATCTCTGCATAATTACCTTCTACCTTTTTGGTATATCGAAAATGAGAGTTTACAGTATGTTGGGTGGGCATTATTGATTTTGTCATTAGTCATGGTCTGGGTAGCTCAATCTAATATGCGAGAGTCTTGGCGTATTGGCATCGATGAAGAAAACAAAACAGAACTCATCACAGGTGGCTTTTTTGCCTTCTCTCGCAATCCGATTTTCTTGGGAATTATGATTGCCAATGCTGGACTATTTCTAGTCTTGCCCAATGCCTTCACTTTGTTGATTATTTCTTTATCAACCATTTCTATCAATACTCAGATCAGATTAGAAGAAGAGTTTCTTAAGAAAGAGCATGGGGAACAATACCTCAATTATAGAAGTAAGGTCAATCGATGGTTGACGTTAAAATAAATAAAAATGAAACACGAACACAAATACGATACAAGTGGAAAAAGAATCTGTTGTTCACTTGAAGAAAAAATAGACTTAGCTTCATCACCACCAGAACTATTATCCTCTCATGATGAGCACAATGAGCATGCTGGGCACGATCACTTTTCTGATGATCATGAAAGTCATGATGACGAGCATAATCATGAAGACTTCGGTAAAGCTCCAGCGATCATTAGCTTTGTGCTATTGATGCTTGGATTAGCATTAGACCACATTATACCCAATGAGTTCTTTGAAGGCTACATTCGATTGGCTTGGTATATTGCAGCCTATCTTCCTGTAGCCTACGCTGTAATCAGAGAAGCTATCGAGGCATTGGGCAAAGGTGAAATATTCACAGAGTTTTTCTTAATGAGTATTGCTACATTAGGTGCATTCGCAATAGGTGAATATCCTGAGGGAGTAGCCGTAATGCTATTCTATGCAGTAGGAGAATTATTCCAATCTGCAGCTGTAAAAAGGGCTAAAAATAACATTACAGCGTTATTAGATGTACGACCCAAAATAGCAAGTGTCTTCAGAGCAAATCAATACTCAACAGTAGATCCCAATGAAGTACAAATCGGAGAAATCATACAAGTGAAAGTAGGTGAAAAGATTCCATTAGATGGTACTCTAATCAGTAAGAAAGCAATGGTAGACACTGCGGCAATCACTGGAGAAAGTAAACCTTTGGTAATAGACAAAAATGAAAACCTATTGGCAGGGTCTATCAATCTTTCAGAAGTCATAGAAATCGAAGTGACCAAAGTATTTAAAGATAGTTCTATCTCTAGAATACTTGAATTGGTCCAGAATGCAACAGCCAAAAAAGCAAAAACAGAATTACTCATTAGACGATTGGCTAAGATATATACACCTATTGTGGTTTACATTGCTATCGCTATTTGTGTATTACCGTACTTTTTTGTGGATGCTTATGTATTTTCTGATTGGCTATATAGAGCATTGATTTTTTTAGTCATCTCTTGTCCTTGTGCATTAGTGATCAGTATTCCATTGGGTTACTTCGGTGGGCTTGGAGCAGCCTCTAAGAATGGTATTTTGTTCAAGGGTGCTACATATATGGATCAGATTACTGAGATGAATACCCTAGTGATGGATAAGACGGGTACAGTCACTAAAGGAGTCTTTGAGATTAGTACCATCCAGACAGAAGGCAATATTTCTGAGAAGGTATTTATGGATGTGCTATTGGCGGTAGAATCGAAAAGTACTCACCCCATTGCCAAAGCCATTATGAAATATGGAGAATATCAAAAGCAAGCCATTAATGTGAAAGAAATCGCAGGAAAAGGTCTGATAGCGACAGTCGACGGCAAGAAAGTATTGGTAGGCAATAAAAAACTTCTGGCATCCAATAATGTAAGTACACCTTCTTCAATCGATGGCATAGTCGAAACTATAGTCCTCATGGCAATAGATGGAGAATACAAAGGTTATGTAACGGTTTCAGATCAACTAAAAGAAGATGCTTTGGAATTTGTCAATGACTTACCACAGTATGGATTCACAAATGTTGTAATGCTTTCAGGAGATAAAAACTCGATTACTCAATCAGTAGCTAAGGAGTTAGGCATTACAAATGCAAAAGGTGACCTACTTCCAGAAGATAAATTAATTGAAGTTGAATCTCTTAAGTCCAAAGGGCATAAAGTATTATTTATTGGCGATGGGGTCAATGATGCTCCGGTACTAGCTGCAAGTGATGTAGGTGTAGCTATGGGTGCTATGGGAAGTGATGTAGCTATAGAGACAGCTGATATAATTATACAAAATGATCAACCGTCAAAGGTTATCATGGGTATTAAAATCAGTAAAGCGACAAAAGGGATAATATGGCAAAATATCTATTTAGCATTTGGCGTAAAGATCCTTGTCCTAGTTCTCGGAGCTATGGGAATGGCTACTATGTGGCAAGCTGTCTTTGCAGATGTTGGAGTGGCTTTATTGGCAATACTTAATGCTGTCAGATTGCAAAAGATGTCTTACTAGATCATACATATAATCTACCAAAATATTATACAGATAGTCGTTTTTCAATTTCTTAGTTAATTACAATACATAACAAGTTTATGGCTCTAACTAAAAACAAATCTATCCTCGGAGGAATCTTCGCCTTTATACTCGCTACAAGTTGTTGTTGGCTTCCAGCACTGATCATAGCATTAGGAGGCTCAGCTGGTTTATTAGCATTTAGCAATGGCCTTGAATCTTATAGTGGAATACTAATTCTTATTGGTATATGTCTCATTGCTTATGGTTGTTATCAATTATATAAATCCAAACAAATGAAAGAAGTAGTATTAGAATCAACTATCACATGTCCAGAGTGCAATCATGCAAAGACTGAAACTATGCCTACTGCAGCTTGTCAATATTTCTACGAATGTGAGAATTGCAATAAGGTGTTAAAACCTACGAAAGGAGATTGTTGTGTCTTTTGTAGTTATGGTACAGTTGCATGTCCACCAATTCAAGAAGGAATAAATTGTTGCGATTAATGGAATATTCTGCGATTAATATTAGAGCATTTATAGGTGCGAAAGACTTTGAGGAGTCTAAAGAGTTTTATACTAAACTTGGTTTTCAAATTGTAGAGATTCCTGGTAAGATGGTATTGGTAAAAGTCAATGAAAAGTTATCATTTTATCTTCAAGAGTACTATCAAAAAAAATGGGTTCAGAACTCAATGCTATTTCTTGAAGTAGATAATATTGAAATTTGCCATACTGATTTACTCAGTAGAGACCTAGTTTCTCAATACAAATTTGCCAAGCTGAGTGAGATCAAGTCTTTTGATTGGGGAAGAGAATGTTTTCTACATGATCCTTCAGGTGTACTTTGGCATTTCTGTGAGTTTAATCCTTAGTGGTGTAATTCTGCCTCGTCACCCCATCGAGGGGATTCCTCACCAGTCGCTGTAATATGGCGTTCGTACAGTCAGTTGCTACATCTATGTCGCCAGAGTGCTTCCCTCCTTTCACTACGTTTCAGTCAGTCCAGTACTCACAGGACATGCATCTTCGTTCCTCAGCCACATAACCTTTGTCACCATAACTGTTGGCTGCCTTCCTTCCCTCACACGTGGCTTTCCTAGTCTGAGACCACTACAGCTTACGTTCATTCATACGAGCGGAGCTCTCCATCTTTCACTACAGCACATTGCATTTGTAGAGGTCACAGCCTATCGCCACTTATTTTTGGCGGTCCGCTCTACCCTCTGCGGCTTCACTGCCCTTACGGCGATTTCTCTTTATAGTTTACCACCTCTGGTGGTACGTATTCAATCACATCGCCTACTGGTCAGCTTGCTCCCCTCTCGCCCTATGAATTATTTAAGCATTAAGTAATATGCTTTCATAGGGCTCTTTGCTATCCGCTCGTCAATCGCTACGTTTCACCAGTCGCCTTCCTACGGTCGTTGTCTGGCTGTCACTACTCATTCCTCTTTGCACCGTTCGGGTATGCCAGTCCAGGTACAAGCCTGTCCTAGTGCATCCCCTACCTTGAGGGCTACCGCCTTTTGACCGCAGCAGCCAGTACAAGTCGTCATTTCGGTTCCGTTACTCTCCACCTTCACTCCTTTGTAGCACTGTCTTGGGATTACAGCGAATAAACCATGTGATCACCAATTAGTATCTTTATAGCAAAATTTGAATTATGGCACGTGAATGGACAAAAACATATAAGGTAACACATGACAAAGGAAATTTCCAAATTTATGTTTCCAAGCATGGATCGAATGATTTCATTGCTGCCATCAGCTATTATACTACACAGGGAATATGGACAGCAAACGATCTAGAAATTACTTCCAAAGCAGAACACTTTGTTGGGAATGGAGAAAAAGCAGTATATGACACAGCTATTGCTTGGATGGAAGAAAATCTGCCAGGTAATTACAAAATAGAATTATCATAAATTAGTTGATAAATACCATAGGCAATAGTAGGCCACGTCAGTATTAAGTCAAGGTCTACCACCCACTATGCCTCACTAGCACTCTCGTTCCTCGAGCGATCCACCTTGTCTAAATACTTCCTTACTGCCTTTTTGGTGCCTACGCTTTTCATCACCCAGCTCTCTGTATTCGAGCTGTGTTAAACATTGCAGCATTGCATACCTTGCAAACTTTGCAACATTGCAGAAACTAAAAAAGCCCTCTCATCACTGAGAAGGCTTTCATTCAATCATATCCAGTATGGCTTCTAAAAGATCTGATTTACTTTCATTGCATTTCCTTGAGAAAGCAAGTAGAAGTTTCCATTTACTTCTTGGTAAAATTCCACAGCGATCACGTGAACTACACTAACATCAGGTGTAAGTGTCACATCATCAGGAAGGGCTAAAGGAAGTGTAAGGGCAGGTATTGCCTCATCTATCTTGCCTTCTGTCATCTTACTAATTACAGCAATCTCATTCAATCCATCTTCCTTAGGTTGATAAGTACCAGTATCAGAATTATATTCAAAATCTGACATCACACTCAAGGCATTTACTAAGCTAAAGTGAGTAGCTCCAGAAGGTGCTTTGAGATTATCAATAGGGAGCATCCCTTCCGCTTTTACCTCAATTGACTTTCTATCAGCAGCAACAACAGTTTCATATTGAAATCTAACTACAGAATCGAATGGAGTGAACTTGTTAAATTCAAAACCTTTTAAATACTGCGAAGCTTGACTGATAAGGATTGCTCTTTTACCTCTAGCTTCAGATCCATCTTCAAGATTAATCTTCTTCATTATTCCAGTCAGTCTTCCAGTCACTCGACTATCACCAATTGATTTTATAAGTCCAGAGATAGAATTTCTAAAAGATTTACCCACTAAAGCACATCCTCCAAATTCATTCATATTCTCTCGTGTCCTTGCAAATTCAGGAGCAGTAGCTATCTGTTCTGCAGTAGGTCCACCAGTAAGACCAGCGAAGTAACCTTTTGATCCTTTGATCTTGAAATGTCTAACATCTCCGATCGTTCCAACATATTTTATATGTCCTTTTTGTCTAGCCATGTCTTTATAATTTATAGCAGTGAAATAATACTACAAATATCAGTCAGAAGCTAAAATCTAACAAACGAGATCTAAAGCAAGTAAAAGCAAAGAGGTGTTAATAAGCATTGGTGCATTGGAGATTGGGGATTTATCACACATATTACTATGCATAGGTAGGTCCAGAGATACATATATTCAAGGTCTGGTCTCTGCGAG
This sequence comes from uncultured Saprospiraceae bacterium, assembly GCA_938003955.1. GTDB lineage: Bacteria > Bacteroidota > Bacteroidia > Chitinophagales > Saprospiraceae > CAJXUU01. The sequence continues at coordinate 3,005 of CALKXE010000008.1, read as the reverse complement.
CCCTGGCACCTCCTATCGTCGGCGATCCACCTTGCATATAAGTATCTCTTCCCTTAGAAGGCATAGATAGTATGAGTGATCAGCTCATCAGTTATTTATTCATTTCTTATTTCATTTATTATGGCTTCAGTATTATTTCAGTTAGGTTATTCTATTCAGCTGTCAGCTCAGGTTAGTGAGTGCTTAGCATTTGATCTTTCGTTTCTTCCATTTATTCGGTCTTGTTTATCTCGTCACCAGATTGGTGATTTTGAGGGGCTTTCAGGCTCAGCATTAGAGCATGCTCAGGAGTTAGCTTGTGGAGGTTACAGTGTCAGTTCAGTATTTGAGTTTACACAGTCGTCCAGTTGCTTACATGGTATGCAGTTACAGTTAGTATCTCCGGTTAGTAGAGATACCACTTTCATTTCATTTATAGGGGAGCATTAGTTCCCCTTTTTTTCTTCACTTATATAATTTATACATTATGGTTACTCCAGCAGTACAACTTGGTCAGTTAGTGACTACGGCATCTATCAGCTCACATATGTCAGCTGATCTATCATTTCATACATTCATCTTCACATCAGTCTCTCGTCATCATGAGGGCGATTGGGGTGAGGTCTGCGAGGAGGATCGTTTCGTTAATGATCTTGCTCTTACATCTGGCTCTCGATTAGTATCAGTCTACTATTGTAGTTCAGATCACTCTTATGAGAGTGATCGTATCTTTATCATTACTGAGGCTGATCGTTCAGTCACTACTGTCTTATGGGCAGGGGAGTATTAGTACCACTCTCTTTCAATTTTGATTTATCTTTACCCCAAATTGAGAATAATGCCAATAATAACAGGAAATAAAGGATTTGAATTAGTGTGGTTTGATCAGGAGATGAAAGATCACTATATAGAACATATTAGTATTGTACTTAAAGATCAGTTTGGAGAAGGACCGTTTACCACTAAAGCGGAAACGAGAAAGGTGTTATTCTTTCTCTTTGAAGGATTAGTTATGCAAGCCAAACATACATTGTCAAGTGAAAGGTCACTTGCCTTTTATCAATATATTCAAATACTACATGAAACATCCAACCAAGTTATAATTGAACATTCGGTTACAGAGATATTTGATGGCTTTAGTGATACTGATTTTAGCATGTATCGTAGAGTCCTCAAATTCCTAATAGAACAGGCTTGTAATATCCCTCTTGTTCCTGGTGAATCAGTAGAAGTAGCAAAAGTCAGAGGTATAACAAAACTTGAAGAATTAATCCACATAGGAGATCAACTTTTTGGATTATCAAATTTAATGTCGTCACAAGATCTTATTGAAGATGCTGTAGAAATATTTTTCCTAGATGATGGTAGATATGTGATAGATTATAAGCACAATTATAATGAAATACTTGATTTTTGTTCTATAGATAACTCTAGATTAAGAGCAGGTGCAATTTATGATGAAAGTGGTTTCAGTGACTTTAACAATGCAACAAAAGATGTTTACGGTGCACAAATTTCTTATCTCCTTACACTTGTTAAAGGAATGCACCAAAAACAAATAGATGAAGGAGAACCATTTCCTTATGCAAGTTTATTTGATTGGCATTCCTTAGTCGCTAATTTCTCTTCCAATACAGAAATTGAATATGACATTGCACATAATTTGATTTCCGGCTTAATTGTAAATGAGGCTACTAAATGTTCCTTCGAAGATTCGATTTCAAAACCCTTTGATATTAGAAGGCATTTATTTCGTCCAATAATTCAATGGCAAATTGAAGGCTATGATGCAAATATGGTTTTTGTTGGAGAGTATGGTCTAAGTCAGAGTTTGAACAGTCTTTCTATTAATGCGATCGGTTGGCAAAAATATCCAGATGAATGGAAGAATGACGACTTTACTTCTTTCGTCTATCGAAAAGATGATGAACGTGGTGACATACTAGAAGATGCTATTGAAGACATTCTTAAATCGAAGAGTATTATTTATGATCGAAATATAGAATCACTTTATGATAAATCTGGAACTGGCGAAAATCTAGTACATGATAAGTGTGGTGAAATTGATTTTCTAATAGTAATGGGAAAAACGATATTGCTGACAGATGCAAAGTATCTGTTAGATAAGCATGATATGAATAATTGGAAAGGGGACCAAAATAAATTTGTTACAGATAATAATAACTACAATGACAAGATAGCTAGAAAGAAAGTTTATCTCGAAGCCAGAATGGATCGAGTGATTGAGCATTTAGAACACAAAACTGGGAAAACTTTACTGCAAGGGGAAGAATATTCTATTGAATGTTTGTTTATAGTCAATACTCCTACTTTCTATATGTTCAACTCACGATTTGAAATAATTTGCATTGCTGATTTAGAAATGAAGCTCGAAGGAAATCAGATTTATAAACCAATACAATTTGAAAAAGATGGGTACCGTTATTCGATTAGTCACCCGTATTTCACATTAGAAAACCACAAAGTAGAAGCTGTTAAGAAAGATCTTTGAAGGTCAATACTTAGTAGGATTTGGCAATTGTTAAATCTAAATAAAAGAAATTACCTTACAATTATCTTGTTACCCTATACTATACATTTCACCAAATTAAAAGGATTGCTATATTTATCCTACCCTTAACCCATAGTGGTCTCACACTAATTTCATAAGGGCGAGAATACGAGCGAAATTAACACAAATTACTTTTTGCTTTTGTACTAGTTTTTTTTGACACTATCTTGTTGCCCATGTGTTGCCCAATGCCCTAAATATACTGACTATCAGATAGTTCGACTTTTTGTATTGGGAAATAGGTTTTAATTGAAAGGGAAAATTGAAAATTTGCTCGGTTGGTCTAGATCATCAGGCAGTAGTAAAGGTTTGATCGCTTTGAGTGATGTGATCTTTGGTATATGCGCAATTAAATAAATATGGGTATCTTGAAAGAGGTTTGGATCAAGCACTAAGTATTAAAACATGGGGAATACATACAAGAAAGTATATCTGCATATCGTATTTGCAGTAA
>CALKXE010000007.1 GCA_938003955.1 uncultured Saprospiraceae bacterium | reverse complement strand
AGTCGTACTAGCAGAGACGCCTAATGCAGCCACTTCTATCATAGAAGCATTTCATGGACTCAAGGCGAGAGTGATCGCTCAGGAGTTTATCAAGGAGTCAGGAGGTGCAGATATCAGAGCATTCGTAGTAAACGGCAATGTAGTCGGTGCTATGAAGAGACAAGGCAAGAAAGGTGAATTCAGATCTAACCTACATAGAGGTGGTACTGCAACTATAATCGAACTTACAGACGAGGAAGAGAACACAGCCATAAGAGCAGCAAAGGCACTCGGCCTAGGTATCGCAGGTGTAGATATGTTGCAATCGAGCAACGGACCACTCGTGATAGAAGTTAACTCTTCACCAGGTCTCGAAGGAATCGAGGTCGCAACGAATAAAGATATCGCCAAAGAAATAGTGAAGTATATTGAGCGAAACATTTAATAGGAAGATACTAGACCTTGCATAAAATAGATGTGAGGTCTAGATATTACGCTGTGTTTAATAATTTATAAAAAGGGAAGCAGATAGGAAACGAATGATTATTATCGAGTTATGACCTAAGGAAGCCTAACCTCTTATATAATGTCAAAAATCGTACTTTTCTATCTTGCCATGCTCATTTCATAGGGCTTTAGGAATGCATAAAACTTCATATTAAATTCTTTACTAAGTTTATAGGCAATATTTTTTGTGATTTCTCTTCGGTATTTGACTATGTCATTAATTAAATGTGGAGATATATTAAGGCGTTTAGATAATTCTTTTTGACTAATCTTATTCTCCTTTAATAAATCTTGAAGTAATTCGACAGGGTTTAAATTGAGTAAATATTGTTCTGTTTGCTCATCATTAAACTTTTTAATCAAATAAGATAACAATTCGATTTCGTCATCATTTTCTTCTCTATAATTATCTGTTAAACTCTCTACTTTTTCACAGTATTCATCATACTGATTTATGTTTTTAATAATGGAATAGCTTATATTTTTCATCGTCTAAATATATTAATTTTACATGCATCAACCTTATCGTATTCTTTATTTTTCCCTAGTCGTTGTGGTTCCTGCATTTGGATTAGAAGCAACGAGTTTTGCAGCTTGATTATACCATCCCAATGCAGTCCAAATCCAGAGTTCCAATACCCTGCATTAATGGCTTTGGTAAGAATCGATACTGTTTCAAACTCAAGGTTTTCGTATGTTTTTATGATTTCATAGGTAGATTCGAAATCCCAATTCTTTTGAATATGGTCTCTTACTCTTTTCGATTGAGTAGAAAGATTATCCTTTGTATTATATTTACCTAATTGATATAGCATTATTCCGCTTTTGCATTTTAATCGAATTTCATAGTCGTTTAGTTAATGATTTGACCATTCAATCATACTGCTCATTCGATAGATCTTCCTTATATTTTTCTATGCCTTCAAATCCATAATTTTTCAATTTGCTAAAGTATTTAGAGTAGTCAAAGGATTCTTCCATTGGTTCTAATTTCCAAATTGTATTTGCCATAGAACCCAACCATCTTGGTGGTGCAGGATATTTTTTAAAGAATTCTATTAATTCAGATTCACTTTTCAGATTCTCGTTCAACCATGACCAATACACCATACAGTAAGTTTCACCTGCTCCCATTCTCCATTGAGTACTGTACGGATGAGAGTTTGGTCTAAATACCCAAGGTGGAGGAACATCTCCATATTTGGCAACGTACTTTTTGACAATTTTTTGGATTGCCTCAGGCTCTTCCCGTGAAATATTCCAATCCATAGTTATTTGTCTATTTTCTTTAGTCTTTCTTGCTGCTAACGTATGATTATATGTGCCGTCTCTATAAGGTACAAATAGATATGGTATCATATATAGCATTATAGACGGTTATTCATTCGTCCAGTTATTCCTTTACCTTCTATATTTTCTAATTTACTTATTTCCATTGGATTGATTGACCAATATTCTGCTATTTCAATTACTTCATCTTCTCCAGGGTATTTTAGTTTATCCCATTCATCTTTATTTGGGTTCGATTTGTTTTCTGACAAATCAATTAAATTCCATTTAAGTTCTAATGAGTTGGGTTCTCCTATGACTTTTCCCGTTCCATCCGCGACAACATACAATCTTTTCAATTTACCTTTCAAAGATTTTCCCCAGAAAGCTACACTGCTTACTCTATGATTACCAAAAAGATAGGCTTCTTCGAACTTTCCACTTAAATAGTTCAATAACGCTACAGTTTCATCACTTCCAAATTTTGAATCAGGAGTTGGTAATCCCCAACCGTGTATTATTATCCAACCATTTAAATTTGGTGTAATAAATATATCTCCTTCATAAGCACGAATAGTACCTTCGATCCAATTGACTTCTTTTTGATTATCTAGTTCAATATATTGTGCAACTTCATAAGAGTTTTTTGCCTTAATTGCTATCCAGACAGTCTTTATACCAAAATCAATTGGTGTCTGAGGGGTATTATTCTCAAGATATTTGTATCTATCTGGAACAACAAATTCAGCCTTAATATTTCCTGATTCTTGCTTCGAATTATTATTGTTTATCGGCTTATGAGGGTTTGAATTATTTGTTTTTTTATACCCCCAGAATACCAATGAAATTGTCATGACAGGAATAACGTACTTCAGAGATTCTATCATTTTTTCTTTGGTTCTTTCCGTTCCTTTAAGAATAAAGATAGTCGTGAAGAACAAAATAAGAAATATGATAATAGATTTTACTTTCATTTTTTTAATCGTCTATAACTCCTAAACAAACAACCCAAAGCCCCCACAATCAACAACCCTACTCGATCCACCGACAAAACACCCCGCTAAGTACTTGCTATTTTTTCTTTTTCCTATTCTGCTTTCCTGGTCTAGTCTTTGGTTTACCATACTTGATTTTCATCAATTCTACGTGACGAACTTTATGATTGACCTTTTGATTTTTTAGGGCTTTCTCATGGAATGCATCACCTGATGGTACATGTGTACGCATCTTGTGATTATTAAATGGTACATACTCCGATGGCACCTCTAGTGGTATCAACTCCTCAGAGATCACCACCTCCTCAGGTACAGCTACAGGAGTTATTTTTTGCCCCATTAGTTCTTCTATTTGCGCAAGCAGATGCTTCTCCTCCTCTTGTACAAATGACATCGCCACACCTTTCTCCTCTGCTCTACCGGTACGACCGATACGGTGTATATATCGCTCTGGCTCCTCGGTAAGACCAAAGTTAAGTACATGACTGACACCATGGATATCTAGTCCTCTTGCGATTATATCAGTTGCAATCAAGACTCTGTAGGTACCATCTAGAAACTTAGCTACCGTGTCAAAACGATTGTTCTGAGACTTCGATGAGTGAATAACACCGACATGCTCCTCAAACATTGGGCTTATGTGCTCAAATAATACATCTGCCATCTTCTTGCTACTGGCAAACACAATCATCTTAGTGATCGAATCATCCGTACGGAGCATATGCTCTAGCATATTGGCTTTAGAGTTAAAGTTAGGCAACTCATATACCGACTGCTCTATATTTTCTAAAGGTGCTCCCGAAGGTGCCGCTTCAATTTTTTCAAAAAACTCAGAAAAGGTATATATCACATCTTGCACATCTTGTGTCATCGTTGCCGAGAACATCAAGTTTTGCCTTTTCGCAGGTAAGAAGTCCAACAAGTTTTTGAGTTGGGTTCTGAATCCTAAATTTAGCATCTCATCTACCTCATCGATGATGACATGACGCATTTTTTTGGATTTCAATACGCCATCTAGAAATAGATCCAGCAATCGACCTGGAGTACCGACTACATAGTCAACCCCTTTGTGGATCTGATCTTTCTGAGTGATCATATTGGTACCACCGTATGCACCTACAGCAACAACATTCATATATGGAGTCAACTTTTCTATCTCCTCTACCACCTGAGCGACAAGCTCTCGAGTAGGTACGATGATCAGTGTCTGCGGATATGGAGACTTAGAGAAGCTCCACAACCTCAATGTCGGTAGCAAGAATGCAAATGTCTTACCGGTACCGGTCTGTGCAATACCTACTACATCTTTACCAGACATGATCGTAGAAAACGACTTCTCTTGTATCGCCGTAGGCTCAGATAGCCCAAGATCATCTAATGCATTAAGAAGCTGCTTATTTAAATTAAGGTCTGTAAATTTCATAGTACGTATGTATAGGACTCAAAGAAACGCAATCCATACTGCTTATACGTAATCTACTGAGGCATTTAAGAAAAATGATTGCTTTTAAGACCAAATGAGCAATTTAAGGATTGCTATCAAAGAATAAATCTAAAACGTCGAGGTCAAGCATTAAGAAATCATCATATTTGCAATTCATGTTTCCAGATTTTAATATCTATTCTTCGCCACTGCTTATCCTTGTTATTCAAGGACTGGTATTGTCGTTTCTACTATTTTATAAATATCTGAGCAAAAAACATCTTGCATATCTGTTTTTAGGATTATTGCTCCTCATCACTTGCTACCATCGTACAACATACACGATCGGGTTTATGGCATGGTATGATACCTATCGCAATACCAAGATCAACTACTACCTCATCCAACTGACGCTAGCCACCGGACCGCTTATCTATCTGTATATCAAGTCGAGTATTCAGAGCAACTATCGCTTTCAGTTAAAGGATACAATGCACTTCATACCCGTGCTTATTTATATTCTCTACAAGCTATTCATACTAGCGTATGATAGTCAACAAATAGGATATGATGACACTCAGAATGGACCACTCTACCTATGGGTTGACAACCATATCAGCGACTGGGTTATCGGTTTCATGACGATACAGTTGCTCATATATCTTGTTGTTTCATTTAGACTGTACTATCGATTTAGAGCCAAACTCGTAGAAGAATACTCCAATGCATACGATTACGAATTGCGATGGCTGCATATGTTCTTGATCGCTTACACCTCGTTATTTGTATATGACACGGTGCAGTTGATCACCGATGGATTCATCGTGACCTTACACTGGACTCAGGAGTGGTGGTTCCAGTTTTTCTCCGTTTTAGTCGTTATTTATGTTG
>CALKXE010000006.1 GCA_938003955.1 uncultured Saprospiraceae bacterium | reverse complement strand
AATTTAATTCTGACTTACCATATTGATATCCATAGTTGGATAAGGGAAATCAACACCTGCTTTATCAAATTCTTTTTTCACGTGTTCTGTCATATAGAACTTTACATCCCAGTAATGCTCACTTTTGCAGAAAGGACGAGTGTTTAAGTCGACAGAGCTGTCTCCAAGATTACCTACTACAACCCCTTGCGCTGGATCATCCAAAATAAATGGACATGCTTTACCGACTTCTAAGATGATCTTTCTTGCTTTGTCAATATCCCCACTGTATGCGATACCAAATGTAAGCTCTACACCTACTGTTCCTTGACCTGAGATATTCGTGATTGTGTTTCCAGTAACATTGCTGTTCGATACATAGATACGTTTGTTATCCAATGTTGCAAGTTCGGTGTTGAATGCATTAATAGATTCGACAGTACCGATATTTCCACCTCCTATATCTACTAAATCACCTACTTTGATCGGTTTGAAGATCATAAGCATTATTCCTGATGCTACCTGTCCAAGAGTTCCATTGAGCGCCATACCAACGCCGATCATAAGACCACCAAGTATCGCTATGAAAGAGGTAGTATCTACACCGAACATACCAGCGACAGATAACAGAACCATAACCTTAAGGATTGCCCCAAGTATAGAAGATAAGAACTTTGTCAATGATATATCAGTATTTGATTTTTTCATTGATTTTTCAAAGAACTTCACTAGTTTCTTAACTATCCAGAATCCTATGATAAGGGTAATAATAGCCATTAATACTTTCGGCGCATATCCTATTGCTAGTTCTGTAATTTGTGTTGTAATTTTTGCTATATCCATTTATATAATTTAAATAAAATGATGCCTCGTGACTACCAATACAAAAAGTATTAATGTATGTCAGAGTACGATGAAAAATAATAGTAATGTTGGTTTTGGATTAATCTGAGCGCAAGATCGAGTATTTCAAGCCATTAGAAGACTAAAAATAAGATTATTGATGAAATTAATCCCGTGAATGCTAGAACGGTCGTCATCATGGTCCAAGATTGGAACGTCTGTTTTTCATCCATTCCTAGATATTCTTTGACTAGCCAGAATCCACTATCATTGACATGAGAGAGAATACTTGCACCAGATGCGATAGCGATAACCAAAGCGGCTAATTGCCCGCCCGAATATGATGAGCCGATCAAAATAGGAGCAACTAATCCTGCAGCGGTGATCATAGCTACTGTAGCCGAGCCTTGTAGTACACGTACAATAGCTGCCGCCAAAAAACCAAAGATAATAACAGGGAAGCCCCACTCAGAAAATGAATTGGCAATGATTTCTCCAGCTCCAGTATTAACCAGTACTTGTTTGAAAACTCCACCGGCACCAGTAAGAAGTATAATCGTACCTGCAGGTTCCATAGATTTAGAGCTGATCTTGAATAATTCTTTGGATGAAAATCCTCTTCCAATACCTAGGGCATACCAAACAATAAGGTTTGCAATAATCAATGCTGTAAATGGATGACCAAGAAGTGTTACTACATTTGCTAGACTCTTATTTGGAATTTCTATTAATCCAGACTTCATCATGGTACCAAATAATATCAGTACGATAGGCACTAGAATGATGGATAGAATTAGACCTATATTAGGCAAGTCTAGTGCTTCTGATTCTTTTTCATCCGCTGATATTACAGGAGCATCAATATGAATCTTAGCGGCGATATATTTTCCGAATATCAATCCACTCATAATAGCAGTTGGAATTCCAGCTAATAATCCTACTAATATTACCCAACCAAGGTCGGCATTAATAATATCGGCAACGGCCACTGGACCCGGTGTCGGAGGAATAAAAGAATGTGTTATCGCTAATCCTGCAAGAAGCGGAATCGCATAAAGTAGCAATGATTTTCCTGTTTTTCTTTGGAGCGCATAAATAACGGGTATCAATATAATAAAAGCCACATCAAAGAAAACGGGTATGGCAACAACGAACCCCGTTAATAACATCGACGTAGGTGCATTCTTTATACCTAGTGTTTTAGTAAGCCATTGCGCTATGGCTTCTGCCCCTTTTGATTTCTCTAGTATCGCTCCAAACATAGCGCCGAGTCCAACCACAACGGCTACGAAGCCTAGTGTAGAACCCATTCCCTTTTGTACGGTATCTATTATAGTTGCAGCATCAAGTCCCGCAAACAGACCTGTCAAAATACTCGATATCAACAAAGATATAAAGGCAGGTAGTCTCAATGCGAGAATAAGAATCAGCAAAATGATAATACCTAATAAGACTGATAAGATTACGCTCATTTAATACATTTTATTTTTGCTAGAATTGATTTAAATAAATCTTTTGAATGTCAACACCATGAAGCGATTTTGCGATTAAAGCGATTCTACGATTCAGCAATTGAATTAATTCCAGATAGTATGATGTGATGGACCGCTAGGGTCATCTTTTCTCAGATATCTGTGTGCTCCAAAATAATCTCGCTGACCCTGGATAATGTTCGCTGTAGACTGTTCGTTTTTATATGTCTCCATGTAGGTCAATGCTGAATTTATACATGGGATAGCTGAGCCAGACAGAATGGACTGCGCACATATTCCTCTAAGAGAATCTAGGCCTTTATTGACTATATTCACATACGTATCATGATTGAGTAAGGTCGGTTCCTCCTTCAATTTTACTTTCATATCTTCCATCAATTCAGATCTTATGATACATCCATTGGTCCAAATTCTTGCGACCTCGGGCATGTCAATATTCCACTCATAAGTATCGGAAGCCGCATAAATGAGTTGTAACCCTTGATGATGATTGATGATTCTTGCAACCGTGTAAGCTTCAGCTAGAGAAGTAAGATCTATGTCTTTTTTATTGATAGATGTAGCGTATAATTTATCCGCAGCAGTTCTTTCGTCTTTGAATGCTGACTGGTATCTAGCGAATAATGCAGCTGTAAGTGTGTTGACAGGTACGCCTAATTCACATGCAGCTATTGTTGTCCAACTACCAGTTCCCTTATTACCAGCTTTGTCTAGTATGATATCAACTAGATGAATATCATCCTCTTTTTTTCTTAATACTTCGATTGTGATTTCTAAGAGATAACTATTAAGGTCTGTCTTAGTCCATGATTCGAATAGGTCTGCAACAAAAGTCGAGTCATAACCCGCAGTATACCTCAATAATCCGTATATTTCAGCTAAGAATTGCATCTCCGCATATTCTATACCATTGTGTACCATCTTCACAAAATGACCAGCGCCACCTCTACCAATGTAGCCACAACATGCTCCACCATCTTTATCTTTTGCAGCTATTGACTCAAGTGCATCTTTGCAGATTGCATACGCTTCTGGTTCTCCTCCTGGCATGATGGACGGTCCTTTTAGAGCGCCTTCTTCCCCTCCTGAGACTCCTGTGCCTATGAAGTATATTCCGTGTTCAGATAATTTATCATTTCTCTTTTGAGTGAGTTTGTAATGGGAGTTTCCTCCGTCAATGATCAGATCACCTTTGTCAAGAATCGGGATCAAAGAATCGATTGTACTATCTACAGCAGATCCTGCCGAGATCATAAGGAAAACTGTCCTTGGCGTTTTTAGTGATTGTACAAATTCTTCTAAGTTTTCGTGGCCTTCTACACCAGTAAGATCCGAGTAAGCATTGATAAACTTACGCGCGACTCCTTCTTCAGAGTCTTTTACATATCTATTGTATAAGCTTAGGCTGACCTGTTTGTCTGCGAAGTTTCGAGCTAAGCTTTTTCCCATTACGCCAAGACCTATAAGTCCAAGTTGTTTTTTCATAGATTTAAACTTTTATTTTTTTTCTCCTTTGGCATTATCTTTTTCTCTTTAAATTAAAAATAAAAATTTAATGGCACAAGTTTCAATTCTTCTTTGAATTGGAATGAAAAATAATCTGCGCTCTTATTTATTTCCTGCGGTCTCTATAGCTCAGTCATCGATGTATAATAAATTTAAAATTTTATTTTCTAAAAATTTAATGGCACAAGTTTCAATTCTTCTTTGAATTGGAATGAAAAATAATTTGCGCTCTTATTTATTTCCTGCGGTCTCTATAGCTCAGTCATAGGATTATATAGATTTAAAATTTTATTTCTCCTTTGGCACTTACTTTTTCCTTCGAATTTAAAAATAAAAATTTAATGGCACAAGTTTCAATTCTTCTTTGAATTGGAATGAAAAATAATCTGCGCTCTTAATTATTTCCTGCGGTCTCAAAAGCTCAGTCATCGGATTATCATATGTTTAAAATTTTATTTTTCTGGAAACTCTCTTCATCTTTAATCATCTCCTTGAGTGCCTAAGCTTGTTTTTGACGATTTTAAAAATAAAAATTTAAGGGTACAAGTTTCAATTCTGGTTTGAATTGGAATAATTAATTATCCATTCACCTTTATTTTTTCCTTTGGCCTCTAAAGCTTAGTTGTCGGAGTTTTTATAAGGTGAAAAAAATTATTTCTTTAGGTTTCTAAAGTTCAGTGATCGATGTTCTTTTTTATTGTTTCTGATATTATATTCTCCGTAATTTCTTCTACAGTATTATCGATGTCATATACTAATGCATAATCGGGTATTTTAAGTATGTCAAATTGTGACTGTAATAGGGTAGATGGCATAAAATGATCCATTCTAGATGTCATTCGATTATATATTAATTCGAATTTCCCTTCGAGAAATATCCAGTGAATCTGTTTTTCGAGTCCTTCAGCCAATTGTATTCTATAAATTTCCTTGAGAGCTGAGCAAGCTATGATCAACCCAGTTTTTGATTTTGCAACAAACTGATTTATTGCAGCTAACCACCCTTTACGATCTTCGTCATTAAGTGGTAATCCAGATTCCATTTTGGTTACATTTTCTTCAGGATGAAAATCATCTCCATCGTAAAATGGTAAATCGATTTTTTCTGAAAGAGTCTTTCCAACTGTGCTTTTGCCACAGCCTGATACTCCGCAAATGAAGTAGATACTAGTATCGAGGGGGTCATTTATTTGATCATTCATAAGAGTGGTTGTCAGGACAAATGGATTCGTACTTATATTTAAATATTGTGACAAGGATCAACAATAATAGGAAATTGGCAACGATAATTTTAGGATCAGTCAGGTTATATATTTGGCATAATGGATTTTAATGTCTATTTCTAGTATTTGGATGGAATTAACGAGCTGATTTGATTGTTTTATGTTGATTTAATACCCACGAATAGTGCACCAATATGGAAAGGCTTTAGTTCGTTATTTTTATTTTTTGGGTAATTTGAATGACAAAAACATATGATTCGAGTAAGAGGATTTAGACTCAAGCACGAATTTGTATTGGAAGGTTATAGCACAAATAACATTTGTAAATCTATTAATTTCATGGCAGTTTTTTTAATAGCAAAATTTAAGTAAATTATTTTTTGGACTACCTTGTATTTTTTTCGACCTAATTGGTTTTATAGTATTCTTATTTAACAATGTTGAATTTGGGGGGTGGGTGGTGGCACAATGTTTGGCCTTAAGCTGTTGAATTATAACAAATCAAAACACATGGTAGGTAAAAAAACACTCCTTTTAGTATTATTTTATTTGGTTACTTCGATTTCTATTTTTGGTCAACAAAGTATATCAGGAATAACATGGATAGATAAAGATCAAGATGGTATTCGAAATATTAGCGATACTACATTAGCACAAGTGAAAGTCGAATTATTTACTGAATCTGGATTCATGATCCAGTTCACTAATAGTGATAACCAAGGGAATTATTCCTTTCAAGGATTGACTTCTGGAAAGTACTATTTAAAGTTTATTAAAAAAACAGGGCTCAAATTAACGTTAAGAAATGTAGGCAATGACGAATTTGATTCGGATATATTACAAACGGGCTTCTCACAATTTATTGATGTAAATAACAACAATCCTAATCCAGTTTTAGATGCTGGATTTAGAACATCTTTATCAATTCGAACAAGTAATCTTATTACTGGGTGCCAAGGTACAACTACAACAATAGCTCCGGAGATATCAGGCTATAGTGGCACTCTTACTTATCACTGGAGCCATGATAATAGTTCGGGCTCCACATCTACAATAATGTTGACCAATAGTCTGGATATAATATTAACCGTGTACGATGAGTGGAATCTTCCTGTTACCAAAAAAATCTTAGTCAAAGTAACCGATGGCATAGGTGTTAGTGATTGCACAGGAATAGATTTATTTGACCAGCCTTCGAGTGAAATCAATATTTTTGTAAACGAAGATGATCCAGGGCCGATTAGTCAAACGGATAGCAATCCTAGCTTTTTAGGTGGAGAGCGAAAGATTACCTTAGAATTGCTTGATGGCGAGAATATATCTAGCGTTAATTCGTCGTCTAATGATTTATTTATTAGCAATTGTTCTGGATGTCGAACATCAACTACTTTTAACTATTATAATCCTAATGGGGATTTTCTTGATTTGAGCTTTTTTGAGTACATCTTGTTTAATGATATACTTTTAGATCAAGGTAATATAGACATAACAATAACATTAATTGGACAGAATACTATTGCAGCTATTGATGGCCGTTTAGAGTCTGAAGGGTCCACTAATGAATTTGATAAAATATTCCCATTTGCATCATTTAGCAATTCAGGGATAATAGATCTTGCAACAATTCAATCTGTAGAAATAAATATGATTACGACTAATGTGTCGATAGATTTCACATTAGGTGGGATAGCATCATGTTTTGATAGGGCTTGTGAAGTTACTTTAGATGCAGAAAATGACATATGCTTGGGTGAAAGTGCGATATTGTCACCTGTGACAGATTGTGAAGATGCATTAATTTTTCAATGGGTCAATATAGGTTTTGGAAAAGAACAAACAGTGTCACCTATTGATACGACTACATATACTTTGAATGTATTTGACCAGAATGGTTGTAGTCAATCATATACAACTACAGTAAATGTAGCTCCACCACCGACACTCTCAATAAGTGCTCCATTAACTGCTTGTAATGATGAAGAAATTACAATTGAGGCTGATGCAATGGGTAATGGTCCTTTTAGTTTCGATTGGAGTATTAGCAGCGAAAATACTTCTTCTATTGATATTGTTGTTAGTGGTAACACCTTCATTGCGGTAACTGTAACAGATGTTAATGGTTGTCAAGATTTTGCACAGCAGTTAGTTACAGGATTAGAAAAACCTAGCATATTATTAAGTACAACTGATAGTAAGTGTAGTACTCCAACAGGAAGTATAACTGCAAACATTACTGGAGGTGCTCCACCATATACTATTAACTGGTCAAATGGGGCTAACAATCAAACAACACTCAATAACATTGACGGAGGTTTGTATGAAGTTGAAGTTGTTGATGCAAATGGATGTACTGTAATGGAGTCTGCTAGTGTTGAATATCTTCCTTGTGCACAAATAGGGAACTATGTCTGGCATGATGTGGACGTAGATGGCATCCAAAGTGCATCTGACGAGCCTATAGAAGGTGTTGTCGTAGTTCTATTTAATGGTCTAGGCCAAGAATTAATGCGTGATACCACAGATGCTCTTGGTGAATACCTATTCGTAGATCTAGAAGAAGGAGATTACTATGTAGAATTTGTTACTCCAGATTGCTATTACCCTACAATAGAAGAAGGAATTGATGATATCAGTTTAGATAGTGATATAGATGCAATTTCATTTACATCAGATATAGTTACACTGGGGCTAAATGAAAAAAACTTAACACTAGATGCTGGCTTGTACAAAAAAGTATGCATCGGAGATCAAGTTTGGAATGATATTAATCTAAACGATAACTTTGACGCTCAAGACATAGGAATAGAAGATATCTTAGTGAAACTTTACGATTGTGATGAATTATTTATAGACTCTATTCGAACGGGAAGTGACGGAACATATCAATTTTGTAACCTTGAACCAGGTTCTTATTCTGTATCATTTTGCGATCATGATGGATATATGCCAGTAACTCAAAACGTTGGAGACGATGATGTAGATTCGGACATTGATGAAGAAAGCTCTTCAACTGAATGTAAAACATTAATGAGTGGTGATACGATCAATAGTTGTGATGCAGGATTTATTTTATACTCATCGATAGGAGACTACGTTTGGGAGGATGTCAATGTCAATGGGCTCCAAGACAACAACGAACCTCCTATTAGCGGTGTACTGTTAAATCTCTATACTTGCGATAGTGCATTCATCACATCGACAACAACTGACGAAGATGGAATTTATTTATTTGACTCACTAGTCCCAGTGAATTATTATGTTGAAGTAGTGCTCTTGCCAAATATGATACTAACCAGCGATAGCACTGGGATTAATTCAGCAATTGACAATGATTTTATCAGACCGAGTAATAGCACTACTTGTATTGACTTACCTATGGGGACGCATATTCCATTAATAGATGCGGGTATTTATTTCTTGGCATCTATAGGAGATTATGCTTGGGAAGATAGTGATCTTGATGGGTTTCAAGATCCAAATGAAGAACCAATCGAAGGACAGAAAATATATCTTAATAGTTGTGATAGTGTATTACTAGATAGTACCTATACTGACGCTGATGGTTATTATTTATTTGACAGCCTTGTTCCTTCTGGTTACTATATATCTGTCGAGCTACAAGATGGACAGTCGTTTACAACAACAGGTAATAATGATGATGTTACTAATAATGATATCAATCCCAATACATTATCTTCTACTTGTAGAACTTTAAGCTCAGGAGAGAATAATGAAGATTTAGATGTTGGAATATATTTCTTAGGTAAGATTGGTGATTTTGTATGGTATGATATTAATGGAAATGGGGTTCAAGAAGCAACCGAAGAAGGAGTGCCTGATCTGGTAATATACCTTATGGATTGTGATAATAATGTACTCTCAACAACCCAAACAGACGATGCAGGAAACTACTGTTTCGAGAATATTCCGTACGGTGATTATATTGTACAATTTGATGTACCAGAGCCTTATTTCTTGGTAAATAATAACGGGACTACAAACAATGCAATTGATAGTGATCCAGATCCAAGCACACAATCAACGGACTGCATAACAGTAGATTCTCCATTAGTAATTACAATTGATGCAGGTATAACTACATGTAGTACAATAGGTGGTATTGCTTGGTTTGATATAGCTACGATAAATGATATACAAGATCCATTTGAAAATGGTGTAAATGGTATATTCGCCAATGTATATCAAGCGCAAGGAAATGATTGGGTGCTTATTGGATCTGATATTACTGGACTCAAACCAGGAACTGCTAGTGAAGATGGATATTGGGAAATGTGTGTGCCGCCAGGTGATTATTATGTGCAATTTAGCTACATACCTGTTTTAGATGTTGTGATGCCAAATGTGGGTAGTGATGAAGAAGTTGATAGTGATGCAGTACATGTATTTGGCACAAATACGACTGATATAATAACTGTAGAGCCAGGTGAAGACATTACAAATATTGGGATGGGATATAAATGGAAGACTTCTAATAAAGCGGTATCTAGGTATATGTCGGATAAGAAATTACCTGCTGTGCGCCAAATAGAAAATGGGTTGCCCGTGTTTGAAAAGTCTACTTCTAAATCAAGAAATACTAAGGTAGAACACAAAGTTACAGCTCATCCTAACCCAACGAATGGTATTGTCTATCTGACGAGTGAGACAAAAGGAGAATTGACATATTCACTATATAACAGTGTAGGAAATGAAATTAAGAGACCGATAAAAGCGAACCTTTTGGATAACAAAAGAATAGAAATCAGTCTAGAGGACAAGGTGTCTGGTGTATATTATATTCTTGTCCAATCAGAAAATGACACACAGTTTATTCCGATAATAAGGATCTGAAAATCTAAATGATTAGGTATAAGGCTGTTTTTACTAATAATCAGTTAAAGATTTGATGCATGTATTTAAGATTAGTTAAATACTAGATGGGTTGACTAAGAATAGTTGCTTAAGGGGGACTATTCATTAAAAATAAATTTTTTCTTATGATTTGGGAGAGCATCTAGGTGCTCTCCTTTTTATTCATGTAGAATGGCAAATAACCGAAATTAAAGAAACTGAATGAAGGTTTAGTGATCTTTTGGATTTATTCCAGTTTTAGAACGCAACAATATTAGTCACCAAAAAGCAATTAGAGATTAATAGATATTACTTTTCGGTAGTGAAAAAATAACGATGGTATAAGATCTCATCTATACGCGATTAGTCGATTAAATACGCATTTAAGCAATACATGTATATTTTTGTTATGTGTTAGGTGTTGTTTAGGAATATAATGTCTAATTTTGGTGTATAACATTAAATTTGATTCTATTCTATACTCTGGGCAGACTGTAGGATATCTCCTTTGATTCATTTCAAGGGAGTTTTTTTGTTTACTTGATATTTGATAAAATAAACTCTTCTCAATAAGCAAAAAGGTAGGGAGTTGAGTCCCACAAAACCAAATATTAAGTAAGAACAGTGACGCTTATGTCCACCTTTTGGAGGCACAAAGGAAATACGCAGTAGACCCTTAAGCCTAAGATCATGTAGTGTTTTTTATTAAAAACACGCGGGAGATAGAAAGTAGGAAGTTGTCGTACTATATACGTCGTAAATTAGAATCTCTGATGAAATTCCCTTTTAATACTTAAATCCTCCGATGCTTGCTTCGGTGTCATAATAAAGATTTATTGCAAATAAACGCCACATAAAAAAAGATCCGATTTCCGACCTTAAAGTTGAAAAAAAACTTTGGCGAATGTTCTATCCGCTAGTGGCGGATTATCCAAAATTTAGGACCTTTTATACTAATGTTGACTTTTTCTTTTTTTAAATACCTGTCTACCGATAATTCCAAACAGAATGGATGTAATTTTAAATGATAACACTTCTTTGCCCAATTTAATGGAAAGCCTGCATTCAAGCTGTACAATCAAAATACTGATTATTCACTATAAAAGTGCTTATAAGCTTTATACCATTTGAGTTTGATAATGCCGTATAAGATTTAGGGATTATTCGAGGAGAGTCGAGGCAAAAGACACAGATGTAGCATTAGCTACATCGAGTATTTTTAATGATGGATATCATCGAATAAAGCTAAATATATGCGGCGATTATGAACTCAATTGGTATTATTACTATTTTCAATCTAAATGCTTCCCGCGTTAATTTCATTAGAAACGACGTAGAACCAGAATATTTATGGTTTCACAAAATTCGGAATCAGCCCTTCAGGCTTCAAAATATTCTTTTATAAATAACGATGCCCTTCGAACATCGCTGTTAGGGATCAGCCTTACAGGCTTTTTTGATGATAAAACGAATCGTTAAAATGGAATGTTTAATTAAAAGTTTCCTTTATACAAATATCATAACTGAGATTTAGGTTTTGAAAACTGTAGTTAAATATAATTATGTTTCATTAATTTCTGTCTAAAAAAAGGCATGAATGGCCGATTCCAATTAGCGATGACTAATACCATTTAATACCATCCTAAGTTTGATATTGTCGGTTATTGTTTAGTTTCTTCTTTGCGATCCTTCGTTAAAAAGCCTTGCGAGAGCTATCGCTCTCACTGCGTTTTACTCCTTGTTTGATTTTGAATATTTTTGAAATCTTATACGACACCTTCAAACTTAAATGGTATAAAAGCCATCGTGGAAATTATACCAATCCAAATAAAGGCCTGAATGGCCGATTCCGAATAATGGTAAAAGGTAAACAAGCCGTAATTTTCCCTTGGAATTATTGATGTAGATAATTAAGAATATTGGTTTTTTGCCCCAAAAAGTGGAAAACATTTATTCAAGTTCCTGTTTGATAATAATAAAAATGCTTCCTCACATTCTTTCCATTAGAAAGGGCGTAGAATCATGATAATTTCTATAAAATGTAGATAAAAGAAGAATAGTATTTTGTTAATACTAGAAATGCGATTTTTTTTGAATCAAACCCATGGATATGCACGATAAATTAAATTATTACGCGTTAATGTAATATATGTAATTTAGTAATATGTGTTATGTGCTATTTAGAAGATGATTGTATACTTTTGAAGTAGGAAAATTCTGATTTTTAGTATTTTACTAGTATGTAGGTCAAATCTTATATGATAGTAATTATGTATTGATACTCTTACAATATTATTTAAATGAACAATTATGTTGACTACCACAATTAGCAAAAAAACAGACACCCATTTTGCTGTCAAAGTAGACAAAATACTAGAATTTATAAAGTTTGCTGATGTCAATTATTTTCGAATAGATGGTAAAATGATTACGATAGATGCAAATGGAAATAAATATTCCTCTCGAGGGTCGTTTAAGAAATTAGAAAAGATTATTCCTGATTATTTTATTAGAGTGCATTCAGGTTTTATTGTGAATGTTAGGACTATAAAAAGTATTAATGTGGCAGAAAGTTTAATCAATATGGATGACGTTATCATACCAGTTAGTCGAAGTAGAAAGAAGCAATTATTAGAGATTTGTAATGTAATTTAAAGAAATTACATGCCACTTTAATATAACTTAGGGTGTGTAAAACAAATTGCACTTTTGTGAAAGATAAGCTATAGGTTTTCTCAAGAGCTTTCTGATTGAATCACTAAATCACTTGAATAGCCTAACTGCTTCTAGATATTAATCTAGATAGTGTGCAATTTATTTTACACACTAACTTATGTATTAATTAGCAATGGGGATGCTTGCTCTTTGGTTTTTTATGTTTGAAGTATGAAATTATTTTTAAAATTACCTCATAAAGTGCTATTAAATAAAGTATAAGAATTTGGTGTTGCTTCTCCAAATAAAAAAGAACCATTACCTGAATTCTGTGACCGCAATGTCGATAGAGGAGACAATTTCAATAATATAAATAGAATTTAATTGGCAAAACATAATTATAGACGTACTGCTTTTTTGGTATAAAGTAGTGTTTTCGAAGTAGCACTGTTGGTAACAGTGCTACCTTTTTTGGTGTGCCAGGCATGGTCAATATCTAGGAGGTGCAAGTCCTCTACACGCGCTGTAGTGCGAAGTGTTAGCTAAGAGCAAGGGCGTAACTGTGAGGTTGGGTCTGAAGGAAGCTTACGGGCATCCCGATAGCTATCG
>CALKXE010000005.1 GCA_938003955.1 uncultured Saprospiraceae bacterium | reverse complement strand
GCTACAGAAGATGAATCGTTCACAGATTTGAAAGTATTCCCAAATCCTGCATATGATGTATTGAACATTGCCTTCGAAGAAACTGCAAACATCAAAATAATCAATGCGAATGGTCAAGTTATAATGTCTAAATTAGTATCTAATCAACCGATTGATATTAGTAACCTAAACGCTGGAGTATATAACTTAAACGTTACCACAACTAAAGGTCAGGCAACAAGGAGATTTATCAAAATATAAATAAAATATAGAACCCACTACAAATTGAATCCCACTTCTGATTAATTCAGGAGTGGGATCTTTTTATTCAAAATGGCACCAATAATGTCTGACATCTCAAAGAATGTCTGACACTTATTTGTCCTAAGTACAAAAAGTAAAATCTGCGCAATAACAAAAAAGTGTCAGACACCTGATAGGTGTACAGACACTCATGTATGAAAAATCCCACTTTCAGCTTCAGCTAAAAGTGGGATTATATATTATATCAGAATTAAAGCTACTCTTATCTTCTTCCTGAACCTCCGCCCATCATACTGCCCATTCCTTTACCTTTACTCATCTGGTGCATCATCTTACGCATCTGATCGAATTGCTTGATAAACATATTAATTTCATGAATATTCTTTCCCGAACCTTTAGCGATTCTTTTCTTTCTACTCATGTTGAGTATCTCAGGCTTAGCTCTCTCATCTTTGGTCATTGAGAATATAATTGCTTCTACTTTACCGAATGCGCTATCATCAATATCGAGATTCTTAGTCATTTTGCTCATTCCAGGGATCATATTCATTAGTGATTTGATATCACCCATTTTTCTGATTTGATTAAGCTGTCCTAAGAAATCATTGAAGTCAAACTTATTTTTTCTGATCTTCTTCTCTAATCTCTTTGCTTCTTTCTCGTCAAACTGTTCTTGAGCCTTCTCTACGAAAGAAACGATATCTCCCATTCCCAATATTCTCTGAGCCATACGCTCTGGGTGGAAGATGTCAATCTTATCCATTTTCTCTCCATCAGATATAAATTTGATCGGCTTACCAACAGTATACTTAACTGTCAATGCAGCTCCACCTCTAGTATCACCATCTAACTTCGTCAATACTACCCCATCATAATCGATACGCTCATTGAAGGCCTTTGCTGTATTCACCGCATCTTGACCAGTCATAGCATCTACTACGAACAGTGTTTCTGTAGGATTGATCGCATTATTGATCTCTTCGATCTCGTCCATCATCTCATCATCAACTGCAAGACGACCCGCCGTATCCACGATTACTACATCATGACTATTGGCCTTGGCGAATGCTATTGCATTCTGAGCAATAGAAACAGGACTTTTATTTTCTTCTTCTTTATAAATAGCAACTCCAACCTGTTCAGCAACTACGGTCAACTGATTGATGGCTGCTGGACGATAGACATCACAGGCCACAACCAATGGTCTTTTGCCTTTCTTTTCTTTTAGATATTTAGCAATCTTACCAGTGAAGGTCGTTTTACCCGATCCTTGGAGACCTGCAATCAAGATGATACCTGGATTGGCTTTGATATTGATACCAACCGCTTGGCCACCCATCAATTCTACCATTTCATCCATCACGATCTTCACCATGAGTTCACCCGGCTTGATCGCATTGAGTACATTATCTGAGCCTAATGCCTTCTCCTTGATCTTATCCGTAAACTCTTTGGCGATCTTGTAGTTTACATCTGCACCTACAAGTGCACGTCGAATCTCCTTGATAGACTGTGCTATATTGATCTCCGTTAACTTACCTTCACCTTTTAGATTCTTAAAGGCTCCTTCTAATTTTTCACTTAAATTATCAAACATGGTATTTCTTGATTTCTATTCTATTTAAAACCGGATTGCAAAGATAGAAGATTCGGTGGCATTGGCAAGGCGGAAAAAAAGAGATTCACATAAAATAGATTATCTTATGTTAAGAAGCCCTTTAAAACAGTACAAAAACCAAAAATAAGGTCAATTATTCAGAGCTAAAGTGAATATGCTCATACCTTCCACTATAATGCATACTAGTATAAAATTCTCTGCAATATACAACTACCGTTTTACAACCAAAACCTTCGTAATTATACAATTAATAAATGGCTAAAAACGAACGTAAAGAAAACGATCAAGCACTTTTTTTGACATCCTATAATCACAATTAGAATCTATAGACTTGATCCATTCGTCATTGCTTACAAAATCAGTATTATTTATAATAAGACCATTGCTTCGATTTAGTTGGACTCCAATTCTACAATCTTCAATTACCGAACCATTACTAATTTTAGAAGTTGTATTCCCAAAATCAATCTTAATCCCAGTATCACAATTTCTAACCCTTGAGCTGTCCATTATCAATGTACTCATAAGGTCCTTTTCTACGCCCCATGTTATATCTTGCAAATGTATCCCTACAATTGCATTCTCGACGATACTACCATTATTCATCTCGATTATAGTACTTAAGTTTTGGGACGTATTTACCCCTTGCCACTTTACACTTGGATCACAGGAAGTAAGTGTAGACCCATTAAGTATCAACCTCGATCCATTCCGCATCTTTAATTGCCCCATAGAGGCAAAAGAAACTGTCGCATTATTGATTGTCAAGGTCACATTATTTGCCAATGTTAGATTCGAAAGATATTGGTCTTCATTCCATTCTGTATCTTCAAATAAATCTAGTTCAATGAGTTGCTCTGTTTGGCTACAAGGTTTGGTTTGATGCACAGTTATCTCTCTAATCTCAAAGTTTTGAGGAAACTTACTCTCTTCAACAAATGTGGAACCATTACACGGTTTCACTCTGAGGTTTGCTCGAATATGCATAGGTATATCGGGAAAAATAGGATTCTCTAAATATTCTCCAGCAGATATATCACATGAAGTTACTGGTTCCATATCCAAAGTATAGTACTTAGGAAAAGTCCTAACTACCTTAGGTCCTGAGCCATCTAATATATCAATGTACCATTTCACCTCATACGGGCTCCAATCAACACCAATAGTAAACCAGTTGGCTGTATAATCAAAGCCTAAATCATGCCTCTTCTGTTCGTTACATTCAGGAGTAGGATTACCGTACTTGTCATAACATCCGTGGATATTAGAAAGTATCACATTTGAAGACGCCGTACAAAACTCAAAAATATCAATCTCATCTGTGTTCTTTGTGCCATCTCCAGAACCTGCAAACATCCAAAAAGAAGGATATAAACCTTCAGCAGCGGGTAATTTACATGTCATTTCAACTCTTCCAAATCTGAATTTTGCTTTGGAATACAAGTAACCACTAGAATAATCAGTTGTAGCTGAAAGCCACTTCGTTGTTTCATCCTTTACTGTTAAATTGCAAATCCCATCTCTTTGGACTACATTTTCATCCTTGTATATCTGCTTCGTTTTTGTATTTCCAGTTCTGCAGTCTACACAATTATCTAAGGACTTACTTCCCCAAGGTGGCACATAAGTATACCATTTGTTAGTATTTACATTAAGGCTGTCAAAATAATCACTAAATACAAGATCATATTCACCACTGTTACAATAATTAACATCTGCAAGCCGCACGCGTTCAAGTTTCACTTTACCTTGGCAATAGGCTGTATCTAATCCAATCAGATTTAAAAGAGCAAAACAAAAGAAAACAAAAAATAACTTTTTGGATAATTTCATAGAAATGTATAATCTAGTGAATTTGATTTTATTTCTCAACATAATTAAGTTCATGAAAAATAAACGTAGTTATGTATGTGGCGTAAATATATGTTTATCTGAGACTATTGTATTAAAATTTTAAGCTGGAAAAATCAATGTGTAGTAGAGTAGCTCTTCTTTATCCTCACCAAACAATATCGTTTTTTCAAATCTCAACCCAAGCCTTTCTATCAGTTTTTGAGAGGCAATATTATCCTTTGAGGTAAATGCACAAACAGAGGTAAGACCAAACTGACTCTTAGCACTTTCCATAATCGCTTTAGATCCTTCATATGCATATCCTTGTCTCACATACTGAGGCAACATAGCAAATCCAATATCTACTCCATCTACATCATCCCTATTGTAAAGCGATACACAACCTAACTTAGCTCCATCCTCAATTCTTGTCATTAGAAAATTCCCATATCCATTCTTTTCATAATGGAGAATCATCTTTTCTTGTATATATCGCTTAGCATCCGAGATTGAATGTACATTTCGCTGACCAATATTTACTATCCATTCTTTAGTATTGAGCAACTCTAATACAAACGGAGCATCTTCAAGTGACATTGGTGTTAAGTATAATCTCTCAGTAGTCATCATTTATTCTTTTTCTTCTTGCTTGCTTTTGCAAATGGGTTAAATGCTACACACTTCATGATCCAATATTCTAGATCATCATCCAAGTCCATTCCGGCTCCATCTACAAATACATATCCTTTCATAGCTCTGCCAGTAAAATTCATTTCACTAACATTGTCTCTTCGCAATGCTTCATCATATGCATCTAGCCCAATTCGCGCCATCAATTGATCTTTTACTAATCCACAGAGCATTTTACCATCACTCATATAGCAGAGACCTCCCATCATCTTTTTTGATAGAAAATCTACATTATTTTCTGTTAGTATTCTATCTATTCGCTCTTCTTGGTAGCTATCGTACGCCATAACTATAAACTATAAATTAGTAGTTGCAAAATACAATAATATGATAGACATCTAATATTGATATCAAATATTATCTATATTCACAGAATCTAAAACCCACATTATGAAAAATATATTCTCCCTGTTAATTTTATTCTCGATCGTTTTCATACAAGAAAGCAATGCTCAATCTCTTAATGATAAAGCTGACACAAAAGCAATAGCATTAGAAAAACAAGTCATAGAGTGGCGAAGGCATTTTCACGAAAACCCTGAACTATCCAACAGGGAATTCGAAACGGCAAAACGAATAGCAAAAGAATTGAATGCCATGGGTCTTAAAGTAGATACGGGTATCGCTAAGACTGGCGTCATAGGTGTATTAGATACTGGCAAACCTGGACCGACAATCGCTATGCGTGCGGACATAGATGCTCTACCTGTAGTAGAAAGAGCAGATCTCACTTTCAAATCAACTAAAAAAACGACTTACTTAGGTAATGATGTAGGTGTCATGCATGCATGTGGTCATGATACTCATATAGCTATGCTACTTGGTGCAGCAAAGATATTGACCTCTATGAAATCGGAACTTACAGGAAAGTTTGTATTTGTATTCCAACCAGCTGAAGAAGGTGCTCCTCCGGGGGAAGAAGGCGGAGCGAAACTTATGATTAAAGAAGGAATCATCGATACATACGGAATCGACGTATTCTTCGGCCAACACATAAGTAGTGGATTAGAGGCTGGTAAAATCAGATATAAAGTAGGCGGCATTATGGCTGCATCTGATAGATTCACCATTAAAGTAAAAGGTAAACAAACACATGGATCGAGACCATGGGGAGGAGTTGACCCTATTGTAACATCCGCTCAAATCATAATGGGACTGCAGACAATCGTAAGTCGTCAAACAGAATTAACTAAAGAAGCCGCAGTAATTACTGTTGGTGTGATTTCAGGTGGTGTACGTAATAATATTATACCAGAAGAAGTAGAAATGATCGGTACTATTAGAACTTTAAATACTGATATGCAAGAGATCATCCATGATAAAATAAGAAAAACAGCTACTTTAATAGCGGAAGCACAAGGAGCAGTTGCAGAAGTTGACATCCAAATCGGATATCCTGTGACTTATAATAACCCGGAATTAACACGTAAGATGCTTCAGTCTCTTTTTGATTCCGCAGGAGAAGATAATGTATTCGTAACTCCTGCAAGTACGGGTGCAGAGGATTTCTCTTTCTTCGCAAAGGAAGTACCGAGTCTATATTATTTTGTGGGAGGTAAAACTCCTGGCAGCGATGAAGCTTTCCCGCACCATACTCCTGACTTTTTGATAGATGAATCAGGTATGATCGTAGGCGTAAAAGCGATGTGCCATCTGGCAATAGATTACATGATGTCGGCTGGAAAGTAAGTGATAAAATCGCTGAATCGCTTTTTTCGCACAATCGCGAAATTGCTTTAATTGCAGAACTGCTTTATAATGTTGACATGGATTATGACACTGACATGGAATAATAACTTTATGTCATTTATCATGGCTTAAAAATAATACGATGGGCGTAAAATGGAAGGCCATTCGGTATATGATATTTAGTATGATGGCTTTTGCGGCAATGAACTTTGTTGTAAAATCTCTTGATGATTATTCAGCATGGCAAATTGCATTTTTCAGAGCTGCGGGAACGCTATTCATAACGATTCCTTTGATAATGCGAAAGCGAATTAGCATCTGGGGAAACGAAAGAAAACTTCTTGTCACTCGGGCTATTGTCGGTACAACTTCTCTCCTACTCTACTTCTTAGCGATCAAGATGATGCCATTGGGCACTTGTGTTACATTCCGATACATGTCTCCTATTTTCGCTGCGCTTTTTGCACTATGGATATTAAGAGAAAAGATAATGCATGTGCAATGGTTGTTCTTTTTGACCTCCATGGCAGGCGTTGTTTTGATCAAAGGATTTGATCCGTCTTTATCAATGCTTGGAATGACCTTCGCTATTATTTCTGGGGCATTGAGTGGTTTGGTAGTGGTAATTATTAGGAAAATTGGAGATCGAGATGATCCTGTTGTGATCGTAAATTATTTCATGATGGTTTGTACAGTTGTTGGATTGATCGGGGCTTTAAACTCTTGGGTGCAACCAACTGGAAGCGACTGGATTATGCTCGGACTATTAGGCTTCTTGGGCTTTCTAGGTCAGTACTTCATGACCATCGCCGCTCAAATGGAAACAACAGATATCGTCGCTCCGATGAAATACATTGAGATACCGTTCACCATATTGATAGGAATGACGTTCTTTGGCGAAACTTATGGTTGGATCAGTGTTATTGGATTTATTCTGATTATAACTGGACTAATTGCTAATGTTATCTACAAAACTAAACTTGCACGCAATTGAATAAAAATCTAATTGTTACTCGACATCCCGTATCAGATAATCGATCACTAAAGTCATATTCGGCTGCGGATACTTATATACTTAATTACATTTCAGAAAACCAGATAGAGACAGCTGGAGTAACAGTATATAACGATAGATTTGGATACCTCTCACTACATCTTATCGATTCTAACCCGACAATCATTGGCAATTATAGTAGTCAGGAATATGCCATTACAAAAAATGCAGGTGACAATAAAATAGCTGAGGAAAAACTGAACTTTCAAAATCCTCTCACTGGTGACATAAGCAAGACGAACCTTGCCATTATAAAAATACCAAAGTCGATGGACCTGTTTCGCTTCTTTTTGATTCAGATCCATAAATCAGCTACGAAAGATACTAAAGTCATTTGCGGGTTCATGACCAAGTACTTTACAAAGCAAATGATAAGCATTGCTGCAGAATATTTTGAAGTACAGGAACAGAGTCTTGCTTGGAAAAAATCAAGATTACTTATACTTTCTGAACCCAAAACAGATGTTGATACTAATATAATAAACACGATTTCTCATCAGAATATAAAAGGTAATAGTGTTGATATCCAACAATATTATGGAGTTTTCTCGGCTAAACATATCGATTATGCCACTCAGTTTTTAATCAAGAATATAGAACTGGATTCACAAATCGAAAGAGTGTTAGATGTTGCAAGTGGAAATGGCATCCTAGCTTACGAAGTATCCCAACTGAAATCAGATTTAGAAATACATCTACTAGATGATTCTTATCTTGCTAATGCTTCGGCAAAAATTAACCTTCAAGATCAAGAAGCCACTTATCATTACGCAGACAGGCTTATAGATATAGAAAGTAATTACTTCGATCTAGTAGTGTGTAATCCTCCATTCCACTTCGAACATGAGAACAATATCGAAATGGCATTAGAGTTATTTCATGGGATCCAAAGAGTACTTCATGAAGACGGTCGATTTCTCTGTGTAGCAAACCTTCACCTTAATTACAAGACACACTTAATTAAGATATTCCAACAAGTCGAGGTAACGGCTATGAATAGTAAGTTTGCTGTGTATGAATGTTGGAAGGCTTGATAGAATTGGAAGAAGAAGCACTCAATAATTTTATAACTATATTAGAGAATCGAAAGATTGATTTATATTTCGCCATAACCTCCTCATGTGACTAAATTTCACCTTCATTTACCTGTTGCAATCCTTCCTTCGTCTCAGCTTTATGGTCTTCTGGAATTGAAAACACCTCTGACTTACAAAATTCCAGCTCAATAATTTCTAATAATTGCTCCAAAAGCTCATCTTAATTTATCCCTTCAATCTTCTCCTTTAGCTGAGTTTTTAGTTCCAAAGTTGACATAATATCTAATTTTTTATCCGCCTCAAAATTAGCTCTTGCGATGATTGTATATCACATCATTCTAACTCTTAAAAGACTCCAACAGCTGAGTTGTTGAACCATCATGTTGACTAATCTCAGCCCCTTCGATATCCTTCAAAGTTTGCCCAGCAAGCTTTTTCCCTAATTCAACGCCCCATTGATCATAACTGAAAATATTCCAAATGATCCCCTCAACAAATATCTTATGTTCGAAAAGTGAAATCAATGATCCTAGGCTGGCCGGAGTGAGACGATCGATAAGAATAGTATTGGTCGGGTTGTTACCCTCGAACACTTTAAAAGGAAGTAGCTTTTGAACATCCTCTTTTGACATATTCTTTTCTTCCAACTCGGTTTTAACCTCTTCAGCGGACTTACCATTCATCAAGGCTTCTGTCTGTGCAAAAAAGTTTGCCATCAACTTATTATGATGATCCGTATTTCCGTATAATGATCTTTTGAATCCTATGAAAGTTGCCGGAATCAACTTCGTTCCTTGGTGTATCAATTGGAAGAAAGCGTGTTGAGCATTAGTGCCTGGTTCTCCCCACACAATACTCCCTGTTTGATAATCTACTCGATTGCCATTTCTATCAACACTCTTCCCATTGCTTTCCATTATACCTTGCTGAAGGTAAGCCGAAAATCTACTTAAGTATTGTGTGTATGGAATTACTACCTCTGTCTCCGCACCATGAAAATTGTTGTACCAAATGCTCAACAGAGCTAAAACAACTGGAATGTTTTTATCGTTGTCTTCATTCTTAAAATGCTCATCCATTTCATTTGCTCCCTTTAAGAGTGCATTGAAATTTTCAAAACCTACTGCCAATGCAATAGAAATACCTACAGCACTCCAAAGAGAAAATCTACCACCGACCCAATCCCACATTGGAAATACGTTTGTAGCTGAAATCCCGAATTCAGAAATTTTATCCGCATTGGTGCTTACCGCAGCAAAATGAGTTGCAATATCTTTTTCACTTGCCGATTCTAAAAACCATTTTTTAATGGTGTTTGCATTACTCAAGGTCTCTTGCGTAGTAAACGTCTTTGACACAATTACAAACAAGGTAGTTTCAGGATCTAGGTCTCGTAAAACTTCCTGCACATGATCTCCATCTACATTACTTACAAAGTGAATATTGAGATGATTCTTATAGAACTTCAGCGCTTCTGTAACCATTGCAGGGCCCAAATCTGAACCTCCAATTCCAATATTAACTACATCCGTAAATGGTTTTCCAGTGTGTCCTTTACGTTCTCCAGAAATAACAGAATCCGTGAATGCCTTAATCTGTTCCTTTACCTTGTTTACTTCAAGGACAACGTTTTCCCCATCCACCATAACCGTATCTGATGCTTTCGCTCTTAATGCAGTATGCAAGACCGCACGGCCTTCAGTCTGGTTTATCTCATGGCCTCCAAAATATTTACCTATAGCATCCTTGATGTTTACTTCTTCTGCCAACTGCAATAACAATTGAATCGTTTTTTGATCAATTCTATTCTTGGAATAGTCAACTAAAAAATCATTCCATACTATGGAAAAATCAACCGCCCGAGTAGCACCATCACTAAAAAGGGATCCCATTTGGGTCTCTTTAGTTAGATTATAATGCTCGGCAAGTTGTTTCCATGCTTCGGTTTTGGTAGGGTCAATATTTGGTAACAACATTAAGTAGAATTTTTAAATTTGACTATGATAATTATCATGATTCTTCGAAGCTGTAAAATTACATTATAAAAATATACTTGTATTAACAGACTTACCGAAATTATTAATTTTTATAAACCCACAACCACTTCCATTTAGAAAGAATATTAATTACCGTTTATAATCCTATGAGTAT
The DNA here is from genome assembly GCA_938003955.1 of uncultured Saprospiraceae bacterium. Classification (GTDB taxonomy): domain Bacteria; phylum Bacteroidota; class Bacteroidia; order Chitinophagales; family Saprospiraceae; genus CAJXUU01. Next base: position 99,641 of record CALKXE010000005.1, on the reverse strand, counting down.
AGATAAAATTATATAACAAAAGAAAAAGGCTCTTATCACTAAGAGCCTTTCCTATTTCATTATGTATTTAAAGCGAAATTACAACTTCGCAATTATTCCGTTTAACGTTGCACTTGGTCTCATAACTTGAGCCAATTTAGCTTCATTTGGTAAATAATAACCTTCCATATCGATAGCTATTCCTTGTGCATCATTCAATTCCTTAACAATAGCATCTTCGTTTGTTGCAAAGTCATTCGCTACAGCTGAGAAGTGATTCTTTAGATCTGCATCTTCAGATTGTGCAGCAAGTGCTTCTGCCCAGAACATTGCTAGATAGAAGTGACTTCCTCTATTATCTAATTCATTTACTTTTCTAGAAGGAGACTTTCTTTCCGCAAGTAACTTCTCAGTTGCTCTATCAAGGGCTTCTCCTAGAACTCGTGCTTTCTTATTGTCATTTACTTCACCGAAGTGATCTAGAGACACAGCTAATGCCAAGAACTCTCCTAAAGAATCCCATCTCAGGTGATTCTCTTTTGTAAGTTGTTGTACGTGCTTTGGAGCCGATCCTCCTGCTCCAGTCTCGAACAATCCACCACCATTCATCAGTGGTACGATAGATAACATCTTCGCTGATGTTCCTACTTCTAAGATTGGGAATAGATCTGTATTATAATCTCTTAATACATTACCTGTTACAGAGATCGTATCTTTTCCATCCTTCATTCTAGCTAAAGTAACCTTAGTCGCTTCTAGAGGAGAAAGTATGCTTATATCTAATCCAGTCAAATCATGATCTTTCAAATAAGTGTTTACTTTCTTGATCAATTCTCTATCGTGTGCTCTTGCTTCATCTAACCAGAATATGGCAGGAGTTCCACTTGCCTTTGCTCTAGACACTGCTAGTTTTACCCAGTTTTGGATAGGCGCATCTTTTGCTTGACATGCTCTCCATATATCACCTTCCTCTACTTTATGAGAAGTAAGGACATTTCCATTATTATCTACTATAGTTACTGTTCCATCTTCAGGAATCTCAAAAGTCTTATCATGTGATCCATATTCCTCAGCTTTTTGAGCCATTAGACCAACATTTGGCACTGTACCCATTGTTACTGGATCAAATGCTCCGTTCTCCCTACAGAAATCTATCGTTGCTTGGTATATTGGTGCATAGCTACTATCTGGAATTACAGCCTTTGTATCCTGTGTATCTCCCGCAGCATTCCACATACATCCACTTGTACGAATCATAGCTGGCATAGATGCATCAATGATCACGTCACTCGGTACATGTAGATTTGTTATTCCTTTATCAGAATTAACCATAGCTAGATCTGGACCGTTTTCGTATGCAGCTTTTATATCCGCCTCTATTTCTGCTTTCTTATCAGCTGGCAGCGATTCTATCTTAGATAATAAATCTCCAAACCCATTATTTACATCGACTCCAATTTCCTCGAATAGTCCCCAATGTTTTGCGAATACATCCGCAAAGAACACAGTCACTGCATGACCAAATATGATAGGATCAGAGACCTTCATCATCGTTGCTTTCATATGCAAAGAGAACAATACACCTTTATCTTTCGCATCAGCAATTTGCGCAACAAGAAATTCAATCAAAGCTGCCTTACTCATAACACTTGCATCAAGCACTTCACTTTTTTGCAACGCTAAACCGCCTTTAAGGACTTTCTTTTCTCCGCCTTCTGTTTCTAATATGATATCCACAGTAGTTGCCTCAGTTAATGTAACTGATTGTTCATTCGATTTGAAATCTCCATGTGTCATTGTAGAGACGTGCGACTTACTATCAGGTGACCAGGCTCCCATTGAATGAGGATTAGCTCTAGCATACTGCTTAACAGGTTTTGGTGCTCTTCTGTCAGAGTTACCTTCTCTTAAGACTGGATTTACGGCACTACCTTTTAGTTTATTGTATTTAGCTACAATTGCTTTCTCTTCATCATTTGATGGATCTTCTGGATAATCCGGTAGTGCATATCCTTTTGATTGCAATTCAGCAATAGCCGCCATCAATTGTGGCACAGATGCACTAATATTAGGTAACTTTATAACATTTGCTTCTGATTTTTTCACAAGCTCTCCTAGATAAGCTAAATCATCATTGATACGTTGATCCTCTGTTAAGAACTCTGGGAACTGAGAAATAATCCGTCCAGCTAATGATATATCTCTTGTCTCTAGCTCTATCTGGGCAGCATTCGTAAATGCATCCACGATAGGAAGAAAAGAGAACGTCGCCAACATCGGTGCTTCGTCTGTCTTTGTGTATATGATTTTATTTTTACCCATGATTCTGATTTATTTTTTAAGTATCAAACTGAAGATAACATCAAAGACAATTATTCAAATAATCAACCTCAAATTCTAACTCCAATTGTAGAAGGCCACAAATGTACAAAACACTAAATAAATGAAAGCCACAGACAAGAATTTTATGCTTGAATAGGTTCGTTTGTTGGATTCCATACATTATTTGTAGTTTTGCACTAGAGAAAACATATATATGAAATCCAACCTGACACTAGTGCTAGCAAGTATTCTTGCGACAGTATTATCAATTTACGCATCTTATACACCTGACTATAAAATCGATACACATGTAGTTAATATCTCATATGTTGTACTAGATACGACCATTGTAGATATCTCTTTGACGGCTTGTCAAGGTGATACAATAAACGGACATACGGATACAGGTATGTATATTGACTCATTCTCTGTAGAAACTCCTAATGATAGTATCGTCAATTTGAGTCTTTTTGTAATAGCAGTTGATACAGGTTTCATTACAAACAAAATTTGTGGAGGAGACACAATATTAGGCTACACAGAAACTGGAATCTATGTCGATACTTTTTTGACATTTACGGGATGTGACTCTCTGCGAATCTTAGACTTAACGGTGCAAGACTCTATCGTTACAGACACAACAATTTTCATCTGTAATGGAGTTACTTACGAAGGTTATGACGTTACAGGTACCTATATAGACACACTAAGCACAACAATAGGCTGCGATTCAGTTAGAATTCTTGATCTTCAAGTCGTTGATTCATTTGCTATAGATACTACAGTAATACTATGTCAAGGTCAGAATTTCGAAGATTATTTCACTACAGGTATATATATTGACACTTTCTCTTCAATAGGAGGCTGCGATTCAGTTCGTACGCTTGATTTGACTATTAACCCAGCATATATTATTGATACAAATGCAGTAATATGTTTTGGTGAATCATTCTCTGGTTTCTCTGAATCAGGAGCTTGGATAGATAGTTTAATGACGATAGAAGGTTGTGATTCAATACTTAATATTAATCTTTCCGTCCTACAAGTTGATACTAGCTTCTTGGATGAGGCAATATGCGCAGGAGATACTATTTACGGATATTCCGAGTCAGGTATCTACACAGATATACTGGTAAGTCTACAGGGCTGTGATTCAATAAGAATACTTAATCTTGATGTCAATGAAACGACAGTGACACCTGTCGTTGATACTATTTGTGAAGGGGCAAATTATTTTGGATATACAATGCCAGGATTATATGTTGATACATTGAATAATGTAAATGGGTGTGACTCTATTCGTGTTATTAATCTTACTGTATTAAGCAATTCCCAAAGTTTTCTCAATGCAACTATATGTGAAGGTGATTCACTAGGAGATTATACACAACCGGGAAACTATATTGATACATTAGTAGCACAAAATGGATGTGACTCCATTGTATTCACTAGCTTATTTGTAGTTGAAACTATATTTTCAGTGATAGATTCTACCATCTGTGATGGTATGAATGTAGCTGGTTACGATAGTACGGGTATTTTCTTTGACACATTGTTCAATCTAAATACTGGATGTGATTCTATTAGAAGGCTTAATTTATTTATCCTCCCTAGAGATACAACTTTATTATACGACACAATATGCCAAGGTGGTCAAGTATTAGGATACACAGAAACAGGCATCTATTATGATGAATTTGAAACAGACGAACAATGTGATTCTTTAAGAATTCTAAATCTTATTGTTAGACCTACTTATGATATAGATACTCTAATCAATCTATGTATCGGAGACGAAATAAATGGTCACACAATGTCTGGAATGTACATAGACTCATTAAGCACAATACACGGCTGTGATTCCACTATAAACTTGGAAATTGTAATTCAACAACCAGCTTTTGTATCCACTAAGGATACGTTATGCAGAGGACAATCTATTGGTGGGTATTCAGACGCTGGAACCTACATTGACACATTACAAACCGTATACGGATGTGATTCAGTTCGGACCATTGAATTGACAATAATAGAACCAGTATTAGGTATTGTAAGCATACAAATATGCGAAGGAGAATCTTTCGAGACCTATACAGAACAAGGAAACTATTTAGACACTCTAACTTCAATGATTACTGGTTGTGATTCAATAAGAACACTTATGCTTAATGTTATTCCTCCAGTATATGAAAACATAGAATCTATAATCTGCGAAGGATATGATTTTGAAGGTTATGATACTGCAGGTATATTTATTGACACATTAATCTCTTCTATAGGTTGTGATTCGATTAGAACAATCACACAAGAAATGATTCCGTATTTACGTGAAGTAGTTAACTACAATATATGTAATGATTTCACTGTTGATGGATATAATGCACCAGGTACTTATCTTGACACATTACCTTCATTAACCAATGGTTGTGACTCTATACGTACTCTTATTATAACGGACAACATAGTAACTGAATCAATTTTGCAAACAATTTGCAATGAAGATTTCTTTGCTGGATATAATGAAACAGGTATTTACATAGATACATTGAAAACAATATATAATTGTGATTCTGTACGTACAATAGAATTAATCGTAATCCCAATGTTATCTATCGATCTAATTGATACCATCTGCGAAGGAGATAACTATGAAGGCTATATAGAAACAGGAACTTACATAGATACATTAATCACAGATTTTGGTTGTGATTCTATCAGGACAATTAATCTTGAAGTGACTCCAAGTTCATATTTCAGAATCGACACATTGGTTTGTATAGGAACATTCGTTCTTGGCTACAATCAACCAGGAAAGCATATTGATACATTGGTAGCTGCATCTGGCTGTGATTCAATCCGTGATTTACGACTCAATGTTATCAATAGCATGCTAAATATCGACCAAGTCACTATTTGCGAAGGTCAATCATATCAGGGATTCACAGAATCTGGTGCTTACCAAGACACCATTGTTGGTTCAGCTGGCTGCGATAGTCTAATCACAATACTATCATTAAGTGTAGTGCCAATACCATCTATTGTTTTAGATACAACTATATGTGAAGGAGATGATCTTTACGGATTCAATACTGCAGGAAACTATAGCATACTCTTAGAATATGAAGATGCATGTGACACGATGATTGAGTTAAATTTGGATGTACTACCACTCCCGGATTGTTTGACAGCTACTGAAGAAAACGATTTACTAGATAGTAGACTCTATCCAAATCCTGCAACTGATTTCATTACGATATCTAGTTCTGAAGTAATTACTTCTATTGCAACATACAATACCGAAGGTCTATTGATAGATAATATCATGACATCTAATGTAGAAGAATATAAGCTTGATATTAATCAGTACAATCATGGGCTCTATTTCGTAAAAGTAACTTCAGACAAAGGCAGCTATGTACATCGATTTTTGAAGATGTGATTTTGTATCTCATATATTGTACTCGATTTTCGTAAATCTACTATGCTGCAATGGGTTGCACTAATATATGTGACCACTTGCCAGAAATAAAGCTACATTTCTATATTATTGCTTGCGCCAAATTGCTTTCTGCTTCAATTAGAAAAGATTTAGTATTCTAATCAATTAGAAGAGATTTAGTATTCTAATCAATTAGAAGAGATTTAGTATTCTAATCAATTAGAAAAGATTTAGTATTCTAATCAAGCAGAAGAGATTTAGTATTCTAATCAATTAGAGAAGACATTGGAGTACCTACATTTATTTCGACTTACTTCACTGAATTTAAAAACAAAACTTAGCGTCAGTAATAAAGAAAAAAAGCCCACCTGCAATACTGCAAGTGAGCTTAACTCTTAAATATATTTTATAGCTTAAATTGTTAGCTATTCTTTTTTAAGTTTTCCCAGTAGTTATCGAATTCTTCCATACTAAAGAATGAAACTTCCCTCGGCTTGCTTCCTCTTGCAGGGCCAACTATACCCAATTTCTCCATTTGATCCATTATACGACCAGCTCTGTTATAACCTAACTGCATCGTTCTTTGAATACTAGAAGTAGATCCATTTTGGCTACCAACAACTAGTCTTGCCGCGTCTTCAAACTTAGAATCCAAATCACTAAATTTTAGCTTAGATCCCTCTCCGCCTAATTCTTCCTCACCTTTGAATTCTGGTAAATAGAATGGCGTTGGATATCCTTGCTGTTCTGAAATATGATCAATTACTCTTTCTACTTCTGGCGTATCTACAAATGCACACTGAAGTCTTACTATATTACTACCTACATTAAGAAGCATATCTCCTCTACCAATCAATTGATCTGCACCACCCGCATCTAGAATCGTTCTACTATCTATCTTAGATGTCACTTTGAATGCTAATCTCGCTGGGAAGTTAGCCTTGATAATACCTGTAATGATATTCACTGAAGGTCTCTGCGTTGCAACAACTAAGTGTATTCCAATTGCTCTAGCTAACTGCGCTAACCTTGCAATAGGCATCTCTATTTCCTTACCAGCTGTCATGATCAAATCTGCAAATTCATCAATCACTAACACTATATATGGTAAAAACTTGTGTCCATTTTCAGGATTCAATCTTCTTGAAGTAAACTTCTCATTGTACTCCTTGATATTTCTCGCTCTAGCTTTTTTCAATAGATCATAACGTTCATCCATCTCGATACATAGAGAGTTAACTGTCTGTACCACCTTACTTGTATCCGTGATGATCGGCTCTACCTGATCTTGTAACATTCCTAAGAAGTGCTTATCGATACTGTTATAAGGGAATAATTCCACTTTCTTAGGATCGACTAAGATTAACTTCAATTGAGAAGGATGCTTCTTATATAGTAATGAACAAAGAATCGTATTAATACCAACAGATTTACCTTGACCCGTTGCACCTGCTATTAACAAGTGAGGCATCTTAGCTAAATCAGCTATAAACACTTCATTCGAAATTGTCTTACCAAGAGCAATTGGCAATGCCATCTTACTATTCTGGAATTTATCAGACTCTAACATCTCTCTTAGAGATACAATCTGACTTTTCTTATTTGGAACTTCTATTCCGATTGTTCCTTTACCAGGAATAGGTGCGATTATTCTAATACCTAATGCTGCAAGACTCAATGCAATATCATCTTCAAGATTCTTAATCTTACTGATCTTCACACCCGGTGCAGGAACGATTTCGTACAGTGTTACTGTAGGTCCTATCGTTGCTCTAATCTTCGTAATCTCTATCTTATAGTTAAGAAGAGTCTCGATAATTTGATTTTTATTTCCTTCTAGTTCAGCTCTATCAATAACACCCTCTTGATCTCCATATTCTTCAAGATATTCGATCTTAGGGTATTCATAATTTGATAGATCCTTAGTTGGATCATAAGGCTCTATTTTATCAGTATCAGCTTCTTTATCTACGACCATTTGTTCTGGCACTGTAGTTTCTTGAAACTTAGGCACTGACACTTCATCAAATGGATGTAGAGCTCTAGGATCTGAATCTGTCGATGTTATACCATCTGGAACATTCACCTCCATTTCAAGATCTGTCTTTGCTGATGTTGCTACTTTAGGTCTTTTTTTACCTAGTGTTTCGGGAAGTTCAAACTCCAAATCTGCAGTTGAACTTCCCTCATTTTCACGTAAATCCGAGGTTTTTGGAATGGCCTCTTGTGCCTGCCCGGATGGTCGTAAGGCTACGTACGACGTATCGTCATTCTCAGGGACTTTTGCAGTCGCAGCTTTATTCTTAATTTTATCTTCAGTTTTATTATTGTCGTCTTCTACCCCATCAAGATCACTATCCAAATTAAAGTTGGTAAGGAAATCCATCGTCGGCATTTTTGGCATTTTTAAATTGCCTAGCGGTGTTGTGAATTCTAAGTTTTCTAAATTTGGATTAAATCTCCATATCAGATAAGTGAACATTGTAAATACAAGTAGCAGAAACAAACCAACTTGGCCTATAAAGTTACTCAGCCATATATAGGTACTCTGCCCGAAAGCTCCACCCCATGTAAAATCACTATTTCTAAATATAAATTCTAGGCAAATAGAAGCAAATGCCATAAAAACAAGTACATTTTTAGTAAGATCCCAAAATTCAGATAATGCTTTCTTTCTCAACAAGTCAATACCTAACTTTGACAATAGAACTATTACAGCTGCCGATGGAAGACCAAAACCCCAATAGAAGAATGCATTAGAAACTAAAGCACCTAGACGTCCTAACCAATTCTCGACTGTAAGATCTTTTTGAAATAACACTTCCCAACTAAAAGTAAGTACTTTATCTTGGTCGACTCTCCATGTATATAAATAGGAAACGAATGCTACCATAAGGTAGATGGCAAGAAGAATAGAAACTACTCCAAGAACCTTAGGAATTCTTTCATCCTTTAGTTTGATGCCGATTGCTTTTTTCGCAGTCGACTTTTTTGCCTTGGGCTTCGCCATGGGAAATCGGGTTTTGAGTCCAGTAATAATTTTTGAGATACTAACGAACGCTTTTGGGAAACGATCGTGATGCAAAGATAGTAGGTATTTTTAGATATTATAGTAAAACGTAATTTATTTTCATCAGATTACTAGTGATTTACATATTGCGCTATTAAGTAATATGTATTTCCTACACAAATTTCAACACTTGATAAACCTAGCAAACCCAAGCCACTCATACCATTGAGCCAATTACCGTTATTAAAATTATCTTGAGTTTCTACAATACATAATTGTTCAACATAAATTAAAATAAAATTCAAATACGAAGACTTTGGGACTCACGTTACTTACATTTTGCACAAGTAAATACTACTCATAACTGAATAGACAAGAGCTGTTCCATTCTTATGATATATAAGTATATAATTACCGATAAACTTTACAAACTAGTCATTACTCTATGCCAGACATACGAATTATAGACATAGATGTTTATGAAAATTATCAATTAGCTTATTATCAATCAATATTCTTTTTCCTTCTATAAGCTTCTAACCCACTTTTCAATCTACCATAGAAAAAACTCTTATTCTTTGATGTATATCCAAAGCCCTCCGTTAATAGATTACGCTCTGCGTCCATTATTACATAGAGGGGTTGGCTATTTGATTTAAAAAAGCTAATCTGAATCAGGTTATTAACTTGTCCTTTATTACGTATAGTGCGAATCCTTGCATTCACTTTTTCATCTATAGCGTTAAGCTCAGCAATATTCAAATTTAATGTATCGTTAATTTCTACTGGAGTTTTATCATCGGTAATCAGTTGTATAGTAATGTAGTCTTCCTTTAGTATCTTTCTAACCTTTCTAGACTTTAAGAACGTTTCATTAAACTCACTAGTGCTTAGTAATCTTGATCCATAAGCTGTAAAGTATAAAAATATTGGTCTATCTAACTTCTCACTTAATTCTAATCCTTCCACGTAGTTAGAAGAATATTTAAATTCTGGCTCTTCCGTTTTGCACCCAAACAGAGTTAATATTAAAAGCAAATAACCAATTCTAAGCATCAGACTTCTATTCAATTTATTCTAATAATGCAGGCCTTAAAAACTAAAGAGAAAGCTTTACACACAAGATGAAGCCCATCAAGAGAAACTTTAGAATAGATAACTTCTTCTAAAAACGGTAAAACTGTATGTATTATTGATTAACATGAGTAATTAACCATTTGGGCCAAGACAAATAACAAAAAAAGCCTTCCGAAATTAATCGAAAGGCTTTCCTTTATTATTTATTTAATACAGCTTACTTCCCTAACAATGGAATGTATTTAGCCGCATCTTTTGCCTCAGCTGATTGAGGATAATCTTTTTTAATTCTTTCGAAACTAGATAATGCTGTTGAATTATCATTTAATGACATACTTAATATAGCAAGCTTGTTTAAGTAATATGGCGTCAAAAATGCGTTATCACTATTTGCAGCTTTTTGGTAACTAGCTTTTGCAGCATCCATATTTCCAAGCTCCGCATTAGCATCACCTATAGAACCATTCTTGGTAATAGGTGTAATATCATCATTCGCAGAGTAATCGTTTAGGAAATCAATAGCAACATCATAGTTACCAAGATTAAGATAAGAGATACCAGCATAGTAGTTAGCTAAATTAGCGACAGGTGTTCCGCTGTAATTGTCGATAATATCTAAGAAACCTTCATATCCTTCACCAGGGTTAGTAAGAGCAAGAGCAAATGAATCTTGCTTAAACTGGAACTCAGCTTTATGGATAGCTTCCATACTCGCTTTTTCTTTAGGAGCTTGGTATCCATATTTATATGCTAGAAACAAGCCAGCTACTATTACCGCTGCAGCTAATACACCAACAATAGTCTTTTGATTCTTATCAAAGAAATCCTGAGCATTTTCTTTTACCTCTACAATGTCAACTAATGTTTCGTCGTCATCTTGATCTGGGTTTTGTCCTTCTGCATTAGGATTTCCTCTATATCCAGGATTTTCACCTTTATTTCTTATGTACTGTCTGTTCTTTGCCATTATATACTTTTTCGAAAATTTGTGCAAAAATACATAAATCCTTTATTTCTCAACGTTTTTATGGAAGAAGTTTCCTAATAGGTTCTCACTTTGATCACGAAAAGACAAAATAAGATATATAACTAACTGAAAATGTGACAAATAGAGTAAATTATTTTCTTTATCATAATTTTTCCATATATGTTTATAGGTGATCTTCAAGCAAAAAGCTAGTTCTAGAAAGTATTAAGCCAATAAAAACTTATATAATGAAAATTAAGTGAGAACATATTCAAAATGTAATAGGTCGAAAAGTCGCTGATACTTTAATATATTAATAGTTTTGCACACAAAAATATCAAAGAATGAAATCTATAATTTACTTTTTAATTGCTGTGTCTTTTACAATTACTTCTTGTAAAACAGATGTAAAACCTGTCGAAGAAAACAAATCAAATAAAACACAAGTAACTAAGAATAGCAAAGACGGCCCCACCTTTACAATGGTTGACAAGTCTAAGTCATCTGTTAAGATCATTACTGCAGATACAATAGATGTGAATTCGATTGAAGAAATTGTTACTAATGCTAATCACAATACTGCAATTAGATTAAAAAAAGGAAAATACACATTGGATGCTCATTTGGTATATTACATATCAAATGAAAAGAAAGAAGTAATCAACAAGAAAGAAGTTGACACCCGATCAATAGGAGGACAAATATTTGTATCTGGAATGACTAATTTTAGCATCATTGGTAATAGCAGTGAGATATTATCAAACAACCCTAAAGCAGTCCCTCTATTCATACTTAAAGCGGAACAAGGAGTAATTAAAAACTTAACCCTTGGTCACAATCTGCCTAAAAACAGTGTTTCTAACTCAATGTCTTTATATGTTGCTAAGTCTAACAAAGTAAGTTTCAACAACTGCTACCTTGGCAGCAAAAGCAAAATAGGCCTCAAGCTTTCAAACTCTAAATATTTGACTTTCACTGATTGTCATATTACAAACACTCAAGAAAAAATTATTGAAGTAATACAAGGTCAATCAATTCAATTTGTAAATTCATCGTTCTATAATAATAACTGCACTAGAGGCTGTATTGATTTTCTTGGTAATGAAAACTCTGTCGAATTCAAAAATGCAATTGTAAAAAACAATACGTTTGTCGGTGAAAAAGTTGCTGACATTAAACAAATAATAACAGGACCAAGCCAAAATATCAGATTTAGAAACAGTAAATTCCAAAACAATAAAAACTTTGCTCAAATCGGAATTGATGATTTCAATCTTACGGACTGTGAAGTTCAGAAATTCTAAAAGATGCTTGTATCAATATACTGCAGAATTTTAGCACCTTATTTACTATTTGCGGTGCTATGCTCTGCCTGCAGTAGAGTTCAAGTGTATCCCGATCATGAAACCCCTAAATATCTAGCAAATGACATTAGCAGTTTTAATGACATTAGAGACTCAACCATAAAAGTCGTTAGCTTCAACATAGAGAAATCGCTAAAAGTTAACCTCGCTATTTATGAGATAATGAACGATTCTTCCTTTACGGATTTGGACATTATACTATTGCAAGAAGTGGATGAAGAAGCTGTTATTAAATTTTCAAATCAATTCAGACTAAACTATCTTTACTATCCTATCGCTATCAATAAAGCTGACAAAAGTGAATTTGGAAACGCTATATTATCAAAGTATAAAATATCACATGAGGATAAATTAATATTACCACACAAAAAGCAAAACGGAAGAATTAGAAATGCAACCAACTGTATTGTTAATATCCCAAACCATCCTACCCTAGTCTATTCAATTCATATGGAAACAATAATCATGAGTAGAGCGAAGAGAATGGATCAAATAGATGCAATAATCAAGGATATAGAAAATAAAAAAGTAGAGCACATAATATTAGGTGGAGATTTCAATACAATTGTGAATAAAGATCTAGAAATAATTATTGAAAAATTCAACCAATCTGACGTGAGTTTTGATTCTGAAAATATTGGTCATACCGGTAGTTATTTGATGGGCTTAATCAAACCGTCAAATGACCATTTCTTTTCGAGAAATATGTCCGTATTAGAAACAAAAAAACTATCAGATAGTAAATCAAGTGACCACCTTCCTATATTAATAAAATATCGTTTATATTAAGCTTTCGATAGAATTGTAAGTCTTATCATTCTATTAGATAAATTGAAAATGAATAAATTCCAAATCATGAAATCAAGATACATTGCACTTTCAATTCTCTCTATTTTTGCACTAAGTCTTTGCTCAGTGCAATCTAGCATAGCACAAACAGATCCGAAGTATCCTAATATTATCTTTATGATTGCTGATGATCTTGGAGTCGACTACCTAAATGGTTACCATGATAGTAATCTACTGCCTAACACACCAACGCTTGATAGCATAAGAGCTCATGGAGTTACTTTTGAAAACAGTTTTTCCTCTCCTATGTGTACCCCCTCACGTGCTACAGTAATGAGTGGAAAACTTGGAATCAAAACAGGTGTTTTGTCTCCGCCTGGAAATCTGGACCTAGAACATAAATCCATCTTTACAGCATTAGAAGAACTGACAGACAATACATATGCTGATGCCGTAATTGGAAAATGGCATATTTCACAACCTACTGACCCCTTCCATCCGTCGCAACATAACATTGATTATTATTCAGGATTATTAGGTGCAGGAGTTGATGATTATTTTGCTTGGCAGAAAACAGAAGATGGTATAACGACTACTGAAAATACATATGTCACACAATACATAACTGACAAAGCTATAAATTGGATTGGTGACCAGAACCAACCTTGGTTTTGTTGGATCGCTCACGCAGCTCCTCATACCCCTTTCCATGTGCCGCCAGAAGGACTTTACACTATATCCAACCCAACTAACAACAAACGTAAATATGTTGCTATGATAGAGGCTATAGATCATGAACTAAATAGATTACTTAACACGATCTCTCAAGAAGTAAAAGATAATACAATATTCATATTTATAGGAGATAATGGAACACCTGCGAACTTAGTACAAGACTATCCTGATGGCCATGGCAAAGGAACATTGTATCAAGGTGGTATTAGAGTACCTATGATAGCTTCCGGCGCAGGAGTAACAAGAATTGGCGAAAGAGAATCAGCAATGGTTCATATCAATGATATCTATGCGACTATATTAGACTTAGCTGGTGCTGAACTTCCTGGTGGCATACACAACAGTCTAAGTTTTTCTCATCTTTTAAATGGAGAAGAAGGAAGTAAAAGATCTTATAATTATTCAGATTTTGAAGAAGGGAACACTCCAACATTTGCCATAAGAGATCAAAGATATAAGCTAATTGATCATCAAAATGGAGTACAGGAGTTCTTCGATCTACAAGAAGATTCTTTAGAATTTAACAACCTAATACTTACCTCACTCAGTCAAGAAGAACTGCTAATCAAAGCAGAATTGGAAACTGAGGCGAATATTAGAAGAACGGACTGGTCTTGTAATGACCATATACAAAACGGAGACGAATCTGGAATAGATTGCGGAGGAAGTAATTGTGCCCCTTGTGTCAATCATGTATCCGATAATGATCTTGATTTCAATATTGAAATATATCCAAACCCTGCGTTTGACATTATAAATATCGATTCTGAAATAGTTATTGATAAGATAAGCTTATTTGGTCTCAATGGTCAATTGATTAAATCTTACATTGCGTCTAATAGAAAGATAGAAATAGATCTACAAAACATCGCACCTCAAGAGCTGATTTTGGAAATGCAATTCGAAGGTAAACTTGTCCGAAAGCAATTTTACAAATTATAGAATATCGAATAGATTAAGAAGTACAAACTTTAGACATAATCGGTATCTCCTTCATACCGTACTTTTAGCTTTTCAATTTCTTTTAATTCTAGTTTCTCATCAGTTGAGTTATTAGATAGCTTATCTAAGTTACTTTTCCTGTAGATATTGACCATCTCTCTTTCGATCTCTTCATCACTGAGTTCGTCATCATCACCACTAAACGGCAATCCGTATTCTGATGTATAAATGATACCAAAAGTTAATGCTAAAATGATGATCGGAAATCTAATCCAAAATGCGGTATCGGCATAAAACCTGGAACTAATGATAAGTAGAATGATTGAAACCATTGTAAAGGTCACCCCTACAATTTGAATCCCCTTTCGCTTTGTTCTTTTCTGTTCTAGCTCGGAGACAGCTTTTTCTCGTATATCTTCGTACATATTATATAGTTTGGAAATTGAAAATACCTTTTTTTACTCAAGACACCATCAACTTATTACTAATTTAGACAAACGAAACACTTCTTACGATAAGTCTACATACAAATATCGAATTCCAGTAAAATGGAAAAGAATCCTATATTAATAAACCCAACCACTTAGTGTTATTATGACACATTATAATTAACTTGCTAGCACATTATATATAGAACCTATGAAATCATTTTCTTTATCCTTGTTTTTTCTGAGCTTTTCTCTATCAACCTTCGCACAGATTGTGAGCCTAAATCCAGCATTTCCGCAAAGAGATGAATCCGTTACCATAACTTATGATGCAACTCAAGGTAGCGGAGGTCTTATTGATGTAACTCAAGTATATATGCATACAGGCTTGATTACCTCAGAGTCGAACTCTCCGTCCGATTGGAAATTTGTGGTTGGCAATTGGGGAACCGATGACCCAAGAGTAAGAATGACAAATATTGGCAACAATAAACATCAATTGACGCTAATAATAAATGACTTTTACGAAGTTCCCACCTCAACTGAAATAGAACAACTTGCATTCGTATTCAGAAATCAAGATGGATCGAAAGAAGGAAAAACAGCAACCTTAGGAGATATTTTCCTTGACTACAATGAGTCTCAAGAATTCACAACACAGCTGCTAGCCCCCACGCAAAACTCAATAATAGTCAATATTGGAGAATCCGTTGACATCAAATTTGTGGCTTCGCAAGAAGCTGAGATAACAATAAAAGATAATGGAACAATTTTCTACCAAGAAACCACCAATGATGTCGATCTCCAATATATCGTTCCAGATAATAATAAACACGTTATAGATATATCAGCAAAACAAAATGGAGAAACCCAAGAATCATCTTTTACACTTGTTGTGAACCCTGATGTAATTACTCAGGCATATCCAACAGGAACAAAACTTGGGATCAATAAAATCAATGCAACCGATTATAGATTAGCCTTATTCGCACCAAACAAATCTAACGCATATGTAATCGGAGATTTTAATAATTGGGAAGTTGACCCACAATATTTTATGAGAAAATCTCCAGATGGCCAAAGTTTCTGGATAGACATCACAGGATTAGAAGCGGATAAGAATTATGCCTTCCAATATTTAGTGGATGGGAACATCTTAATTGCCGACCCATTTAGTGAATTGGTTCTAGACCCCAATAATGACCAATGGATTGATGAATCCACCTTCCCTAATTTACACCCATACCCAACAGGCAAGACTAATGGCTATGCTTCCCTTCTCAAGACTGATTCTGAAGATTACATATGGAAAAATGACTTTACGGCTCCATTAAAAGAAGACTTGGTTATTTATGAGCTTTTGATGCGTGATTTTACCTCAGAGAAGAATTACCAAACACTAATAGACACATTAGATTATCTTGATAAATTAGGAATAAATGCAATAGAATTCATGCCTATTAACGAATTCGAAGGCAACGAAAGTTGGGGCTATAATCCATCTTTCCATATGGCTCTAGATAAATATTATGGCACTCCAGAAACATTCAAATTATTAGTAGACGAATGTCACAAAAGAGATATAGCTGTCATTCTTGATGTTGTTTATAATCATGCATTCAGCCAGAGTCCTCTCGCCAGGCTTTATTGGGATACCGCTAATTTCAGACCATCAGAAGATAGCCCTTTCTTGAATGTAGAAGCGACACATCCATTCAACGTAGGATATGACTTCAATCATGAATCTGATGCAACAAAGACATTTGTAAACCGAGTTACGACATATTGGTTAGATGAATATAAAGTCGATGGTTTCAGATTTGATCTATCAAAAGGATTTACACAAAAGATAAGTACAAATGATGGCACCTTCCGTACTTATGATCAAGGCAGAATTGATGTCTTGAAATATTATGCAGATAATATATGGACCACAAACCCAGATGCTTATGTTATCCTAGAACATTTTGCTGCAAACGACGAAGAAGAGGAACTCTCAGATTATGGAATGATGCTTTGGAGTAACCATAATCACAACTTTAATGAAGCTACAATGGGTTACAACTCTGGCAACAAGTCAAATTTCGAATGGATAGACTACAAGAAAAAAGGATGGTCAAATCCTCATGCTGTGGGATATATGGAAAGTCATGACGAAGAAAGATTAATGTACAAAAATGGAGAATTTGGAAATGCAAGTGGAAGCTATTCTGTGAAAGATAAATCGACTGCCCTTGACCGAGTAGAGATGGCAACAGCTTTCTTTTACTCATTCCCTGGACCAAAAATGATATGGCAATTTGGAGAAATGGGGTACGATTTCTCAATAAATAGATGTGAAGATGGAACCATAAGCAATGATTGCAGACTGACTCCAAAACCGATCCGTTGGGATTATAAATCTGACCTAGATCGAAAACAATTGATCGATGTAACATCGGCAATGATAAAACTCAAATTAGAAACAGAACTGATGAACTCTGAGTTCTATTCTCATAATGTCACTAATGGTATGAAGTTCATCAAACTAAATACCGCTACGATTGATGCTTTAGTAATAGGCAATTTTGATGTTGTAGAAAAGGATATAAATGTAGACTTTAATCATACTGGAACATGGTATGATTACTTAGGAACAGAAGCCATAGAAGTCAATAACACGAGTCAAACTATCACACTTGCACCTGGT
This sequence comes from uncultured Saprospiraceae bacterium, assembly GCA_938003955.1. Lineage (GTDB taxonomy): Bacteria > Bacteroidota > Bacteroidia > Chitinophagales > Saprospiraceae > CAJXUU01. The sequence goes on along the minus strand of CALKXE010000005.1, from coordinate 81,900 downwards.
GAATATCACGTATATCTTGATAAAATTGTAGATTCTGGACTCATCTCAGGAATAGAAGACATTCAAAGTAAAATCAATGACTATCGTCTTTATCCAAATCCAAGTAATCAGTTTGTTAATATAGAAGTTGATCTCAATAAAGCATCAGAAAGTACTATTCAAGTTTTTGATCAAACATCAAGATTGATTTACACTAAAAATAAAAACCTGAGTAAGGATGCAAATCAAATCACTCTAGATGTTTCAAACTTTGCAAGTGGACTGTATCATATTGTAATACAAGGAAATGAATTCAGAATAGTCGATAGATTTATCATCGAAAAATAAGACTTATTGGCACCTCTTTACTAACTCAAGCGTTTTGCGAATGCCTTCTATAGGGTCCATATCGTGACCTTCAAATTCCACTGAAAGGTATTCATCGTATTGTGCCTCTTTTATTAGTTGGAACATCCTTTTGAAGTCAGTCTTAATAGCATTCCCATTGCTATCGAAATCAAATGCTTTTAGACTGACGCTTTTAGCCGTAGGTAGTAATTCTTTTATTCCCAAATATCTATCGTATTGCTTGACACATGGGCTACCCCACAACTTCCCATCTTCTCTTTCAATACACCAATTATCAAAATCCGCTACACTGCCTACTCCATAGGGGACCAACTTACCCACTAGCTCAGACAACCACTTTCCATCACTAGAGTATTGTCCGTGGTTCTCAATTGTGATTTTAACATCATAAGTCTTTCCAAAATTGGACAAAACCTTAACTGATTCAAAAATTGCTGACATCATTTCATCCGCTGTCCCATCTCCATGCGCATTAACTCTTATTGTAGGACAACCTAGCTTCGATGCAGCAATGATCCACTTCTTGTGCTCTGATATAGCCCTTTGCCTCTCTGCAGAATCAGATGATCCTAATTTAGCATCTAATACATCAACCAATATCATAGTACTGGTTATACCCGCTTTTTCTGCAGCTGACTTTAATCCCGCGAGATAGATATCATCTTCGACTTTATCTTGAAAGAACTGACTTACGTATTCAACTCCCTCAAAACCTAAATCTGAAGCTTTGTTTATAAAATCAATAGTCGTCATCTTACCAGCAAATAGATCTTTATTAAATGTCCACTGCGCCAGTACTAATTTGGGGTTGCTTTCTGACTTGAATTCAGATTCGTCAATCTTAGTAATTTCCTGATTAACTTCAGTATTTACAATTTTAGATTTGCAAGAACAACAAGCTAACATGATCAGACCTAAAAGAAAGCATTTCGATTTATTCATTGTGTTTGGTTATAGTTCTAATAGATTATCTAATACTTTCTATTTTATAAGCTACTACCCTATTATCAAAGAATGTTGGCACAAGCAATTCTCCTGTTTTCTGATTTATAGTTATATCCGCAGCATTGGCTTTTTCAGCTTTTGTATCAAGTACCTTTTTTGCTTTCCAATCAGGTGTTACATAGTAAACTTCACCATTCCAATTTGAATAAACATAACCTCCTTCCCATGTGGCTATTCCATCTCCTCCTGGCACTGCAGCTTTAGCTCTATTCGTGATTTCTTTTGACTCTAAATCTATTGTGTTTATATCACCGTTTCCAAATCCAGCGAGATATATTGTTTCTTGATCTACCAAAATTCCATTTGTGCCACCAAGTCCTGCATCTCTTTTGAATAGTTTTACTTTCTCGTCAGAGTATACATAAATTGTATTTTTATCACTGTCTGTAAAATAGATTTTCCCATCAGGAGCAAGCGCTACATCATTAAGAAAAGTAGATCCTGGAACATTAATTCTCTTTTCAACAGAAGCACTCGCTTGATCGATAACTACAAAGTCATTAATATCAGCAACGTACAATTTACCATTCTTTAATGCCATCCCTTTAGGTGCATCTAGCCCTTTTACCCAAGCTGCATTTAGAATATTCCCTCTTTGATCCATAGTGGCTATATATCCATCTCCATCTTCCTTATTAGGAGGAACATTACCTATACATGATACATAATAAAGTCCTTGTTTTTCATCAAACAATACAGACTCTGAAGTAATCAATGTAGAGTCCGACTGCCATACTTTAGTAAGCTTTATACCCGTTACTGGTTCTTGGCTTGGTGCAGGAGTAATAACTTCTGTCTTCACTACCTCTTCTGAAGCAACCTTAGGTATCACGACCTTATTTTCGTTATTACAAGCTATTAATGTAATTCCGAGTGTTAAGGTTAGTAGTCCTGATTTGATATATATGTTCATAGTGTGTTTTTTCATTTCACTTCGGCTGCGCTCAGTGAACGGTGCCGTTTTTACTTTATTCCTCTTCGCTGTCTGAGCGTAGCCAACCGCTGTCTGAGCGTAGTCGATCGCTGTCTGAGCGTAGTCGAAGACAGTGTGACGTCTCATTCTTACACCTTGCCAACTCATGCAACTCCTCAGGCATATCATTTATTAATGCCTCTTTCTTCTTTCTTCCCCAACCTTGAATTTGCTTTTCTCTATAAAAGGCCGTATCAATTCTATCATATACTTCGAAGTATACCAAGATGACTGGAAGACGTGCTTTTGTATGTTTCGCCCCTTCTCCATTTTGATGCTGATTTAGTCGCCTGTCTAAATTCTTTGTACTACCAGTGTAGTAACTATCATCTGAGCATTTCAGTATATAAGTGTAACCAGCCATTTATTTATTTCATGTTTTCGACTTCGATCAAACTACTATTACACATGTTCCCAGCAAGAGGCTTCATAGTTTCGTTCATTTAAGCGAGCAACCATTCTCCAGTGATCGAACACAACCGAACCCCGGTGATCGAAACCACCCCCCGGTGATTGAGCGTAGCCGAAATCACCATTCCCTAATAACAACATCTTTTTTCTTATTCAACCCAATACTGTACGTAAATCCTGGATGTGCACCAATGACAGATTGAATTGGTTGAAAAGTAAGATCATCACTCACATCAAACTCCATCAAATGTCGATCAATAAAGGCTTCGAAAATTGTAATCAAATGACCGCCAAGAAAGATTATCCATGAATACTCTCTTTGCTTACGCCATTTATCTCGATTACTTTTTAGGACACCAACATCACTAGTTTCTCGGTATTCGATTAGATCAGCTGGATTATTAAGATTATGTAAATACGCATTTTGAAATCCATTATATTGCTTAGTACTCGTTACGATCCAATATATCGTTCCTCCCTCTACTGCATATACAAATGGTAACTTCCACCATTTCTTATTATATATTTGGCCTCCTCCAGGAACAATTAAACCGTAGAATGCAGCTTTTCCTGGTTTCCCATAAAAAATATCAAAAAATGCATTGCCTACGATCGTTGTAGAGTCTCTCCCCGTTTCGACCTGTTCTCCACTCGAGTTCCCATCACTTCGATTGATATCATCATTAATCTGACAATACGCAAACTGCGTAGACAATAATATAGATATAATGATAATTCTCGTCAACATACTTTGATTAACGATATAGCTAAGAAAATGTGTCGTCTAATCATCCAGCTTTTCTAAAATAGATAGGATTTGGTTAAACTCTCTATCCGAACCAAATTTGATTGAGATCTCTCCACTACCGGAATCAGATCGTTTTATTTTTACAGATGTTCCTAAATTAGAACTTAAATTATCTTGTACTTTTCTAACTTCTGCAGGTAGTTCTTTATTTGCTTTTGGCGCAGTTGCGATTACTGGCTTATTATATGTTTTGATCAGATTCTCTAATGCTCTTACACTTAAGCTCTTTGCAACTACCTCTTTGAAGATATCCAATTGCAAAGTAACTTCTTCAATTCCAGCCAATGATCTTGCATGCCCCATACTTATGACACTATTCTTGATAGAAGATTGGATCTGAGGAGGAAGCTTTAAAAGACGCACATAATTACTAATCGTACTTCTCTTCTTCCCTACCCGCTCAGACAATGATTCGTGGGTAAGATCACATTCTACCATCAATCGTTGATATGAAATCGCAACTTCTATTGCATTAAGATTAGACCTCTGAATATTTTCAATCAATGCCATCTCTAGCAATGCTTGATCATCAGCAATTCTAATAAAGACTGGTACGGTATCTAATCCTGCCAATTTACTGGCTCGCATCCTTCGTTCTCCAGAAATTAGCTGATACTTATCACCACCGATACTTCTAACCGTAATAGCTTGAATTAATCCATGGATCTTAATCGACTGAGCTAATTCTGATAATTCCTCAGGATCAAATTCTGTCCTAGGTTGAAATGGATTAACTTCTATATTCGCCAACGGAATTTCCAGAATTGAGCTATTTAACTCTTTGACTAACTCTGTCTTTTCTTTAGGACTATTTGTATTTTCTATATTGGTAAGCAAAGCTCTCAAGCCTTTTCCAAGTTCTTTCTTTTTACTCTTGCTCATCTTGTATTGTAGTTCTTATTTGTGTAGTTCTTATCTATAATGGTATGCTTAATCTTGCTTGAGTGCTTCTTTTAGCTCACTCATAGTTTTATCCTTAAATAGATCATCTGTATTTTGCTGAAGAAACTCATTCGCTAAATTCAAGAAGTTGATTGCGCCTTTACTTGTCACATCATATATTATAACTGGCTGACCGAGACTTGGCGCTTCTCCAATCTTCGAATTCCTATGTATTATAGTTTTGAATACTTTATCCGAAACTATGTTATTTACTTCATTTACAACCATATTGGCCATTCTTAATCGACTGTCGTACATAGAAAGTACAACACCTTCAATTACTAACTTCTCATTCAACGCATCTCTAACCATATTGATAGTAGATTTTAGTTTCCCAAAACCTTCAAGAGAGAAAAACTCGCATTGTACAGGTACGATTACAGAATCAGCAGCTACAAGTGCATTTACAGTTACCAATCCTAAAGACGGAAGGCAATCAATAAATATATAATCGTAGTCATCTTTGATTTTATCCAGCATATTCTTGATAAAGAACTCTCTAGACAGCTTATTCACCAATTCAATCTCAGCACCTACCAAATCAATATTTGATGGCAGACAATCAAGGTTAGGCGTTTCTGTCTTCACTATTGCTTCCCTTGGATCTACTTCATCTATAATACAATCATAGATAGTTAATTCAAGATCATCAGACGCAATTCCTACTCCAGAACTTGCATTACCTTGAGGATCAGCATCTACAAGCAATACTTTCTTATCAAGTATTGCAACTGCTGCCGCAAGATTAATTGCTGTAGTTGTCTTCCCTACTCCTCCCTTCTGATTAGCTATTGCTATTATTTTTCCCATCTAACTTCTTGATTTTAGTACTGAATGATACCGAAACGTATAACGTATAAACAGCGAAAAGATTCAAAATACAAAAATAGATTATTTAAACTTAAAGTAGAATTTTTCAGATGGCTTTGTATGATATTTGATTATTCCTTGCTCTTTCTTCATATTTTTTAATCTTTATCCCTTCAAAATATGTTCAATTAACAAACGAAATATATGATAACAATAATCTCTGCAACTAACAGACCTGACAGTAGAACAGAATTCGTAAGTAGAAACTTATTCGAGATGATAGGAAAACATACTGACGAAAAAGTAAACCTAATAAAGCTCAGTGAAGTAGATCCTGCGTTTGTGCATAACAAAATGTATGAAGCTGAATTCCAACATCCTGAGCTTACGAAACTGCAAGACGAGCAAATAGTACCCGCTGACAAATGGATTATGGTCTCTCCAGAATATAATGGATCTTACAGTGGCATAGGTAAAGTATTTGTAGATGCTCTTTCTATTAGAAAATATGCAGAAACATTCAAAGGGAAAAAGCTAGCCTTAGTTGGTGTAGCAACAGGCCGTGCCGGTAATCTCAGAGGGCTTGATCACCTGACTACCTCTTTTAACTATCTTGGAATGAATGTATATCCCAACAGACTGCCTTTAGCGAAAATTGCTGATCACATGGTTGGTGAAGGATTTGATGAAGAGACAACAAAAACGCTGGATGGTTTCTTAGAAGGATTTGTTGGGTTTTAAAATTTGATTATATACGTGGTTTGATTCTTTTTTGCATCATCGGTGACATCATGCACATACTTCAAGCTTCTCAATTTTCGTTTAATCGCAAACTTTAACTTTTCAAAGTTAACTTTGGACTTTCGTATTGCGTTATTCCATTATAATCAAAACAAACAACAGATGAAAAATCTACTTCCATTCTTTGCAATTGCTTTATTAACCTTAGCATCTTGTGAAAATAAAGAGGCACTTCTTAAAGATGATCAAATTGCACAGCTTCAAGATCAAATAGAGACTATGAAATCTACTAACGCTGGTCTTCTTGATCGCATGTCTGACCTTTCTGTAGTAAGTAAAACAGGTGCAGAAAGCATCCAGAAGTCTCTCGAAAACATAAGTAGACAGACTGAATACATAGAAGATCTTAATAAAAAAGTGCAGTCTAAAGACTCTGTCAATCTATCCCTAGTGATGAATTTAAAAAGATCACTATCAAACATCAACGATACTGACATTCAAGTTGAAGTAAGAGGAGGATTGGTACACGTATCCATTTCTGATAAATTACTTTTCAAATCTGGAAGTTCGTCTATCAATAAGAAAGCCGACGATGTTTTAGAAAAAATAGCATCTGTAATCAACGACCATGACCAACTCCAAGTATTAGTAGAAGGCCATACAGATAATGTACCGATGAATACAGGATGTGTCACTGATAATTGGGATCTAAGTGTAAAGCGTGCAACAGCTGTCGTTAGATCACTTGCAAATGAGCATTATGTGTCGCCCGAGAGATTAACAGCTGCAGGTAGATCTTCGTATGTCCCAAAAGATGACAACGAATCAGCTCAAGGAAGAAGTCGTAATAGAAGAACAGAAATTATAATTCAACCAAGATTAGATCAGTTCTTTCAATTAATGGAAGCTCCTGGTGCACTTAACTAATTAAAAGCTGATTTGTCAGAATCGTCTAATCTGCAATTTTGCTTATTAAAAGTTGACAATTAATAATTTTAACAAATATTCTAATTGTAAATAAATGGCTTGTAGACTAGCTCTTTTTCTAATTTTTAGCTTTATCTCAACACTCATGATAGCGCAAGAAGAATTCACTCATTATTATCTAAAGATTGATGGATCGGAAGTTGAAAAATTCGACATAGAACTCGGTATAGTTGATTATGATGAAGAGTACAATCCTAAACAGCGAAACTTAGAAAACATTACAACACTTTCCCAGCTCAATGACGCAATATGTGGGTCTTTGGGAGAGAAAAACACCTCGAATCAATTGAATGTTGTCATACATGGCATTTGGGGAGATTATACTTTCGCATGGAAAGAAATGGTTAGAAATCTTAGTCGAGATGTTTATTCCACTGAAGACGGAAAGAAAAAAGTAATGCTCTCAATTATCTGGGATAGTTCTATCAATTATTTAACTGGTGTAAAAATAGCACGCAAAAAAGGAGACTACCTAGGCCCCTTCCTTAATGAGCTGATTGGATGTCAATCCGAAGAAACTAAAATTTCTTTCCTCTGTCATTCTATGGGAAATCGGATTTTCGAACATATGATGATCAGTAGCGGATTAATCGAAAATGGAGAACAGGTAATAGATCACTACATATCCGCTGGAGCGGATGTAGAAAGCAAAATATTTGATGAAGGAAAATCATTGGAAAAATTACATAAAGTAATCAAAGATGTAACCATCTACATGCACAACAATGATCGATCACTCAAAATGTCAAAACTGATCAATAAGAACAAACGGCTTGGCCTAAATGGATTAGATCCTTATAAAATGCCGGACAACTTTTCTATCATTGATGTGTCAGTGATTACCGACCACGTTAACTTTTCTGCAAGCATGAGCAATCACAGATACTTCTATATGAGTCCGACAGTAGTGAAGGATATCAAACGAATAGTCTGGGACAAAGACTATATAACACAAAAGAAAAGATTAGATCATCCAAGAAGATTAAAACTGATGCCTAAGTAGAAGACATCGAGAATTTGAGAAAAAGAGACTGCGAGAATACATGATTTTATTTTGCTTATTGTTCCAGCATCGTAATGAGTACCAATTAAGTATAGACTTGATATTTTTCAGTATTTATTATAACAAACTAGCTTAGTATTTTACCCACTAACTCTTCAGTATTTAGTTCATCTATTTCAATTACTTTACTCACTATATCGAGAAGCATACTGTCTTGTGCTCTTCCCTTTTTCATAGCGTCAGCATAACTCATCTCGGGATTGAATGTCACTAGAGAATACTTAGAATAATATTCTGGATGCTCCTGCTCTAGCTTCATCTCCAACTTACGCTTTTTCTGAAAATCAGGATCATTTACCTTATCCTGCATCTCATGAAAATTATCTATCGCTAGATCTGCGATAGCGTTAGCATTTTCGGCTCTAGCGTCTTGATATTTCTCTAATAATAACTTCCAATCAGAGTCACCGTGCTCATCTAGCATATCATCAAATACACGCACATCTTCGAATGACGCATTCATCCCCTGTCCGTAAAATGGTACGATTGCATGTGCAGCATCACCCATAATAAGAGTCTTGCCATATGCTTGCCAAGGATAACATTTAATAGTTCCTAAAGTCCCAACTGGATTATTCTTATATTCTTCTATATAGTGTGGGATATGCGGTAATAAGTCTGGATAATACTCTTCAAAAAACGAAGTCAATACCTCTTCTTTATTTAATGTATTAAAACCTGCCTCCCCTCCATAAGGATGAAACATAGTCAAAGTAAAACTCCCATCCATGTTAGGTAATGCTATAATCATAAACGAACCTCTTGGCCAGATATGTAGCGCATTCTTTTCTATTCGATATCCGCCATTATCTGCAGGAAGAATGCTTAGTTCCTTATAACCATGTCTTAGAAAATTCTGAGAATAATTAAATAATAATTCCGTAGTTCTGGACATCATACTCTTCCTTACCACAGATCCAGCACCATCAGTACCTATCAGAATGTCTCCTGTTTCCATGACATCCCATTCATTGGCTTGTTTGAATGTTGCTTTTGCATTTTTGAGATCAACTGACTTACATGAACTATTAAAATGAATAGTAACATTGTCCATCTTTTCCGCTTCATCTAGAAGAAGGCAATTTAAGCCCCCTCTAGGTACAGAATTAATGTAATCCTCAGATCTACCACTGTATGGTGACAAGAATGTATCGCCAGCTTTAGTATGGATCATTCGACCATGCATAGGTATGCAATATTCTAACACTTTATCTTTCAACCCTACTCGATCCAAAGCCATTAATCCACGGGAAGATAGCGCTAGATTTATCGATCGACCAGCCGCCATATCTTCTTTTCTCATGTCACTCCGTTTCTCATGAAGACTAACTTCATATCCACGCTGTGCCATTCGTATCGCCAATAATGTTCCGCACAATCCTGCCCCTACTATTACTATTTTCTTCTTTTCCATTAGTCCTCTTATATACTGTGTATAATAGTAAGCTTAGCTTTTTGTTGCAGCTAATTGTTCTTTTAATAATTCTGAAAACCGAAATACGTCTTCGTATGAATTATAAAGTGCAGTCGGGGCTATTCTTATAACATCAGGTTCTCTCCAATCTGCTATTACGCCCGCTTCAGTTATTTTATCAAAAATTGACTTATCTGCATTTTTCACTTGTATAGAAAGCTGACTTCCTCTTTGCGATACATCTCTTGGAGTTATTATCTTAATCCGAGCATCGCCGATATTGTCTACCAAGTACTCCAGATAACCAGTCAACGAATCCGCCTTCTTCCTTAAGTTCTTGATTCCAGCCTTTTGGAATATTTCTAATGATGCTTTTATTGCTGCCATTGACAATATCGGTGGATTACTCAACTGCCAAGACTCGACTCCAGGAATAGGATCAAAACCATCCCGCATCTTGAATCTCGTCTCTTTATTGTGTCCCCACCAACCAGCAAATCTTGGAAGCTCTTTATCGTCTGCATGTCTCTCATGTACAAAACAACCACCCAAACTTCCTGGGCCAGAATTCATATATTTATATGTGCACCATACTGCAAAGTCTGCACCTGAATCATGTAACTGAAGATCAACATTACCAGCCCCATGAGCACAATCAAATCCAACCTTACAGCCTTTTGCATGTCCCAATTTCGTGATATGTTTCATATCAAAAAACTGACCAGTATAGTAATTTGTATTCCCTAACATGATCAAAGCAATCTCCTCTCCTCTCTCCTCAATAACTTGCTCTATATCCTCTATTCTTATCAGGTCTTCTCCATCTCTAGCCTTCAATTGAATCATTCCCTCTGATGGATCTATTCCATGAAATTTCAACTGAGATTCTACAGCATACTTGTCAGATGGGAAAGCATCATATTCAATCAATATTTTGTTTCTCTTTCCTTCTGGTCTAAAGAACGACACCATCATTAAATGAAGGTTCACAGATAATGTATTCATTACTACAACCTCAATTGGTTTAGCCCCGACTACTTCAGCCATGGCATTGGTCAAAAACTCATGATAAGGCATCCATGGATTCTTAGCATGAAAATGACCTTCTACACCATAATTTTGCCAATCCAAAAGTTCCTGACTTATAGCCTCTCTTGTCGTTTTTGGCTGCAGCCCAAGCGAATTACCACATAAATAAACGAATGGAGTCCCGTCTTTTTGAAGTGGAATATGAAATTGATCTCGAAAATGCCCTAGTGGATCATTTGCATCCATCTCTTGAGCATATTGAAGGTTGTTTTTAAAAGTCAATTCGTTAGATTTTAATTTCTGCCAAGATATTACTTTTAGATTAGATCAGTTGCTTATGCAAGCAAAATATCTATAAATTTGACTCTATAACGAAATGTGTAGATAAGATAACAAAAGGACTTCAGAGAAGTCCAACTATCTTAGAATATCCAGATTTAATATAAGGCGACTTCAGAGCAGTATGACCAACGTCAAGAAATAAACTTATTTGCATATTGATAATCTATTCAAAAATTCATTCTTAAAATGATATGTGTTACATGAAAACACATGCAAAGTTTACTATTCTCCAATCGGCCCAAGTTCTACACCTTCAGAGTAAGCCACTTTAACGTTATTCTCTTGGAAAGCCTCCTTAATAGCAGCATGGACTTCGAATGTCGCCTCCCAATATTGATCCGGTAAAATATACGGTCGGACTGAAATTACAAGATTATGGCTATCATATGACAATATACCTATTTGAGGAGCTGGTTCCTGAAGTATGTACTCTACCTTCTTCAATGCTTGTTCTATAATTTTCTTAACTCTAGGAAAACTTTCTTCATATGGCATTGTCACCGAAAGTTCGATTCTGATTTTCCCTCTAGTTGAAAAATTAGTAATGATAGAATCTGTGACCTGACCATTCGGTATAACAAGGGTCTTATCACCAGGTGTGACTAAATTAGTACTGAATATCTCTATACTTTTCACTTTACCAAATGTGTCTGAAACCTGAACCCAGTCTCCAACTTTGTATGGCTTGAAAAAGATTATAGTTAGACCAGATGCAAAATTACCTAAGAAACCCTGAAGTGCTAACCCTACAGCAAAACCTGCTGCTGCTAACAATCCAAATAGTGCCGAAAACTCTATACCTACGACACTTGCTGCAATTAAAAAGACAATCACTTTTAAAACTAAATCGATTATCGAACATAGAAACTCCTTAACTCCCACTTCTATTCCTGCCTTGTCAATAGAAACAGAAATCAATTTGCTTAAGCGCTTTGCAATCTTTAATCCAATCCAAATGATCACTACAGCAAGCAGAACTTTAGGAATAAAAGAAACTGCCCACTCCTGTAATCCTCCTAAATATTCTTGAATTTTTTCTGGTTCCATATTGTCGATTATTTACTCAAAAATAAAAATCAATTTTACATAGACAAAATATATTTTTATCTACTCATTAAAATATTGATCAGTAATTATTTATACATTACAATAAATCATAATATATTTGTTCAAAATTAATTATCATGCAAGTTCGTACTAATGCACCTAAAGCCAAAACGGTATCTGTAACTATTATAGCCGTTGCCACAGCGATGGGTATATTCCATTTTCAAGGTCTAACCGATTATGTAGTTTGGTTATTACTTGGCGCTTATATTTTACTATTACTAGGTACGCTCTACAAAGGACTTTGATATTGGTGGAGCTTATTGATTAATCGCTTCAAAAACCGTAACAATCCTCTCTGCAACTATTGCGTGATTCTATAACACACCGCGGCTCTCAATGCTTCTTCTTGATATCCATTGACTTCTGATGCATCTACCTCTGTATTTTTCAACTTTGCTTTTATAGTAGCTCCGGGAAAAATCGCGACAGTATATTTACTATTTTGTATTATTCCTTCAATTTTAAATGAAACTGATCCTCCAGCAAACTTCCCTTTTTTAGCTCGCCCTTTTATCGCTATAGCATCAAAAACAACAGAGTCAAAAAATGAATATAACTCCTTTGAAAAATCCTGCACATCAGATTGTAGATCCGTATCCTTTAGAGTTATTTTTTTTACATCCTTATGTATTACGGTGTAATTCGTGCCATCAAATTGCAGACTTACTACAATAGCATTATTTCCTTTTAGTTCTATTCCACAAATTTTCATGAAGCTCGTTTCAATTATTATTATCAACAAACTTACACTTATAAAAGTAAGATTCTTAAAATATATTAAACAATCAGTTTAAGCGAAGCAACGCCAAACGAAATAAGACCATTTAAAATACCGTTTCAAGATAAATCAAATACAAAAATCTATGTCACCAATAAAATTCATTTTACTTGTCAGTATTATTGGAATATCAATTACAAAAATCTCAGCACAAGAGATTACAATGTTCCCTGGATTTTGGGATTATAAATATTATCATGATGATATAAGAGTGTCTACAAAAGAAGTAAAGAGTTTGATGCAAAATCATGCGCTAACAAAAATGTATTGGAAGAAATCTAAAAGTCATAAACGACTCGCCATAATAGCTTTCGGCTCACAACTTGTCACATCGTTTTTTGCATTGAAATCATTAAACAACAGAATAGGCCCGGCAGACACAAACGATAAAGTTTTATTGGCAGCGAGTCTTAGTTCTGGAATTATATCTATCTGGTTCTCCCTTTCTTCAGCTTCATTAAAGAAAAAATCTATTCTAACCTACAATAAACTACAATCCACCGGTGGAATCTTATTAAATATAGGCCAAACAAATAATGGAATAGGATTGGTCTGTAGTTTTTGATATAATCAATCAATATTTGTTGGACATCATTTGACAAAAAACAATACCTATTCGCATAATAAGAATAGCTTTGCAACTTAATTTGAAAAAAATACACATGAGGCGTATAAATCAGTATAAAAAACTGTTTAAAGTAGAAAAAGCGATAGATCTAAAGGAACTAAAATCTACATATAGAAGCTTGGTAAAGGAATGGCACCCAGATAAATTCCAAGATCCAGAAAAAAAGGCTGTTGCAGAAGAGGAATCTGTAAAAATAATTGATGGATATCATTTCCTAGTAAGTATAGCACCAGCAACTCGCGAGAAAGGGCTTGAGGAATATACAACTACTATAACTACATCAAGAGTAATAGATTACAAACATAAAAGTATGCTTCTCGAAGTGTCCTTTGCAGACGGTAATACTTATGAATACTTTGGTGTGAATCATAAGCTTTTCCACAAGTTCCACAATGCAAAAGCAATAAACAATTTTGGAAAGAGACATATCTTCAAGTCATTCTTATACAGAAAAGCAAAAAGAACAGTAGAGACCGAACAAGCGTAAAAGAATAATTAATTCTACTTTTGAAATATATAAAGTTAATCCCTATTCATTAATAATGAATAGGGATTTGTTTTTTTTGGCATTCCTTATATTGCCATCAAAGAAAATGCAACTAAAATCATATGGTATTCGACCAACGATAAATATTCAAAGACCAATCGATATCTAAAATGAAATTATTACTTTGTGTCTTGCATTGATATAACCGAACGCAATAACTACCAACTATGATCACTACACTTTTCTATATTTCCATGATTTCGGGAGGAATTCTAGTCATTATGTTATTACTATCCTTAATATCAGGACTTGATCTTGATTTTGACTTTGGAGATGGTGATGATGGTGGTGGCATTCTTAAGCCTACCCTAGTTTTCTTTTCTATTGGTGCTTATATAGTACGTGGCTTTTTGATGGCAGAGAGTAATCCTGTACTTGCATTGACTGCTGGCGTCATTTCTGGCCTTATAGCAGTATTTATTCTTTCAATTGTACTTAAGTGGATCTTAAGTCAACAAGAGAATGTAAATTGGTCACTTAATGATGCACTGTATTTAAAAGGTAAAACCTACCTAAAGATACCTGCTGGTGGAACCGGAATAATCCAAATCAATATCAATGGAATGATAAGGGAAATAAAAGCTAAAACAAATGACAAGAAAGAAATCCCCACAGGGAAAGAAATTCAAGTCGAAAAAATAGATGGTGATTATGCCATCGTTACTTCAAAAATCAAATAACTAATCTATATTAATTCACGATTAAAATTTCAACTATGATACCTACGCTAACTACTGTAGCTCTCGCCTTTGCAGGCTTTTTACTCTTTCTAGTTCTTGCTGTTTTTATATCAAGATATAAAAGATGCCCTAGTGACAAGATTCTTGTTGTATATGGAAAAACAGGTGGCGGTGCATCTTCCAAATGTTATGCTGGTGGAGCAACCTTTGTATGGCCATTAATTCAGGATTATAAATTCTTAGACTTAACACCATTGTCTATAGATGTGAATCTCCAAGATGCCCTATCCAAACAAAACATTAGAGTTTCTGTACCTGCACAATTTACTGTTGGAATATCAGACAAACCTAACTTAATGATAGCAGCGGCAAGAAGACTACTTGCACTAGGTAGACCTCAAATCTCATCTCTTGCTCATGATATTATAATGGGACAAATGAGATTAGTAATTGCCAATATGGATATAGAAGAATTAAATACAGACAGAGATAAATTCGTAGAATCTGTATATAGAAACGTAGGTGACGAGCTAAACAAAATTGGTCTAGAATTAATCAACGTAAACGTAACTGACATACAAGATGAATCTGGATATATAAAAGCACTGGGTCAAGAAGCCGCAGCAAAAGCAATCAATGATGCCAAAGTAAAAGTTGCCAATGAAGTAAGAACCGGAGCAATCGGAGAAGCGGAAGCGAAACAAGACCAAAGAGTAAAAGTATCTGACGCCAACTCTCGTGCAGAAATAGGAGAAGCGATAGCAGATGCAGCAGCAATAGAAGGTAAAAACCGAAGTGCCATAAAAATAGCCGATTCTAATACCCAGAGAGAAATCCAAGTTGCAGAGATGGAAAGAGAATCTACTGCAGCTAGAAAAGTAGCCGCAGCCAAAGCACTCGAAGAATCATATAAAGCTGAGGAAACAGCTGAACTAGCAAGAGCAAGTAGAGATAAAGCTCAAAGATCTGCTGATGAAGTCGTAGCAGAACAGATTGAAAAAGAGAAGGCTGTAATACGAGCTCAAGCAGAGGCAGAGAGACAAAGAGAAATTGCAAAAGGTGAAGCCGATGCAATTATGTCAAAGTTGTCAGCACAGGCAAAGGGTATGGAGGAACTCCTATCAAAACAAGCGGATGGTTTCCAGAAACTAGTCCATGCTGCTGGAGGAGATCCTCAAAGTGCAATCAACTTCCTTATGATCGATAAGCTAGCAGAATTGACAGAAATCCAAACTTCAGCAATCAAAGAACTTGAAATCGACAAGGTGGTAGTTTATGATAATGGAAGTGGTAAAGGTGTATCTAATTTTGTACAAGGACTGTATGGAATGATGCCACAATTGAATGACTTCTTATCTCAAAGTGGGATGACACTTCCAGATAGTTTGGTAAAGAAAGGAATAGAAGCTCCAGATTCAGATAATGCTGAAGAGCCAGTTGTATAAATAATTCAGAGTAAATAAAGGTAAGTGGGGCTCTATATTAGAGTCCTACTATTTTTTTCACAAAACCATGTCTAAGAATCAAACATGAAGAAAAGGTTATATTCTTATCACACTTATGTATTTATTTTTGTACCGTTGATATTTTTTATTTTTGTAGCCTTATCTTCAATAATTTCATTTTTTAATTCTCAAGACTTAACAACTTATTTAGGTATATTTTTCTTCAATGGTATATTTTTAATCACCTTATACTACGCAAGCAAACTCAAATTTGTACATATTGACCAACAATACCTATATGTAGCAAATTACAAGAAAAAAATTAAGATTGAACTTGATAATATAAAACATGTAAAGGATTATGTACTTTTTAGTCCCAGGCTTCTTAAAATTGATTTTTTTGAAGAAACAGGTTTTGGGATGGACATTAGTTTTTTCGCATATACTGAACCGTTTTTATTCTTTAAAAAACATCCGGCAGGAAAGACAATAATTAACAATCAGAAAGAATATTTTGACAACAACAAATAGGTTTTTATTTCTCCGGATCTTCAAGAAACTTCTTACTAAGCATCTTTGTAAGTATACCAGGTAAAAATCGTTTCAACCTTACAGCGTTAACCTCGAACTTACCAAAATAGACCTCCGTTTTCTTTTTCTTTATTGCTTTTAGAATCCTTTGTGCAAGATCATTGGCATCTAGTCCGTTGGCATTCTCAGCATCTCGCTTATTATATTTTTCACCATCTCCAGCTAGTGCATTATGCGCAATTGGTGTATTTATATATCCAGGACATACGACCAAAGAGCGGATTCCTTTATGTGATGTTTCTGCCCGTAAACTATCAAAGAAACCATGTAGTGCATGCTTACTAGCTGCATAACCCGCTCGATACGGCGGACCAACCTTACCTGCAATTGAGCTGATTGTCACTATGCTCCCCTGCCCTTGTTTTATCATATGAGGCAAGATCGTTTTTGTCAATTTCACAACGGCAAAATAATTCACTTCCATTAAGCTCCTATAAACACTCATATCAGTTTTCTCAACCGTTGATCTTTGAGAGACTCCTGCATTATTTATCAATATGTCAACCCCTCCCAAATCGACAACTTCTCGAACAGCATATTCTACTCTCTGCTCATCCGTCACATCAAGTTGCAAAACAACTTGTTTATCAGGATTAGTACACATACGTTGAGTTTCTTCCAGTGCAGATGTATTCCTAGCTGACAATATGCACTTAGCTCCCGCATGAGAAAAAGCAATGGCTAGTGCTCTGCCTATCCCTGAGCTTGCACCCGTTATCCAAACTACTTTATTGTTAAAATCTGACATATATGCTATTATTTAATCATTGAAGTTACCCATCAATAATAGGTTTTCGATTCTAGTTATATCTTCGCAACTCAAAGAAAAGAATATAATGGCAGTAATTGATACAAATATGGTAGTGACGCTTCACTATACGCTCCGAGATGGCAGTTCAGAAGGCAGACAGATAGAAGACACCTTTGGAGGGGCACCCTTAACGTTCAATTTTGGTGTAGGCCAAATGATCCATGGCTTCGAGGCTCACCTAAAAGGGAAGTCTTCCGGGGATACATATGCATTCGTTTTAACTCCTGAAGAAGCATATGGAGAGCATAAAGAAAAATCGATTGTTGACGTACCCTTATCTAATTTTAAAGGAGCTGATGGAAATATAGATCAGAAGGCCATAACTATAGGACAACCGGTTAGAATGAAAAACCAAAATGGACAGTCATTCCAAGGTCTTATTTTAGAGGCTAACGAAACATCTGTGAAGGTAGATTTCAATCACCCAATGGCAGGACGTAGTCTTCATTTTACGGGAAAAATACTGGAAGTGAAGGAAGAGGATGGACTAAATTAAGTTAAAGGTTTTTTGGGGTCATGACAATTACAAGAAAAAATGAAGATGATCAGGTTTGTCGTGTTTGACCATCCTCACTTTTTTATCTTAGTGTCAAGCGATTGGTTGTTTGAGGTAATCATCAAAAGTAAAATTTCCAAATACATTATAGTCAACTAATATGTGAATTGGAAAATAAAGATTGTTACATATATGAAATAAATGTAACAATCAAAGCATTTTGTTTACGTTTGGTGAAATACAATCTCTCCCATTTACTAATAGTGAAATATTTAAATCTATAAACCTATTAATCAAATCAAATCCTGCAACCTTGCATAATCAATCTTGCTGTGATGCCTTGGGTCCATCGGGATCTTGATATCAGATCTTACTTTAAAGCTCCCAATTGATTCATGTATCTCATTTATAGATTTCTCAGTCAATAGACCATCTACAATTATTTGAATTTCGTCATTTACTTTAAGTATCGTCCCTTTGGTTACTCCCTCAATATTAGATAGTCTTTCTTCAATCTGAAACACTCCAACTTGTCTATCATTGATAAGTATCATTTGAGATGCTCTTCCCACTAGATAGAGAACCCCATCTTTCACATAGCCCGCATCTCCTGTTCTATGCCATAATTCGTTTCTACCTGATATCTTATTTGACTTTAGCGCCTCGGGGCTATTTATATAGTCTTGGAGCACATGATCCCCCGCTACTATCACCTCACCGGAAACACCTTCCTCAAGCATCTTAGTATCGGAAATGTGACCTATAGGCATATCACTTATTTCTATAATCTTCAATTTGATATGTTCGTTTGGCTCGCCCACACAAACCCCGCTATTAGATGTACTTTGCTTTACTAAATCAAATGCACTAATTTGAGAAATAGGCTCAGCCTCTGTGCTACCGTAGATGATTTCGATCTTCGTTTTAGCAAAATGCTTTATCCACTTTTCAGCATCACTTGCGAAGACGGCTGCACCACCTACATATATATGAGACAATCTCAAATCATGAGAAAAATCACACAGCTGATGCATGAGATATGGTGACCCGATTATAGATTTCACCCCATGAGAAATAATCTGATCAGAAAGTAATTTCAAGTCTGTCTTACTTGGCTCCTTGTGATTATAACTCGGCAACAAAGTGGTAATTCCCATACCTATACAACATAAGGCAACGATAGGTAAGGTAGTCATGCATGGATTATCTTTTAACTCTGATAATGTAGTTGATAATTCTGTAAATTGTGCCAATAGAAATTCATGTGTTCTATTAGCCGCTTTAGGAGTACCAGTACTTCCAGTCGTAAATGTTACAAGAGCACTGTCTCTTCTATCTATTGCCGCATGTTCAACAAACTGCTCAGATGTAGATTTATAAATAACCCTATTCTTAATCTGTCTCAATCCACTGTGGACATAACTAAACAAAAAGCCTTTCATTGAGGTAACTAGGTAGTCAACTCCAACTTTATCTATACAAACAGAGAGCCTCTTACTATTGACCCATTCATCTGTGAATACAACAACTGCGCCCAACTTAAATAGGGCCAGTACATTAATATATAGATCGATAGAGACAGGAATTAACACCAATACATGAGCACCTTTATATATTCCCTTACGATTATATCTGGCTGCACATTGATTTACTTTATCACCTAATTCACCAAAAGTTACTGATCTTCCCTGTTCAATCAAAGCAAGCTTAGACGGCATACATCGTACTTGTTCTTCAAATATGTTTACAATATTGTTTTCCATAATAAGCATTTAGACCGTTTTGGTTAATAATTCATATTCTTTATATGGCTTTGCATTGAACTTCTTCGAGGTGTTATTGGACAAATTATCGGAATGGAAATAAGCATTGATTACATAGTCATAATCTACTGACCTTGCATAATCTATTAATTGGGCACTTAATACAGATCCAAGCCCTCGATATTTAGTATTATTTGATCTAGCCAACGTTTTTATAATCACCCCTTTTTGAGAAGTATCATTATAGTTTCTTACGGCAAATATATATCCGACAACCTCGCCTTCATCCTCTGCTACAAGAACTAGATTCGGATCTATCCAATCAGTTATTCTTAAATACATTTCCTTAAAATCTAAAATCCCAATTGGCGAATACAAAAAGTTTTGCCTAAATGAATCTAGACTTAAGACTCCTATCTGTGTCAGGTCACTCTCAAACGAATCGATATTGACTCCTCGCACCCTAATTCCTGTTCTGAGATAATACGCGTCCGTGTTGATCTTTCTGACAGATTGATCGAGATCTATACGCTCGCTCAAATAATGAGCAAGAGCCGTAAAGTCTGAGTTTCTCCACAATGCTAAATAATACTCTGGTGATTTATACTCTAAAAAAAATGGATCCGATACTCCTCCCGTTTGATATCTATAATTCTTCCATGTAGAGCCATTTATTGGACCAATGATAGAAGTGCAATTATATAATTTTGCAAGATCACTTGCTCGTTCAAAAAGCAAGTCTGCCACAGTCTGATCATTGATGCTTTCATAATAACCTAGACTTATGACAGGTGTATCTTCCACTTTATGAAATGGGTTTTTATAGACTGCGACCCTCCCGAGAATTAAGCCGTTTGATTTAACGATTATTCCACAGAGTAGATATTGCTTATTAACATCTTTATCTATTTCATGATGCTCTACACAGAAGCCAGGCATCTCTCTAAAAACTGTGAATTGATTAGATTCAGGATGAATAATATAAGATTGCATTTTACTATTATTTAGAATGACAAAACGATAATGGCAGATAGCGGAATGAATAAATTATCAGCACCATTACGACTAAACGCCTCAGCTGCAGTAGTCACAATAGCTAATATTAACATAAACAGTATCGACAAGTCAGACCCAAGTGAATAGTCTGATAAAATGATTACTAGCAAAGCGGAAATGAGGAACGCAAAAGAGCCTAGATATGTCTTTGTATTCCCCCCAATACTGAATTCACGCAAACCATATTTCTTACCGATAATGGCAGCAATCGGATCACATATACTAAGAAGAAGTATAGGATAGATATAGTGGTCAAGATTTCCTGTCAATTTATAAAATGCAAAGACAATAATTACCGAAAGTGGAAAATAGATACTACCACTAGACTTCCTATCTATTCCTGTGATGGATGGAAGAAGTGATCTTGATTCGATCAATGTCAATATGACCATAAAACATGAGCACAAAACAGCTACTTCCCAAAAATCATCAAAAATATATGGAAACATCAAACTTATAATCCCAGTACATACATGCACAAACTTCCTGGATGATTCACTATTGAGCTTTAGTCCTGAATATAGGCGTTCACTAAATAAAAACAATACTGAAAACACTCCAGAAACACATAATATCCTTTGTAATTCTATCATAATTTGTTCTTTTTTTGTTCTAACATAACATTGTCTTTTAAACCAATCCGAGTTCGTTAATATGGAATTCATTATAAAAGAACCCTTTGTCCATTCCGTTTTTACATTTATTCTTTATCTCAGAAATTGGATCTATTAAAGAGCGATTAACCATTAGGTTCCAATATCCGAATTGTGCCTTAGGCTTTGCTAAATTTTGAATTTGACTGGCTACTTTTTGGAAAGTAGTTGAATCCATGTATTCAAATATATTACTCAGATTAAACAGATCAAATTTCTCAATAGAAGGATCCAAACTTCCAATTAATCCAGATCTGAATTCTAGTTTAGATATATTCCTTTTGATGTCTTCAAAATTGTCTTTCTGCATATAGTATGGTCGCAGTTCCTGAAAGGATCCCGTCAAACAATATCTCAGAATATGATTGTCAAATGCCTGCTCAGAAGTAATTGCTTCCTTTGCTTGATTAAGAATGAACGAGCTAACATGAACCTCTACTTGTTTTAGAAACTCTGGGTCCCTACCCAATCTACCCATTACAAATTTGCTAAAAAATACCTTAAAAAGAATTCTCCACCTCCATGTATTCCATTTCTCTGAGTAAAATTGTTGTTGGTCCCCAAGAGACTTTTCTTGAAACAATTCGCTGATTACTTTTTCCGAATGAATCATCGGTAATACCTTCTGAGAGAACTTCCTAAGGTACTTCTCAAACTTACCAGAATGTATAATACCAGACTCAATTACGCCAAGATTATCATCCCAATAGAGACGCGATTCTTCTGTCAACTCTTCTCGCAGATATGAGTAGTAGGTTGATCTATTTCCACTTGGCACAAAACCCAAAAATGATTCACATTCTGAATAGCTAAGAATTTTAATTGCACATGCTTTGAGTTCTGTAAGATATAGTTGTACATCACTAACATCTACAGCAACTACGCATTCAGGATTGTGGGACAGTAATGCTAAACAGTTATCCCCAGCCGAGGCAATAGAAAGTATTCTTTTGTCCTCTATTGCTGTATAATTATTGATCAACATATCTGGATCTTCCCAAACATTAGCATATCTAATCAAATCAAACTTTACATTTTTCATATTCAAGTATTTTAGAAATGAGTTTATAAATCCCTAAGTATAATGGAGCTAATCTATCTTTGAAATAAGGCCGGTACTTCCGTCCATAATCACAGTATCACCTGTCGTCAAAGATTCCATCAAGCCATCGACCGCCACGATACAAGGAATCCCAAGTTCTCGGGCCACTATAGCGGAATGACTAAGTAGACTACCCTTCTCAACAATAATGGCCGCCGCAGAAGGAAATAATCTTACCCATCCTGGATCTGTAAATCGAGTGACAAGAATCGTATTATCTAAACTATCGATGCAATTAGGGTCGGTGATTACTGTTACCTTTGATTCTACAACTCCTGCACAGCATCCGACACCTTTCAAATTGCTACTGCTGAATTTTGAAGAATGATCGATTATGTCATTTTCATTTACGATTCCGTAGGTAGTTATTCTATCCTTCATCTGTAAACTAGCGTATCGTTCATAGTCTGTCTTCCTAGAAGATATGATGTGTTTCAGATTAGTATCTATACTCGTCCCATTCACAAAATCAAAAATTTCTTCTTTGGTTAAGTAGAATAGATCCGCCTGTTCCTCTATCAAGTTCTTATTAAAAAATCTTATCCCTATCTCGTTAAAAATGGTTCGAACTACTCCATAGCCTTTGGTTCTTTGGAATCGAAGGTTTTCTCTATTACTCACTAAATACCTTGTCTTTCCTAAGACCCATCCAAACAACATTCTTTTGAAGAATGAACCTTTAAGCTTACTCAGACAAAGTGCTTCAGTCGCAGTCCTTTGATCAGATCCTTTTCCTTCAAATCGCTCAAGGTCGATTTCAAGATATGACTTAAGAATATCGATGTATGCAGCGGGTTCTTGGTTATATGTTCTAGTTTCTAGCTTTAGTTCTTCTGGACATCGATCGCCAAATTCATCCAAATAGTTAATTATTAACAGGTTTAAGTCAGTGTATATCTCATCATTAAGTCTTTCTACTATCTCTACCGAATCTAGTTCAAATAGCATTCTATAGCTAGGAGTCTCTTTGATGAGTTTGGTAATATGCAATGATTTTTTTAATGGTTGAATTGATACTATATCTTGGCTTCCAATTAATAAGTCATTAATCGTTTGTGGATTATTGGGTGTCAACTTTTCGGTCCATTTACTTAAAGCCCCGAAAAGTATCATTGCAAAAAAATCATTGATCAACGGCGCCTTCCATTTATGAGATAGGACCTCTTCAAATGATTTATATTCCTTAATCATCTGAATAGTCGACATTTCTTTATAAGTCTTGGTCTTATATTCTTGTATAATATTGTCAGAGAATTTCATGAATTTATTTGAAGTAGACTTAAGTCTAACAAATGACCATATTAACTTAAAAACAGAAATTAGAGATTGCCACCAAGCGCTGCTCTTTGATATTTTCCTTTCGTTTTCTAATTCAAAAGACTCTTTTACACCCATCATTTTTTCCATGAATGGAGCATTAAGTTTGTATCCAGGTACCATTGCTAATGCCGAATACCAACTTTTGAGATTATAATAAACTCTGCCATTCAAATGACCGAGCATATTGGCATAGATAGGTTTACTTTGAGCGAGTGTTTTGTCATTAGTACCCAGCATTCCTGCAAACTGAGTATACACAACCTCATACATATGACGGATAAAAGAAAACGTAAGCGGTGATGTTATGCCAGGATAAGATTCTATGATGTTACTATTATCCCAGACTATACGATTATCCTTCTTCTGACCTACTACATTAGCTGTTACTGGACGTACTTGAAGCAGATATAGCAGCTCATTTTTGATACAAAACTCAATATCTACATGACAATCATAATCCGCAGATAATTGAAGAAGCACCTCCGCTATCTCTTTCACCTGATCATACGATAATGATGACTCCATTGACAATTGCTCATCAATAGTACACCATGTCAGATTACCTTTTTCTGCCGGTCTTAAGGCTTTCACCTTATTCGTGATATCAGCTTTAATCCCTGAATCATCATACATATATTGATCCGCTAAGACTGCGCCAGACACTAAGGCTTCTCCTAATCCATACACAGAATTAATAACGACTCCTGTTTCTTTTTCTGTTGTAAGCATACTAAAGGCTACACCTGAAACATCTGCCTCCACCATTTCTTGTATAATAACTGACATCTTAACAGCTTTGTCTATCTCTTTTGCATTTATATATGCCGCTACTTGATCACTACTTGATGATTCTAAAACAGAAGTAACTGCGTCCAATAGTTGATCATATGGGACATTGAGTTGAGTAGAGAACAACCCAGCGAAAGAATGCTTATCTCCATCTTCAAGATCAGCTGAGGATCGAACTGCGAATCTTTTGCCTGAAACATTCGGTATTTGTTTTTTTATCAGATCTAAGAGAGCATTCTTTTCATTATTTACTAGATCGGCATTCGACAATACTAAAAATGATGGCACTCTATATCCAAGTTCAACAAGCTTTATAAGGTTTTGCGCTTTCCCACCTATTGTTTCTATATTTTTTAAAGTTGTCATAATTGATATTTATTTCTTTGACAAAAAAATTGACTTCTAAAACAAACTAATAAGACCAGGTAGTCCTCCTATAATGAGATACATACTGAGTGTCCATATACCTGAAGCATGTTCTATTAATTTTGAATTCTGACTATTCTTATTCCGATAGAATCTGATCCCGACAACAATTAACACACAGTAAAAAATTGATAACACAACCATTGAAGCAGTAGAAATACCGACATAAGATATTGCATACATTGCTATTAAGTAGGTAATCGTCGAAACAGTCAACCAGAGAAATAATCCAGAATTAGTACCCAATACTGAAGTGTATGTTTGCACTCCTTCTGATTCATCGGCTGGAGTCTTTATTTTTCTTCCTATCTCAATCACCAAGCCATTAAAGAATGATAGTGCAAAGAATATGACCAAACCAAAATGTGGTCTTCCTCCATCTAGAAACCAATCCAAACCACTAGCATAAATATCAATCAACGGAATGATCATCATATGAGAAGTCGCATATAACAAAAGTCTACTATTAAGAAATTGAGGAACAAAAAACTCTACCGTCATTAGACCTAACCAAGTCACTACAACAATCATGAGAAAGATCATTTTAGGATAGAATATAAATATCATTCCTAGTGTAAGTGTCGCTAAACCAATACCGACTAGTAACAACTCATTTATCGAGACTAGTCCACGTGGTACGGGCAGATGATTTCTATACTTAGCATCTACATCTTTGTCTTTGATCTCATCCAATACTCTCATCATAAAAAACAATGAAAATGTAGTCATCAGGCCTACTAAAAAGTAGTCTAAACGTATAAAACCTTCAGCTCCTCTACTTAATATTGAAAACGAAATTGCAGAAAATGTAAATGCTGTTATAAGAAGCCCATGAGCGAAAATTGGGAAGCGTTCACTTTGATACTGCCACAAACGAGCGAAATAGCTACTATTATTATTTATAGAATTATTCATAGTACCACATTTTTTGATTTAAAATGAAAATTAAAATATAGAATTCATCACTACTTGAAATCGATTATTTGCGCCCCAATCTCTGATGCGCTGATGTAAAATGATTGGCTGCCATTGCTGCTGCAATTGATAGTTCACCCGCGAGTAGAAGTCCTCCAATGATCTCTGCAAATTGATCTGCCTTCCCAAGACCAAGACAATTCATTTGTTTCAAATTGTTTTGCGCATAAGCCATACCAGTACCGCCGCCAACTGTGCCTACCATAAGTGATGGTAGTGTAAGACAAGCATACAGGTCACCATCATCAGTAAGATTAAATCTTGATACACCAACGGATGATTCGGCTGCACAGGCTACATCTTGTCCAGTAGCTAGAAAAATAGCCGTTAATCCATTTGATAGATGACCATGTGAGCCACATGCTCCCGACATTACTTGATTCACCATAGAGACCTGCCAATAATTGACGATTGCTTCAGGAGTAGTTTTAAGATGCTTTATTACAATTTCTTTAGATATTTTAATATCTGATATCACCTTTCTTCCTCGTACAGTTTTTAAGAATTGATTACTTGCTTTTTTGTCACCTCCTTGGTTACCCTCAATGTACCATCTCTTAGGAGAAACTGGTGCTTCTTCTAAGATGAAATTACAGATTTCATCTGTACAGAACGTAACCATATTTTGACCAGATGCATCTCCTGTAGTGTATACAAATTCTACATTCACTATATTTCCTTCTGTAATACATGTACACGATTTCAGCTTTCCATAGTTCGTTTTTGTATCTACTATTTTTTGAAATCCTAATTTTACATTATCAACCCAATCAGCAAACTGTAATGATTCATTCAAATTATCAAATACAAAAGTCGGAACCCTCTGAACTCCATGATCTACTACAATTGATGTAACACCTCCGGCCAGGTTCATAACTTTGCAACCACGATTATAACTAGCTACCAATGCTCCTTCTGTAGTTGCTAAAGGAATTATAGTTTTGAATGAGGCTGTTCTATTCTGAATATTTAGTTCTTCAATTATTCCGGTAGGTATATTAGTAAATCCGATGAAGTTTTCGATATTACCTCTATGCTCATTATTGCGTAACACGTCTTTTTTTATGTATTGTGTCATAAGTGATATTTTGATTAAAAATTATAAGTCAAACTAAATCCATTTCCAGTCACACTTGTTTCTATAAAAACTTCGTCTTTTTTGTATCCTACACTTTCTACCTTATTCCAATTGTACTCACGTATCGCTTTTTTATAATTTGATTTTGATGCTGAATAGCTTATTAATGATATAGCTCCAAGGCCAACTCCGGCAGTAACAAAAAATAAACCTCCAGCACTAAAAATCCCACCACCGATACCATTAGCTACTGTTTCTAATGGACTTTTAGATTTTTGATTTGCAGTGCTTCTTCCTTTACTAATCAATAATACTCCTGGAATCGTTAAAGCGACACCAAATCCTAAGGTGACATCTCCAACCGAATTTTGCCTTTTTGCTTTTTCATATAATAGAAGGGCATCAGGTGAATCTTTAAACAGGTCTACCATATTGTTCTTTAGATAGATCGTATTTCCCATCACGTATCCTTCATTTGTCTTTTCTATTTTTTGAGCATTTACATTATGAGAAATACTTGCAAAAAACATTGCGAATAACACTGCCAATAGTTTGATATTATTTTGTTTCATAGTTATTTTTTGTATAATATTTAGTTGCTTGTTTCTTGTTGTTATTTTTAATTATTCAGATGTACATTATATGTTGCGAAAAATTAAAAAAGGAAGTTTCAATGATCAGATTTATCGTGAATGACCATCATAACTTCTCTTCTTTTTATTAATAATGCCAATCATTAGTTTGACCTTATTTACAATTCAAATGTAGGAGAGCTAGGAAGAGAAAATTGGACTAATTGGTGAAACCAGAAAGAAATAGTACCTATTATGTGATAAAAAAAGACGATACGTTAACAAATGTTCACGTATCGTAAAAAGAACAAAAGAGAATTTGATGAAAATTAGAAAATATTGAAATATGCTATTAATAGTTTCTGAACACCTAAGGTCTGACACATATCTTCTAATTAGCATTGTCCATTTTTATCTAGTATTTACAAGTAATATATGTCAAATACACTTTGATAACTTTTAATTCTGTCTCTACATTCACTTTGGATATTGACAGTTTTGGGGCAGACTATATATATATATATATATAGTCTGCTGTAAACTTAACAATTGTATCTCCAGTCGTTTCCATTCGCGAATTTGACGCATTTGAATTTCTAAAAATTCCTTTAGTGCCCCTTCTAATCCCTTGAATTTACATTTGGGAGTCCATACTATACGATATACTTGATAATATATTTAATGCTCAACTTCTTAAAATTACTCAAAGCGCACTTTATTACACAATGCTAAACATGTACATGATCACTCCCAAAGGAAATAAGATTATTAAAATAAAAAACAGAAATTAGGGTAACATTAATTAGCAACTAGAACACAGATAGTTATAAGAATAATAAAAACTAATAATTAAAAACTAGGACTATGAAAAAAACAATACACTCTTTAATATTTCTATTTGCATTCTTCGTTATTTGTCACGCCTCTCATGCCCAAATTTTTGGAAATACTGTAAACACAGGATATGGATCATATGGTAATAATCAAATAGTTTGGTTGAAAATTATTACAGGGCCAACTGACAGTGGAAACTTCACACATTATGGTCTATATGATCACCCAACGCAAGGGGCTACTTGTGACGTTCGATATGCTGTATACGATCATCACCCTACCGCTAACAGACCCAATAACCTTCTTTCCATAGACTATGATCCAGCCCCAATTAATGGAGTTTGGAATGAGAAAGTTATGGATCCTCAAGTTCCAATTGCTGCAAACACAAGTTATTGGATAGGACTTAGATTCAGTTGCAATTATGGATCTGGAAGAGAGGTTGGTGTTAATTGGGCCAACCAACCTCTTAAATATTATGAATCTTATTCAGTTTTTAGTCCTTGGCCAGATCCTGCAGGAGTTGGAAGTACTTATGGGGCAGTAAATAACGTAGCTCTTTACCTAGTCGGAAATAACCAAACACTCCCTGTAGAACTATTATCCTTCGACTTACTTAGTAAAGGTAATGTAGCCAAACTAACCTGGAAAACAGCAATGGAGATAAATAATGCTGGATGGTATATTCAAAGGAGTTCTAACGGATTCACTTGGGAAAATGTAATCTGGGTAGAAGGCAATATTAACACGAACAACGTAACAAATTATAAATATGATGACATCTTGGAAAAACAAGGATTGACATTCTACAGATTAGAGCAGGTAGACTTAGATGGAGGAAAATCTTACACTGAAGTAAAAAAGGTGGACTACACAATAGATAATGTTTCAGTTTATCCTAATCCTACAACAGATCAATTGTATGTAAATGGGACAGAAGGTAATATCGCCTATAAGTTATTTAGTGGATACGGGGTTCAATTATCAGATGGAATAAAACTAGAGAATGAACCAATCGATGTGTCTAATTTGTCATCTGGTATTTATTTCATTGAAGTAAATAATAAACCATATCGATTTGTAAAAAAATAGAAATAAAAAAACATTTAAATAAAAATTAGATAGTCAACATTTCTTCATTGATTTGTTGGCTACTATTTTTTTAAAAAATAGTAGCCAACAATATGTGTTTTCATTATATACCCCTCACTAAAACCAATTCTTCACAATAGTTGAATTCAATATTCTACTAAACATTTCTCAATATCTCCAACGGAGACCTCTTAACGACATCTCGACTATTCCATAACCCAATAAGTACAGTGAGTGCTACAATAAATACAAATATCCCAATAATAGGCCACCAACTAAGATTGAAATCCAGCTCGAAGACAAATTTGGCTAACATGAAGCTTCCAAACACAGCTAATGATATTCCCGTTAGTGCTGATAATATACCTAGTGACGCATACTCAACGGCGTTTATCTTATAGATTTTGTTTTCTACAGCTCCTAATGTTCTTAACAATACACTCTCTCGTATCCTCTGAAACTTACTTAAAAACAATGAACTGATCAAAACTATGAGACCTATCAATATACTGAAGCCAGCCATAAATTTAATGACATAGCTAACTTTCGTAATAATATCATTAAGCGTAACTAGGATACTACCTAGATCTATTACTGATGCGTTAGGCATACTTTTTACTACTGCGTTTCTAAAATCCGCTGTTATTTGCTTTTCGGGTGATTTGGTAACTAATATCATAAACTGTGGTGCATCTTCTAACACTCCAGTAGGAAACAGAATAAAGAACCTAGATTCCATTTTTCTAAAGTTAATCTTCCTGATACTGCCTACATAAGTCGTAATCATTGCTCCTTGTACATTCCATACCAGCTCATCACCCAGTCCAACGTTAAGTCCTTCACTATATCTTTCGTCCAACGATATAAATATAGAATCTCCACCATCATGCACACCTGTATATGTCCCTTCAATAAGAATATCGTCTGGAGGGATAGTATCTTGATAACTCACTCTAGCCTCTCTATTAATCGCCCACCTTCTTGATGTTCTAGTGGTGTCAGAGAGCCATTCTTTTTTTGTCTTTCCTTTCCATTCTGCCAATTCCATTGTTACTACTGGCACATTTTGAATAACGGGCATGTCGAATGATTTGGTAATCTCTTCTATCTCCTGTTTCTGATCAGCTTCTATTCCAAAGACAATCATATTAGGTTGATTCCCAACTCCCATACCTTCTACATTATTCAAGATAAGTCCTTGCAGAATAAATAACAAAGTAAGAATACCAGTCCCCAAACCGATGGATACGATCAAGGTTAATGTCTGATTATTTGGTCTATAAAGATTTGACAATCCTTGTCTCACGACAAAGCTCGCACCTGATGGAAAGAACTTACGTACTGCCCAGGTTACCGATCTAGCTACACCATACAGTATCAAAAATGCGACAAGGATTCCCATTGAGAAAATCGTAGCATCTAGAACACTAGCTGTCAGTGTATATAGAAACCCTGTAATTGTAATGAAGATCAAGCCGTATATCAACCATTGCAACGGATCTCTTTCTGGGACTTCATCACTCACTCTCAATGTCCTAAGCGGTGTCACCCTTCTTATGCTTAATAATGGCCCAAGCGCAAACAAAGATGTCATCAGTACGCCCATCACAAACCCTTTGATCATTGCAATAGGAGAAATTGACATGTTAACTTCGTACGGTAAAAAGCCTTGAAGTACCAATGGTAATATGACCTGTATAATACTCCCAATTGCTACTCCGACTATAACACTCAATGTTCCTAAACTGATAATCTGGAGAAAATACACCATAAATGCTTCTTCCCCTTTCATACCTAGACATCTTAGAATAGCAATACTCTGGACCTTTGTCTTCACATAGATCAACACACTGCTAGCAACTCCAATACAAGCCAGTAGCAAAGAGATTAATGCTACGATATTCAAGAAGTTATTCAAGTTAGAAAATGCTTCTTGTAAGTTCTCTCTTTGATCCTCTACAGTTGTAACTCGTTGTCCTTGATTTCTGAAATCTTTCCGTCTGTCATCTTCCCAAGCATCAAGATCTATATCGGTGTCTACTTTTACATATTCTTTATAGTTGACTATACTGCCAGGCTGTATTAATTTAGTTGCTTCTACATTTTTACCGCCAATATATACCGATGGCGCAAATGACGCACCAGCATCTACACTTCCGAATGCATTCATTATTCGTCCTGTAATAGGAAAAGTCGTCTCTCCAAGTTTTATTGAGTCTCCAACTTCGAGGTTATATTGAAGCATCATGCCATCATCAACAAGCGCGGCTAGACTAGATTTATAAGTATTTGCTGCGTCAGTGGGTTCCGTTATTAATTTTCCATAATAAGGAAAGTTTCCTGTTAATCCTTTTAGCCTTACAAACTGGCTTTCATTCGCAGACGGTAGGTAAGACATGGAGAACAATTCCACTTCGCTTGTCCGTTCTGTAGATAATGAATCAAGAGATGATACAATATCATCATTAAGTGGCCGATTACCACCTACTGTCATATCCGCTCCGAGCAGTGATTTCGATTGGTTTTCTATATCTCTGACCAGATTATCATTGAATGAATTGATAGCAACCAAAGCCGCTACCCCAAGGATAATGGAAGACATGAATAGTAGCAGTTTAGAACGATCTTTTCTACTATCTCGAATGGCAGTTTTAACGATTAATGACCAGTTCATATTTGTGCAGTTGCTTTTATGATTTGATCACTTACTATTTTCCCACCTTTTAGTTTTATGATTCTATCTGTTTTATTAGCTAACTCTAGATCGTGTGTTACTATTATTAATGTAGTTTGTTTTTCTTTATTCAAATCGAATAATAGCTTTTCTACTATCGCTCCTGTTTCTTCATCAAGGTTCCCAGTGGGTTCGTCAGCAAACAAAATTTCTGGATCATTACTGAATGCTCTGGCTAGAGAAACTCTTTGTTGCTCACCTCCAGATAATTGACTTGGATAGTGATGCGACCTACCACCTAAACCTACTCTCTCTAAAAGTTGTTCCGCTTTATCTTTTGCACCCTTTGCTCTTCCTTGTAATTCAAGAGGAATCATTACATTTTCTAAAGCTGTCAATGTAGGAAGCAACTGAAAATTCTGAAAGATGAATCCAACCTTTCGATTTCTAACTTCTGCCTTTTCATTCTCTGTCATATTACTTATAACTGATCCCGCTAGACCAATAGATCCGGAACTTGGATTATCCAATCCAGCACAAAGCCCAAGCAATGTAGTCTTGCCCGAACCAGAAGGTCCTACGATAGCCAATATCTCTCCCTTGCCTACAGAAAAATTGATATCATCCAATACAGTCAATTCTTTATTGACACCTTTATATTTTTTAAAAATTGATTTTGCTTCTAGAATCATTATGATTTACTTTAAATGATATATTTTCCATTCCCTGATTACGAATACATTGATTTACTAACTCATGAGCAATCGCATTAGTTACATTTCATGGCATTAAATACCTAACAAGAACTAATAAAAAGTAATTTCGTTTACATATTAATCAGATAGATATACAAATGAGCCATAACTATAGACGAATCCTCGAAAAACTTACTATTCAAAACTGGAGAAAGTTGTATAAACTAAACACAAAAAAGACTAATAACAAGCTTACTATTAAACTTCCTAAGCTATTTTTAATGTTATGTGTAGTCTCTGTATTTGTTATTTCATGTAAAGATGATAAGTCTGCTACAACAAATGCAACAATTGATAATAAAGTAGAAATTAAATCTGCCGAGTCTGAGAAAGTAAATGATGGGAAAGTAATCCTATTCTACGGTAACAGTTTGACAGCTGGCTATGGATTGGAACCTAACGAATCATTCCCATCTAATATTGAGGATATAATCGATTCTCTGGATCTAAAATATAAAGTTGTCAATGCTGGACTAAGTGGCGAAACTACCTCTGGTGGTCTTAAGAGATTGGATTGGGTAATGAAACAAAAAGTTGATCTTTTCATTTTGGAACTAGGAGCAAATGATATGCTTCGTGGCCTTCCTATTGACGAAACACGTAAGAATCTTGCTGCAATCATAAGTAGTGTAAAAGCAAAGAATCCAAATGTAAAAATAGGTCTATGTGAAATGATGGCACCTCCAAATATGGGTGATGAATATGTGAAGGAATTTACTCAAATTTATAAAGACTTGTCGGCGCCAGACGATATAGTTTTCTTTCCATTTTTCCTAGAAGGAGTAGTAGGTAATCCTGATCTTATGCTAAAAGACGGAAAACATCCGAATGCAGATGGACAAAAGATTGTTGCAGCTAATGTATGGGCTGCACTCAAAGGCATGCTATGATTATCTTTAATTAAAAACAAAACTTTCAATATTCAGTCTAATTAGCAAGTTTAATATTCAAAATATTTTGTGTCGCACCCACTAACCTTTATCTAATTCTTTTAGATAATTAGGATAATTATATCATCTTTGCAACCTTATTTATACTTTTTTGTATAAATAGAAATAAAATCAAAGTGGGCTCTTAATTAATAAGGAAAACTCACTAGATAATTACATTATAAAAATCAAATAAATAGATCAATCAATGAGCGATTCTATGCAAGTTCTGGAAGAAAATATCCAGAGTGACTATAAATACGGATTTTCAAGTGACATCGAGACTGAGGCATTCGAGCCTGGTCTAAATGAGGATACTGTTCGTAGAATTTCGGCTAAGAAAGAAGAGCCGGAGTGGCTACTCGAGTACAGGTTGAAAGCATTTAAACATTGGAAGACACTAAAAGAGCCGCATTGGCCTAAGGTA
This sequence comes from uncultured Saprospiraceae bacterium, assembly GCA_938003955.1. Lineage (GTDB taxonomy): Bacteria > Bacteroidota > Bacteroidia > Chitinophagales > Saprospiraceae > CAJXUU01. The sequence goes on along the minus strand of CALKXE010000005.1, from coordinate 47,496 downwards.
AAATACACTCCGATCAACTATCAAGATGTAATCTACTACGCAGAGCCGAAGAAAAAGCCTGAGTTAGAAAGTATGGATGAAGTTGACCCTGAATTAGTAGCAACTTTCAATAAGCTTGGTATTCCGTTAGAAGAGCAAATGGTACTTGCTGGTGTAGCTGTAGATGCTGTCATCGATAGTGTTTCTGTAAAGACTACTTATAAAGAGAAGCTAGGAGAATTAGGAATTATTTTCTGTTCATTTTCTGAAGCGGTAAAGGAGCATCCTGAACTTGTAAGGAAATATCTAGGAACAGTAGTACCTTATACTGATAACTTCTTTGCAACTCTTAATGCTGCAGTATTTAGTGACGGTTCGTTCGTATATATTCCTAAAGGTGTAAGAAGCCCAATGGAATTATCTACTTACTTCCGTATTAATGCAATGAATACTGGTCAATTCGAAAGAACATTGATCATAGCAGATGAGGGTAGCTACGTAAGTTACTTAGAAGGATGTACTGCACCAATGAGAGACGAGAATCAATTGCACGCGGCTACAGTTGAATTAATAGCTCATGATAATGCAGAGATAAAATATTCTACTGTTCAGAACTGGTATCCTGGTGATAAGGATGGTAAAGGAGGTATATATAACTTCGTTACAAAAAGAGGCCTTTGTGCTGGATACAAGTCTAAGATTTCTTGGACACAAGTAGAGACAGGATCTGCAATCACATGGAAATATCCAAGTTGTATCCTTAAAGGAGATAACTCAATCGGAGAATTCTATTCTGTCGCGGTAACAAACAACAGACAAGAGGCTGATACAGGTACTAAGATGATTCACTTAGGTAAGAATACTAAAAGTACAATCATCTCGAAAGGTATTTCAGCTGGAAGAAGTCATAACTCATATAGAGGTTTAGTTAAAGTTGGAAAGAATGCTCATAATTCTCAAAACTTCTCTCAATGTGATTCATTATTGATGGGTGACAGATGTGGAGCGCATACGTTCCCATACTTAGAGATTGAGAATAGTACTGCACGAGTAGAGCATGAAGCGACGACTTCTAAGATTGGAGAAGATCAATTGTTCTATCTACAAGCTAGAGGACTAAGCGAACAAGATGCCATCAATATGATCGTAAACGGATACTGTAAGGAGGTGTTTGCGGAACTCCCTATGGAGTTCGCAGCCGAGGCTCAGAAACTGTTGGCTATTACGCTAGAAGGTTCTGTTGGATAATTTTGATAATTGATAATTGATAATTGATAATTGATAATTGATAATTGATAATTGATAATTGATACAGGTTTTTAGATATTCTGGGAAGAAATTCAAAAACTGATTATCCAAGTAGAAGCAAAATAAAAGATCAATATGGTTTTAAATGACCAATAAATAATATACAATAAATATAAATAACTATAGCAGGGTAGAAGAATTAGGCACTTCTTGAAGTCTCAATTTCTTCAACTCTCGAAATCTAATATTACAATGTTAAAAATTAAAGATTTAAAAGTCTCAATTGAAGATAAAGAAATACTTCGTGGTATAAACTTAGAAGTGAATCCAGGTGAAGTACATGCTATTATGGGACCTAACGGTTCTGGTAAGTCTACCCTAGCGAATATATTAGCTGGTAGAGATGAGTATGAAATCACAAGTGGTTCTGTTGATTTCGGCGGAGAGGATCTTCTAGATATGGATGTGGACGAAAGATCACATGCTGGTCTTTTCTTAGCATTCCAATATCCAGTAGAAATCCCTGGAGTAACAAATGCAACATTTCTTAAAAGTGCAATCAATGCAGGTAGAGAAGCAAGAAATGAAGAAGCGATGAAGCCAGTAGAAATACTAAAATTAATCAAAGCAAAAGCTGCGATGTTGGGTATAGATCCTTCCTTCCTTAAGAGATCATTGAATGAAGGTTTTTCAGGTGGAGAAAAGAAGCGTAACGAAATGCTTCAAATGGCTGTTTTAGAGCCGAAATTAGGAATACTTGATGAAACAGATAGTGGACTTGATATCGATGCACTAAAGGTTGTTGCTGAATCTGTGAATGCACTTAGAAGTCCTGATAGATCATTTGTAGTAGTAACGCACTACCAAAGATTATTGGATCATATCGTTCCTGACTTTGTACACGTTTTATATAATGGACGAATAGTAAAGTCTGGTGATAAGACGCTAGCACTTGAGCTAGAAGAAAAAGGATACGACTGGATAAAAGAAGAAGTTGACAGTGCAACAGCGTAGTCGTCAATTTGTAATTCTTAATTCAAAATTCGAAATTTAATACAATGTCAATAATATCGAAAGATAGAGATAGTAATACAAAAGAGTGGATCAAAACACTCTTTCAATCATACGAAGCTGGACTTAATGGACAGAAAGATCAACCGATAGCTGCATTTCGAAAAGCTGCGTTTGATCAATTAATGACTGAGGAGTTCCCTACACGTAAAGATGAAGACTGGAAATACACAAATGTATCTCCTATCGTCAAAGATGCATACAAGTTTGGGACTTCAAATAATTTGTCACAAGATCAATTTGATGAATTCTTATTCGAGGGATTGGATGCAGTAGTTGTCGCTATTGTAAATGGTGTGCTAGATACAAATCTTAGCAGCATGGATAATATGCCAGAAGGATTGCGCATGATGACAGTTGCAGATGCATTGCAAAACGAAGAACTCGCAAGCAAAATTCATAACCTTGTAGACCAAAAAGGAGGAACAGCCAAAAATGTATTCTTAAGAATGAATAGGGCTTTTGCTCAGCATGGCTATGTTATCGTTTCTGATAAGAATGCTGTAGTGGAGAAACCTATACATTTCATTCATATTAACACAGGAAGTGACGAGGCTTATTTCTCACATCCTCAGATGTTTATGATTGGGTCAAAAAGTAGTGAGTATTCTGTAATAGAAAGTTACCACTCTACTAATAATGATGCTAAATACTTCACCAATGCAGCGAACTATATCGATGTAGAAGACAATGCGCATGTACATCATTACAGATTGCAATTCGAAAGTAAGAGTGCTTTTCAAATCACTAACTCAATAGCAATCCAAGGAAGAGACAGTATTTATAGTAACTACGGTGTTGATCTTGGTGGGAAAATAGTAAGAAATAATATCAGTACTGAACATATGGGTCCAGGTGTAAACACTTACTACTATGGAGCATATCTCGGTCTTGATGACCAACATATCGATAATTCGACATTTATCGATCATGCCGTCCCTCATTGTGAGAGTAATGAAGTGTACAAAGGGATTCTTTCTGATAAAGCAAGAGGTGTATTTAATGGTAAAGTACTTGTGAGACAAGATGCTCAGAAGACAAATGCTTATCAACAAAATGCAAGTCTAGTACTATCGAATACAGCAATCATGGATGCTAAACCTCAACTAGAGATTTATGCAGATGATGTAAAATGTAGTCATGGAGCAACTATTGGTCAATTGGATGATGAATCTGTATTCTATCTTAAAAGTAGAGGATTATCTGATGAGGGTGCAAAAAACTTACTTCAGAAAGCATTCATAGGTGATGTAATTCTAAACTTTAGATACGAGCCTATCATCGAAAAAGTGCTTTCTATGGTTGATGCAAAGCTTTCAAAGAAGTAGTCTATCTATTTGATTTTCAATAGTTAAAATTATTTAATGGCAGATAACAACACAAAAACTAGTCTTGATATAGAAAAAGTACGTGCTGACTTCCCTTTGCTCCATACGGAAATGAGAGGTAAGCCTATCGTGTTTCTTGATAGTGCAGCTTCAAGTCAAAAACCCCAAGTCGTAATCGATGCCATAAGTAAATATTATACATCTCAACACGCCAATGTGCACAGAGGAGTATATGAACTTAGTCAAGAAGCAACGGATGCATTTGAATTGGGAAGAGAGCGGGTTAGATCTTTTCTTAATGCTGAATCAACTGATGAAATTATATTCACTAGAGGATGTACCGAAAGTATCAATCTAGTAGCCGCTTGCTATGGCAAGAGGTTCCTAAATGAGGGTGATGAAGTGATCATCTCAGCTATGGAACATCATTCTAATATTGTGCCATGGCAGATGATCTGCGAAGAAAAAGGAGCCTCACTAAGGGTGATTCCTGTAAATGAGAAAGGGGAAATCATCATAGATGAGTATAAGAAATTACTTTCTGATAAGACAAAAATTGTGTCGATCGTACATATTTCTAATTCACTAGGGACTATAAATCCAGTGAAGGAAGTAATCGACCTGGCACATCAAAAAGATATACCCGTATTGATAGATGGTGCTCAAGCAACCCTTCACTCTAAGATAGATGTTAGAGCTTTGGATGCTGACTTCTATACATTCTCTAGTCATAAAGTATATGGTCCAACTGGTATTGGCGTACTCTATGGTAAAAGAAAATGGCTCGACGCAATGCCTCCATATCAAGGTGGCGGAGAAATGATCAAAACCGTGAGTTTCGAAAAGACAACTTACAATGAATTGCCATTTAAATTTGAAGCTGGAACACCGGATATTTCTGGAGCTATTGGTTTAGGTATTGCTTTAGAATATGTGAAAGATCTGGGTTTTGATGCGATCGCAGCACACGAATCAGAATTACTTAGGTATGCTACCGAAAAGCTACTGGCAATTGATGGTCTTAGAATCATTGGTACTGCCGCTAATAAAGCAAGTGTGATATCATTCCTCATAGAAGGGACGCACCCATATGACGTAGGTACTTTGCTAGACAAAATGGGGATTGCAGTAAGAACAGGACATCACTGTACTCAACCTTTAATGGACTTTTATCAGATTCCGGGAACAGTTAGAGCATCTTTTGCTGTATATAGTAGTAAGGATGATGTGGCCAAGCTGGTGGCAGGAGTAGAGAGAGCGGCAAGGATGTTGAGATAAGTGTAGAAATTCGACGAGATTTTGATATTAATCTGAAATTCTTGTATACTAAATGGTAGAGACGAATTGGATTTGATGTAAATATGATGTATATTTGAACCAAACATCAAATTATGCACAGACAAAGTATATCTTTTACAGAACCGAATGAGGCTTGGCTAAAAGAACAAGTAGAAAGTGAAGAGTATTCAAGCAAGAGTGAGTTAGTGAATGACTTGATAAGGCAAGCACGAGGAAAACAGAAACAGATTGATTGGTTGCAAGCTAAATTGGACAAAGCAAAATCAAGTGGAGTATCTACTATGAATAAAGATGAGATGATTTCCTACATAAAGTCGGAAGTTCATGGGTAAATATACAATTACGCAACAGGCGTTAGATGATCTTGGACAAATTTATGTTTACGGTAAAAAACGTTTCGGATTAAAACATGCAGATAATTATATAGAATTAATGTTTGATCAGTTTGAGCTTATTGCAGATCGTCCGTTTACCTATGCATCTGTCCTAGGCATTAAAGGAGATTACAGAAGATGTGTATATCGCTCAGATAGCATTATTTTTGAACTGCATTCTGATCATATTGAAATAATAACTGTTATTGGCCATCAAGACCTAAATAAAAAGCTTAGGAAATAAATTTGACACAGAATTACCAAATGACAATAAACGAAATACAAGACGAATTAATAGATGACTTCTCCTACTTTGATGATTGGATGGATAAGTACGAATATATCATTGACTTGGGTAAGAACTTACCATTGATAGATCCTACACAAAAAACGGATGAAAAATTAATCAGTGGATGTCAAAGTCGTGTATGGTTAGGCGTAGATCATAAAGATGGTAAAGTAGAATTCACAGCAGATAGTGATGCAGTGATCACAAAAGGAATAATAGGGTTGCTCATTCAAGTAATGTCAAATCAACCTGCAAAAGATATAATGGATAGTGATTTATATTTCATAGATAAGATAGGGTTAAAAGAACACCTCTCTCCTACTCGATCAAATGGATTACTGAGTATGGTGAAGCAAATGAAAATGTATGCAGTCGCTTTAAATTCGATAAAATAATGGCTTTAGATAAAGAAAGAATAGTAAAGGATATAATTGCAGCTTGTAAAACTGTACTAGATCCTGAGATTCCGGTAGACATCTATGAACTAGGATTAATCTACGGTCACGATGTTGATGATAACGGCCAAGTCATACTGACTATGACCCTTACCACTCCTATGTGTCCGGTAGCAGATGCCTTACCTACAGAAGTATTCACAAAAGTAAGTGCTGTAGAAGGAGTGACTGATGTAGATATGCGTGTTGTGTATGATCCGCCATGGAACAAGAGCATGATGAGTGAAGAAGCAGAGTTCGTTATGGATATGATGTAATTATAAAATTTCAATATTTCTTAATGAAATCAGACTACCAATTGGCGTTCTCATGAAAGAATATTGTCGATCAGAAATTTTGCAAAACCGCTTGATTTGTTAGAATTGCAGAATCGCTTTATGATGTTGACGGATAATAGATATGTGGACCAAATAAATGCGTGCTATATAAAATACCCAGATTAAATTTAAACTCATGAAAATTAACAAACAAGACGAATACGGTATCAGAATTCTATTAAGAATCGCTAGAGCTGATCGTGAACTGGGTTTAAGTATTCCTCAACTCAGTGAGCTCGAGGATATGTCACAACCATATGTTGCTAAGATCACTCGTTGTCTAAGAATGGCTGGATTTATTGGGAGTACTCGTGGGCAGCGCGGAGGCTACGTATTAACCAAGCCTGCGGATATGATCAATATGAAAGAAGTAATCTGTTCTCTCGGCGGACTGAATCTTGCCAAAGAAACATGTGATGAAGAGGATGGTCAATTTAAATTCTGTACAAGCTCTGTTGATTGCTCTATGAAGTCTCTATGGACGATAGTGCAGTATACGATCGACAAAGTACTAGAAACAATAACACTACAAGACTTAGTTGCTGAAGAAGCTGATGCTAGATCAGTCTTAGATAAAATTATTAGTGCTAATGTGATGGAAGAAGCATTTACTGTTTAGAAATCGACCGCTGCGCTTTTTGATTATTCGACTATTCGATGTTTCGACATTTTGACATTTTGACATTTTGACCGCTGCGCTTTTCGACTTCAGACAGCTTTGCTTTTCGACTTTCGATATTTGAATTACCCTATTTACTGGATTTACTTTTTGTTGATAGTAGAACCGAAAACCTAATGTCGCTTACAATTTATTGGAAGCCGCAAATTTCTTTGCAAAGCAAAAGTAAAAAACACCCAACTGATTCAATACAATCACCGATTATAACAATAGGTTATACCGATTACTATTGAATTTGCCGCATACATTCGTCTGCAACATTCAATATGTATCGGCATTTACCAATATCCTTATGCGGCAAATTGAAACACAATTGGTATTATTACACATACACTCCTCTTGTCACTTATCTTATCGCTCCAACTCTTCCTTTTAATAAAACTATAACAGAACCGCATACACTAATCAATTTGTGTATCGTTTATAGAGCGTCTTTCATTATATAATATATCATTATGATAATGAAGTTCACATTTACCCCATTTCCCATCTGTATTTACATTTCATAACCATTGAATAACTAATTAGGCATGAAATGTGCTGTTTATACATTAAAATAAATAATAATATGAATTCAAAATTTATAATTTTTGCTATCGTACTCGGACTTGGATTTTCTTCTTGTGTAAGTAAGAAGAAATTTGGATCACTTCAGTTGGAGTTAGATGCTGCGAATAAGGATATAGGTAGAGTCGGTGAAGATCTAAATCGAGCTTTAGTAAAGTTAGATAGATGCGAAAAAGATCAGGCCCTTCTTAAAGGAGACCAAAAAGCACTTCAGCTTAGAAATGAACAAATATCTGATCTTAAGGACCAAATAAAAGATCTAAAGTTACAAAGAGATAAAACGGTATCTCAAGTAGGAGACTTGACAGTACTTTCGCAATCAGCAAATGATAATATCGGTGAAACGCTTCGTCAATTAGAAGGAAAAGATCAATATATCAGACTTGTACAAGCTGCAAGAACTAAAGCGGATTCTATCAATCTAGCACTTGCTGTAAATCTGAAAGGTGTACTGAGAGATGGTATTGCTGATAATGATATTGATGTCAAAGTAGACAAAACAGTAGTATTCATCAACTTGTCTGATAAGATGCTTTACCAATCTGGTAGTTCGAGATTAACCGCTAGAGCAAATGAAGTACTAGGAAAAGTCGCAGAAATTATCAAATCTAGACCTGACTTAGAAGTTATGGTAGAGGGGTATACTGATAATGTACCAATGAGTAGCAGTTGTGTCCAGGATAATTGGGACCTAAGTGTACAAAGAGCAACTTCAGTAGTTAGATTACTTCAGAAAAATCATAATATTGATCCTAACAGATTGATTGCTGCGGGTAGAGGGGAATACAACACACTTGCCGACAACAGCACAGCTGAAGGAAGAGCAACAAATAGAAGAACAAGAATTATAATCTTACCAAAATTAAATCAGTTTTACGATTTATTAAATCCAGACATGGCTCCGGAGTAAGATAAAAACTATAGCATAAAAAATGGCGACTTGAATATTTCAAGTCGCCATTTTTAGTTTTATAGTATATCTAGCATGCAGAATTACATCTGCCCTATCAGCTCCATCAAATGCACGCATTTGATAAATTCTCTATTCGTCCCCTCAATTTCCGTCTGTCCAGCAGAACTGTAGAACAACTTCCTTAGTTCCCTAAGACAGCCTTCCATATATCTTATTATTAGGATCTGAACTTTCAGCTGTTCATACTTTGTCACATCAGACATTTTCATTTTTTCCAACCGTTTACTTCGCAGTGATCTTCCATTGGCAAAGTGATTATATAGATCATAGAATTCTTTCACATCGAAGCTCCTGAAATCTTTGACCCTTTTAAAAGCAATTTTGATGGCTTCTTCAGGACTGTATAGATCTGTCTTCCTTACTTTGCCGAGATTAAGGTTGTTGGTAAAATAATCGATTATGTATTTTGATAGATTATCCCTTTTTATTTCCTCATCCGCTTTTGGGAGCAGAATGAATTCTAAAAACTGTTTGGCAAAATATAATGCTTTCCCATTGGCGTCTTGAGGTGCATCATAGTAGTTGAAATAATCCCTCGCCAGGTCCTGAGTTGTTACCAGTTTATTTTTTGTTAGTGACATCAATTCATCATAATAATCGGCGGTAACCGATTCTGGTGCGTAGTCATATTCGACGACTTCTATACGAGACCAAAAATCTGCAGTAAACGGTTCGTCTTCCTGTCTGTACATCGATCCTAGATTCGCCGCAGCACATAAGAGTATATCATCGCCAATATCGTATTTAGTTCCATCAGGAGACGTAAAAACCTTGCTACCTGCAAAAAATGGATTCAATGATTTCCGTAATGCTTCTGGCCACTCTTTTATTTCTTCTATGTTGATCAGAGCATGAGAAGTGGTTATTGCCTTAGTGAACCCAGCAGGTATAGAATAGGGCCCGTACTCTCCAAATTTGATAGCCGTAACTAAGCTATTTTTAGTTTGCCACTTATCAGATGTATGCTCGAAATATTCTCGATTCATAATTGAAGCAGCAAATTTCAAGAACACACTCTTACCCGTACTCGGAGGCCCAGCTAATAAAATTATTCCCGACCCGCTTAATTTTTGAAGTTTCGCTTTTAATACGAATTCATGCAGTTTCCCTTGAAAATACGGAGTCTCATCAATAAAATCAGAACTAATCTGTGGAACATATCTATCTCTGTTTTTCTCTAGATACTCTTTATGTTTTTTCTCTAAAGCACATCTTAATGATTTAGCTTCTACACTTGACTTTGGAATGTCTCGTTCTATATCTGCAATAGCGAATTGAGGATAACTTCCCGCCTCTGCTTCTTCACAATAGACTGCCCATATTGCCTCTAGCAAATTATAAGAAAACTCACTAGTAATATAATATTGATATTTCAATGAGAATGCTCTATACTCAGCTTCTGTCAATTCAAATGCCTTACCTGACAATAGATTTTCCTCCGTGCTTATTTTGTGTACTTCCTTATCTGAACTCCTAACATAGCTTACAATGTATTTATCCTCATCACTTTTCTTTTCTGTAATCTGGATATCCCAATTAGGTACCGATATTTGATTATTTTCAAGATCTACATATAAATCAGGATCGTTCTGAACAAAAGCGTACTTGCCCTCAAAGGCCACCATTTTTTCTAGATCATCTCTGTTCCGATCTAGTATGCGTCGATTGAGTTTCCTTCTCAGGTCTTGTGCCAACCTTACATCATTATAATCACGTTCTAGCTTCCTTATATCTTGTAAGATAGACTCATGGTTAGCATTCGCGTTTAGCTCATGATCAGAAAATCCTCCTGTATGGTTCTTTACGAAAAAGAGAATACTATCAGAAATCATATTGGAAAACTGAAGCTTGGCTGCGTTTTGCTTTTCTTCTTTCTTTTGCTCGATTAACTGTAGTGCTTCGTGTCTTTTTTCAACCTTATCTAGTAGCCTTGTCTGTATCATTGCAGGGCTATATCTTTTTCCCTTAGCCACACTTTGTAGTATAAATGGCTGTTTTAGAAGTGACATCAACTCCAAACAAGCTGGATGTGTACTTAGTAACAACTCTAGTCTTCGAGGCTCATGCGTATCGATTATTGCTTGTTCTATTAGATCAATTTCACCAGAGATAAACTTGTTGAGTTCATTTTCGTCATTCGTGATTTGACTTGCAAAAAGCGAATTTAATTCCTCTTGAATAGTTTTGAATTCAGAAAGAACACCATCCTCCAAATTGTGTGCCATGGCAGATAATTCTTGATCGAATCCTCTAAGATTATTGAGCATCTCACGATAAGCCTCCGTGTCACTTTGTTGAGTGATATCCTCCCTGTAAGCTTGTACTAGATCTAATATATTATTAGATCTAGCTATATCAACCATACTATTGACTCTTTTCTCTATTGGGCCTACAATATTAGAAATTGCGGAATTAAGACGTTGTCCTACAAGAATAGCCCCTAACTGATCTGATTTTGCAGTCAATTCTTCGGCTATATTTATTCTAGCTATTGCAATTTTATTTTGCACATCTAACAAGGATAAATACCCGTCACCAGACTCTAGAAGTCTGTGCTCTATATTCGTTTCGAAATCATATCTTGCCATCTCTATCGCTGTAGGCAATGCATTATTTTCCTCTTCGACTAATTCCGTTATTGCCTCGGCGTATTCCGTTTTAGTGAATATAGACTCTCCTTTGAATAAATGTGAAATATCTTTAAAAATCTCAGTGAAACTATCTAGATCTGCACCTAAATTCAAATCATATACATTCGTTTTAATCTTAGCTAGGGATTTACCATTATTCAGTGCCACGATAAGATCTCCTCTCTGGTTCACTTCGAATCCTTCATCATATATCCCAAGATTACCAAGAGATATTGTATGATCGCCTGTAATATCAAAAGCTTCTATACTACCTTCATCATCTTGGATAAATAGGCAGCTTAGATTTTCATCCACTCTCATCCATTTAGCATCATAGGGAAGAACTATCTTTCTTGGCCACTTTTGGGGAATAACAGATTTGTGTGTATTGACTACTGTGATTTCTTGATTATTCGTTAGAGCGATAATGATGTTGTGATCAGATGCTAATATTTGATAGCAGTTATTATAAATATATAGATTCAATAAATTATCAGTATTGTCCAGCAGACTATCCATAGACAACATTCCTGGCTTGAAATATAGTCGATAGCGATCTGTATCAAATGTAGATTCGAAGTTAATAGACTTAAAAAATCCCTTTACATCTTCTGTTCTAAATACAAGTGCTTGGTCCAATTTTGATTTTGAGCCCGTTCTTACAATATTCCACTTATTAGCAGGCAATAAATCACCTTTAATATCCTTGGTTTCTATGATTACGGAAATCCCCGAACGTTTGTTCAATGTTGTGATGATAATATTGTCATTCTCCGTAATATGGACATAGCCTCCACTACCCTTTTGATATTCAGAAACAAGCGCTTCTAGAAAATCATGGAAACAGAAAAAGTTGATATGTAGCCCCTCGATTAGCTTCTTTGATTGATATTCAGATTCAATTACTCCAGCTAGTTTGACAAGCAAATCTTTGGGAATTATTAAATCATGCAACACTTGTAAACCTGCAGAAAAATCAGCGTTGCCCGCTTTATAGATTCGGTTAAGTATAGTCTTATATTTTGCCTTATTCTTAGCTTCCGTTTTTTTGTAACCTTTTGTATTATAGACCACTGACTGACTTGTACTATCATCGTTAAGAGAATAGTTATCTGGCAAATAATGGTCTACATCAATTAACGCACCATTCACATCATAGAAACTTAATAGCGGACTATCCCTATATTGAACGATTAATATATCCTGGCTAGACAAAGCCCCACTCAACATATGGAGTCTATCTATCTGAAGACCAACAATTTGCTCATGTGAATCTCTTTGAAAATGATCAGGTAATGCTTGAAATTGAAATTGGTTATCTTGTTTTGGCATATGAATTAGTTAAAATGAATTACTCCAAAAATAATCGAATCTCCAAACTAAGTATTATTTTGACAGCATAAAAACTAAGAACTTTATTTCTTTATCTATTCAAATCATCATTGAATACAAGATTATAAGTCAAATTACGATATGGCCACAACACCAATTTTATCCAATTTCATTCCATTGCTTAATCCACGTGAAGTAAGTTTTGAAAATATTCGTAATTGGAATTTAACCCAGGCTAACGCATTATCAAAAACAGTACAAATAATAGAAAGTGATATCAAGACGATACAACTTTATAACCCTACGATCAAGAAAGGAAATATAGACTGGTCTAGGCAATTAAATAAGCATACAAGCAAATATTTAACTAAGAAAAACAAACCTAATAAAGGAGAAAGAAACGAAATTAAAAAACTGACTGATGAATTAGGCTTACTTGTGCCAGTATCTGACATTGCAAACACAAAACATAAAGAATTAAGCGATTCTATGAATGTTCTTGCGCAAATAACTGCAGATTTCAAGTACATAGATTTATTGGATACAGTTGCAGAAAACATCAACTCTGATTCACAAAAAAAACTGCCTCTATCAACCGTAACACTATTGTACACTGCTGAGAAGTACATAAATATTGTTCTTTTCTCGGATTCTATGACAGCAAGTATTACAAATCTTGAAGGATGGATCTCTCACTATTCTCCAATTGCCAATGACAAACAACTAAATACACAAGTGTTTTTTTCATGGTTCTACGAATTGGTAGACAAAGTAGTTATTAGCAATAACCCTTTAATAGTAGAAGATGGATACGATTATGACAAAGATGTCTTGGTTCTGATTTCCAAATACAAGAAAGTGTTTATAGAAGAATTATTAGAAGTCAAAAAGTCAAATTCAAAATATTTTTTCTTCTCGTCTTTCCCAGATTTCAATGACGATTTACACAATTTACTATCAATAGATTATCGTCTACTAATGCTTGATAGATATATCATAATGCACCGAGAAATAACGGTGGATGGAAGAAACGAGAATATTCATTTAGTCCATAAAGCGCTAGACGAAGAATCAATCATTAGTCAAATTGGAAAAACGTTCAGTCGGAAAAATATTGTCAACACAGTCAAATCAATGCTGACTTACAAAGCTAATTTTAATGATCTAAGCCTTTTTGGTAATAAACAGTTAGACTATGGAGATTTACTATTACGCAAATCTAGATTGACTAATAATGAAATTAACTTATTAATCGATATTGGACAATCTTCCATGAATCCCCAAAATGACGAATACGTTTATTCCGTTAATCAACAAATAGAAGAATACCAACTAGAGTTATGCAACACTATAAGTCTCCCATTTTATAAATGGGAACGTGTAGAACAGAAATTAGTACCTAATTTAAACCTTGCGACAATAACAGAAAGTGACATCGCAACAACCTATCTGAAACATAAAAAAGACCATGAAAAAGCAGAGGCAGAATTACTCGTCTCTTATATTGAATCAATACAAAATGTTAGATCTAATGAAGGTCTACAGCGCATCATAGATAGTGTTCCGTCTTTCTTTTATGCGTCCAATCAAAGAAGGTGGAATATTGCAATAAGGCAAGCAAATGAAACCATGCGATCACGATCCGCTTTTCGAGAACAAAAGATGAGAGAATTGGGAATAGATCTGGAAGAAGGTTTCTCAATTGCTCAAAAGGAAGTATTTCTGACAGAGATGCTACAAATAGAAGAAGAAATACAAAGTTTTGTGCCATTTGTTACTTCAGCATTCAAAACAGCATTGCCCTCTAAACGTACAACAGAGTTTGATAGCTTTCGTCATACTTCTGATGGAATAGAATTTGACCCAGAAACTGTTTTTGATCCTGAAAAATGGATCAGAGGAAACGTAATGAAAACCCTAAAGACTAAGATAAAGAAAGGAGAAGTTACGCAAGTAAACTGTTTTTGTTTAGATTTATCAGGTTCCATGGATCATGATCGAATGAGGAATCTATACAAGATGCTCTATCTCATGGTCACAGGACTTCAGAGCAGAAAATCATTTGACGCCTTTCATTTCTTTAGCAATAACTTTATTCCAGGTGTTGAGTTTGATTATGAATATACTAGGAAGAATCTCCTATTTAAGATCTTGACAGTTATATCTAGAATTTCAGGGCCACACATTACATATACTGGACTAGAAAGCACAAATATTAGTGATGGTATCATCGGTTGTGAAGATCGTATGATTGACTTTGTAAACAGACTGAAAAGCAAAAATTCAGAGATTAACTTATCTTGTTCTATGTTTGTAATTACTGACGGTGAGCCATCTATGGGAATTAGAAACTTAAAAGAACTTAATAAGTTTGTAAACAAACGACGGGAAGTAACAGGATTTGCTATAAAAGGAATATATATAAAGTCCGAAGATGATAAAAAGACATTCATCACTAAGATATTCGGTGAAGAACACTCTACTGAAACCAGCAATTTCGAAGAAGGAGTGCAAAAACTTACGAATATGATGACAAAAACATATCTACAGCAACGCCAAGAACACAAATGGGAAAAAAGACGTAAAAGAATTAGTTCTCATGGAGAACGAAGTGAATGAAACCAAGGAACCCAATAAGAAATATAGAATAGATCAATTATAAAGTATGGCAGCGAGCACAAATCAAAACAATAACTCTGGTACTGTGACAGTAGAACTTAATGATGTTATAGTCACATGGATCGATGGCAAGTTTGATGATGCCCGACTAACGAATGATAAAAGTAAACCATATAAAATCGACGGTGAAAAAATCTTAGATGCAGATTTGATCAAAGATTATGACTTAGTTATATTTAAACTAAAGAATTCGATACATCTTAAATACAAGAACAATAGAGATATTTCTGTTAATAATAATTGGGTAGATTACTATTTTGAGTCGATGTCATCATCGTTTTACAGAAAAAACACTCGTGGATTTTGGTATGACAATGAGGGAGTAAAATTGAAATCGACAGTCATATTAAAAGATGATGTTCTCATATCCTTAAAAAGTAAAACAGCAAAAAAGAATCAAATCTTCAAAGGTCATAAACCTTATACTAGTCCAAACATAGGACTCATACAAGTTGGCAAAATAGTCTTAGATAGTAATCTTAAGCCAGTAACATATTATAATGAAAAACTAACAGGCTTAGGAAAAAATGCCATACAATTCGATAATGGCACTGTATACCAGGAAGTATTTCTGGGTCTAAATAAAACAGCATTTATACGTGAAGATCAAAAACAACCAATAGTTATAAATGGAAACGAAATAAGAACTTATAAATCTAAAATTGAATTAGGGAAATATACCTTTCACATATTTCAAGACGACACTAGGGATTATTACGTTGATATACGCAATTCTAAATCGCTAGATATTAATGATTCTGAGTTTATTATTGACCCCAAGAGCTATTTAGTCTTAGGACATGATGATATAGTCAAAGTGAAATCAATGTCTTTCACGTATTATTATAATCTCTCGAAAAACGAGGCATTTCGGCTGCCAGAGTTAGGTGATGCTAAAATAACGAAAATAGAAAAATCAAATGTTGCTTTCAATAATTGTGAGCTATATAATGTATCGGCTAAAAAGAATTCAATCGTTATAAAATCGGATGACCTATCTAAGTACATACCAGAGAACAAGACAATTCGAATAGAAAAAATTAAAAATGTTCCTGGCTTCGAAAGTGTATTTGCCTTTGCTACAATAAAAGGTAAGCAACAGTTATTTTCACTACATACAGAAGACCTGATTCTACTAGAGAATGATACGATAGTTGCCGTAGATGGACATTCTAAAAACAAACTACTCAACGCTATTACGGCCAATGGCCAACGCATAGTTTTGGACCTGCGTAAGGGCTTCAATAATTTAATAGTCGCAAAATCCGATAATAGTAATATTACAGAAACTGAAAATGAACCATTTAACATTGGAAGCAAAATACTGCAGAATGTGAAAATCCAGACGCTTGGCGGCGTACAGGAAAGAGTAATAAATTTGAATTCTGAGACATTAAGTATCTTCAAATTACCGGAGGGTTTAATGACATATACCGATGGAGAAGAAAAGTCGGTATTCGCAAGTGCAGAAATAATAAGTATCGACTATGACAAGATTATACAAATCGGAAAAGACCATTTTTTAACAGCCAATTTTCGATCATATGATGATACGTTAAGAACGGTCATGTTAGACTACAAATCAGGTCAACCATTAAGGATGGACGGTTTGGGGCATAAATTAGAATTGGTCACAAGCTTTATAAAACCTAGTAAAAACAAAAGCTATCAGATCGGGCCACATACAATGATAGGAGCTAGAACATTAAAGGAAGATCTGAAAATAGATGCTTTATTGTTCTCAACAAAAATCATGTCGAGCTGGATGCCATTCTCCGATGACTACCTTCCTATACTTAAGAGAATAGTCGAAATTAACGACGCAGCAAATTGGGAGTACCACCTGTATGAGTTACGAACTCTGTCTAACGAAAAAGAGTATATAGCGGTAGAAAAAACATACCCACACAGAATATTAGCCAAGAATAAAGGAGACAAACAAGTACCTCTAGTCGTCAAAAGCAAAGAAAAAGTATTAAAATCACCAAAAGAAATCTCGATGATTAGTAAGTTGTTTTTCACCAATACAAATGACTTGGCCGATGTCTATTAAAAAATTGTCAAATACATTTACAACAATTGAGTGCCTACTCATATTTATTCCTTAACTGTCTTGGCGTCAAATGATAAGTCTGTTTGAATATTCTATTAAAGTGTGACAGGTTACTATATCCACTTTGGTATGATATTTCCGATATTGGCAAATCGCTGCTGGTCAAAAGTTTAGAAGCATGATCTATTCGAAACTCATTTAGTATCGTGGTAAACTTCTTGCCTGTATGTCGTTTCATGAATTTATAAAATGCAGATTCGGTCAAATTCACCACTTTACAAGCATCATTTATAGTAAGCTCCTTCTGGAAATTATTCTCAATATATTCAAAGATAGTCTTGATGCTATTCAACTTACTCGTGGACATGTACGAACTGTATTTCTCTGTACAAATTGGATTTAGATTTTTACATTTAGATAGAAAATCTAAGAATTCTAATAACGATAAAAGCTGTTTGAAGTTTGATTCATTTTGATCAAAAAGGTTCTTAATTCTCAAATCCGCTTCTTCAATTGCTGATCCTGAAAGTGAAAGTCCTCTTTTAGAGAGTTTAAGCATGTTATTAATTCCTTCTAATTCTCTTGATCCAAAAAAACCCTTACCCAAAAACTCTTTTCCAAATTGAAGCACATATTGTTCGCTTTGATCTGAAGTCGTAAAACCATGAGGTAGGTTTGACCCTAGCACAACCAAATCCCGCTCTTTATATTCAGAAATATTATTCCCGACATATCTCATTCCTCTACTCTTTTTAGTATAACAAATTTCAATCTCAGGATGATAATGCCATGCCTTCGTTAACAATGGACGATTAGCCCTTTTTACAACTTTCACTATAAATGATCGAGTCGATTTTTTCTGTATTTTTTCAAATTCTGGTTTCATCAATTTAGATTACTCTGCTAATTTATAGTTTTGTATTACTTTATTATAGTTTTCTATTGAATTCTTACAGGCAATTCTCCTAAAATTGCATTGCACAAAACAAACAAAATATTATTTGCATATCTACTAATCTTTAAAACTATAAAATGAAATTTCAACAAAACTTAAAACTATGGCTAAGCACCATCTGCCTAAACTTACTTTTTATAACGGTATCTATATCACAAAATATGATCTCAGGAACAGTTATTAGCCAAGATGGACTAGCCATAATCGGTGCAAGTGTAGTACTTGACGGTACTAGTCAAGGCACAATCACTAATATTGATGGGGAGTATAGCATAAGTGTCCCAGACGGCGGTGGTTCATTAATAATTTCTTACATAGGATTTAGAAGTACTACAATACAACTCACTGGTGGAGATCAATCACTTGGCAATATAATGATGACGGAAGATCAAATGGCACTGGACGAAGTTGTCGTTACTGGAACATTTACGGGAAGGTCTCAGAAAAACTCACCAATGTCTCTTACTGTATTAAATGGGAAACAACTAGCAAGACTATCCGCAAATTCTCAAGCTGACATCCTTCGGACTATACCTGGTATAACCGCTGAAGGAGGAGGTGGTGAAGTAGCAACAAATCTTTTCGTAAGAGGATTTCCATCTGGAGGTCAGTATGCTTTTACACCACTAAGTATAGATGGAATACCTGTACTAAGTACGTTTGGACTTAACTCATCTGCTCATGATGTTTATTTTAGAAATGACATAGGCTTGCGATCATTGGAGTTCGTAAGAGGTGGCTCTGCAACATTACAAGGAGCTGGTAGTGTCGCCGGTATTGTCAATTATCAAAGTATAAGAGGTTCAGACAATCCTATTAACAAAGTACAGTTAGAATGGGCAGAAGGAGGAAGACTTAAAACAGACTTCCTTTCCGCTGGGCCTCTGGCTAAAGGTTTATATTATGCAGTCTCAGGATTTTACAGATATGATGAAGGACCCCTAGAAACTGGTTTGCCGACCAGAGGATATCAAATGAGAGGAAATGTCAAAAAACTATTCAATGATGGAAAAAGTTCTTTGGTCGTTAGCATGCAGAAAATAGATGACAATGTTCAGTTCTATCTTCCATATCCATTAGACAATTCTAATGATGCTAGAGAGCGCCCAATAGGAAATGACGGAGAAGTTATCTACACTATGTTATCAAGTCAACTTAAGGATTTCTCTTTTGATACTCCGTTTGGAAGGTTCAAGTCTCCTATTGGAGATGGAGTGACTACCAATGGTCAATTTATTATGGCTGAATTAAATCATGAATTTGGCAATGATTGGAGGTTATCAGCTAAAACAAAAGCTGCTTCTTACGATCATTGGTTCAATTTATTCCTAGATGGTGATAGTGTTCATAATACACCTGAATCCCAAGACAGCTACCTAGCAGACCGAGGCATTCCTGGCGGCAATGCTGCATTTACATACTCTGATAATGGAGCAGCGCTTGGCAGTACAGATCTGCTTTTCGAAAATAGAGTTTTAGACAGACAAAGAGACATGGAAGAGTTAGTAGGAGAAGTAAATCTGACAAAGACATTTGGCAACCATAACATTACCATAGGTACGTTCATGTCGAATACTAAGGCTCTTGACAATAATTGGATTCACAATGTACTTGGAGATTTCTCAAATTCTCCAAGAGCTGTTGGTTTATCTTACGTAGATAGTTTAGGGAATTCAGTTTCGCACTCCACAAGTGGCTATGTCGAAGGTACTGGAAGACAAACTGCCAATAAGACTTTACAGAGTACTAAAATAGCTGCATATATTGCGGATGAGATCAAAGGAGAAAAATTGGACATAGACATAGGGATACGTTGGGAAAAAGCTATCGGTAATGTAAGTCTTGAAAACGGGATAGGTACTAATAACTTCAACAAAGGAATTGTAGAGGCCTCTGATGTAGCATTTATTATAGGAGGATTGTACAGACTAAGTAATAAAGTGAATCTTTATGCCAATGGGAGTAGAGGTTATTTCTTTCCACAGTTAAGATCATTAAAGTTTGATGGAGGAGCTGTTCAATCCTATGAAACTGAGACTGTCATTCAAGGGGAAGTTGGTGCTAAATATGGTGCAAATAAACTTTCAGGAACAGCAGCAATTTTCTTCAATGCATTAAGCGATAGAAGAAACGTTGATCTTGTAAATGATGGACAAGGTGGTATTACAGAGTCAATTCAATTGCAAAGCACTCAAGCTTTTGGAATCGAAGCAAGTTTAAATTACAATATTTCTAAAGGACTTAATGCTTACGGAAACTTCACTTATCAAAAACATAAATTTACAAAAGTAGAAGGAAATCCAGAACAAGAGGGCAATAGCATATCTAGAATTCCTAATATTATGGGAATGGTTGGTCTAAACTATGATAATGGAAGCGTAGATGCCAATGTTAGCTCTAACATCCTTGGAAGTAAATTTGCAAACAATAGTAATGAAGTAGAACTAGATGGATTCAATATAGTAAGATTAGATGCTGGATATACCTTCGATTTAGGTAAAGGTGATGAAAGTTTAAGGCTAGGATTTTCTGTATTTAACTTATTAGATGCTAGTGGAGTAACTGAAGGTTCTCCTAGACAAGGTAATAGCCAAGTAGCTGGGGGCAACTTTTTTGTAGGCAGGCCTATTCTGCCGAGAAGAATTTTCTTAAGAGCTGCTTTCGAATTTTAATTAGTAGTTTTTTCATTATTTCATTAAAGGAGAGTAAATTTCGCTCTCCTTTATTTTATTTTCATGAAAATCATTTTACGTTGAGAGACATAGAAAAAGCCAAAAAGATAATTCAAAACAATTGGAGGAATGGATTTACCGTCCCTAGTTCTAAACTTTATCCATTTCAATGGATGTGGGATTCAGGATTTGTAGCACTTGGCACATCTACTTATGATATCAATATGGCCATGACAGAAATTGACAAAATGTTCTCTGGCCAATGGGCAAACGGGATGATACCACATATCCTGTTCCATAGTGAAAAAGAGAAAACCTATTTCCCAAACTTTGATTTTTGGAATAGTCAGGTAAATAGCGGTGCCCCACTACATCCAAAATCTTCTGGCATTACACAACCTGGTGTATTCGGATTCATTCTTAGAGATATACTCAAAAATAATTGGGGTAATGAGGAGGTAAAAGATTTTGTAAAAAGAATTTACCCAAAAGTAGTTAATTACCATCGTTTTCTTTACAACTATAGAGATCCGCATCAAGAGGGCATCATTTTCATCTATCACCCATGGGAATCAGGAAGAGACAATTCTCCACTTTGGGACGATTCAATGAGTAAGATAGACATATCCCCAGGCTCTATTCCAAAATATAATAGAAGAGACACATCATTAGCCAATGTGGATGAAAGACCAACTCAAGACAAATATGATAGATATGTATACTTATTAGAATTAGGTAAAAAATACAATTATGATGGCAAGCAAATAGCCGAAGAAAGTCCATTTTTAGTGCAAGACACAATGATGAATGCTATTCTTATAAAATCGAATGAGAGTCTTATCGAGATAGCTAACGATCTCAATCTAGATGCAGCAGAAGTAAAAGAGTGGCAAAATTTGAGTAAATCTAATTATGATAAAAAATTCTGGAATGAGGACTTAGGCACATATGTTGGATATGACCTCAGACATAAAAAACAGATGAATTATCGAGAGATAGGAGGACTTACACCTTTATTTGCTCAAATCCCAGATGCTAAAAAGGCAGCAAAACTAAATGCATATCTTCAAGATTTATCGAATAGAGATTTCTATCTCTGCCCTAGTTTTGATGTCGATAGTCCATTATTTGATTCGAAGCGATATTGGAGAGGTCCAATTTGGCCACAAATGAACTGGATGATCTATAATGGGCTAATTAAATATGGTTATGAAAACACAGCGGATATTGTAAAATCAGATCTCAATACACTCATCCATAAACTTGGTTTTTACGAATACTTTGAATCTCAAAAGAAAGTAGTTGATACACTAAGTAAAGGTTATGGTGGTGATAATTTCTCATGGACAGCTTCAAGCTATATACATTTAAACCAATAAAAAAATGATAGATTCAAACTATAGATAAGCTTTCAAGTACATATAAATATAACCTATGAATATTTTAGATTACATCATAATATTAACCTACCTAATCGGTTTCATTTTATTGGGCTTCCTTTTCAAGAAGAACGAAACATCGAAAGATTATTTTTTAGGTGGTAATTCATTAGGTTGGTTTCCATTGAGCTTATCAACTATGGCAACTCAGCTTTCAGCCATTAGCTTTATATCTGCACCTGCATTTGTTGGCTTAAAAATGGGTGGTGGCTTAAAATGGCTGACTTTTGAAATGGCCGTTCCTATTGCTATGATATTTATAATGCTTGTGGTAATTCCGCCCTTGTTTCGAGCCGGTATAGTAAGTATATATGAATACGCAGAAAGACGCTTCGACTATTCTACTCGGATGATACTCAGCATAGTTTTTCAAATAAACAGAGCCTTAAGTACTGGAGTAATGGTTTATGCGATTGCATTCATACTACAGGCCGTTCTAAATTTAGATTTTAGTATTACAATCTTAATAATCAGTGTAATTACGATAATCTATTCTTGGCAAGGAGGAATGAAGGCCGTTGTTTGGGGAGATGCAATTCAAATGATTATTCTTTTTATCGGACTAATTGTTTGTCTTATTTATGGTTGGACAAACTTGTCTCAAACAGTGGAAACAATATCATTTGATCCAAGTCGTCTGCAAGTAATTGATTTTAACTGGGGAATTGGGGAAGGTGAAGAGTATGGTCTTTTTCCAATGATCATTGGTGGACTTTTTCTTTATATCTCGTATTACGGTTGTGATCAAACACAGGCTCAAAGGATGTTGTCTGCAAAAAATGAAGGCACTATAAAAAAACTTCTTCTGGCTAATGGGCTTTTACGATTTCCTGTTGTATTGATATATTGCTTAATGGGTTTAATTATTGGAGAATTAGTAATGAGTACTCCAGAATTTCTAACTGATATGCAAAATTTAACAGCAAAGCACTTTCCAGAAGAATTTGCAAAAAGTGGTATAAAAGCCGATTTAATGATGCCAGTTTTTATATTGAATTACCTCCCTCACGGCTTGATAGGTTTATTGATGGTTGGGATAATGTCAGCAGCAATGTCTTCGCTTAGCTCCACCATCAATTCACTTTCTGCAGTTACTGTAGAAGATATATTAAAAAGACAAGGAATGGTTAATGACGGAAACTACATCCAATATTCAAGATACATGGTTGTCTTTTGGGGTGTGATTTGTATTGGTGCAGCTTTTCTATTTGGAGGAAGCAATAATCCTGTGATTGAGATCATTAACGCCATCGGTTCTGTTTTTTACGGCCCTGTTTTAGCAACTTTTGTTTTAGCTATATTTTCTAGGAAAATTAGTTCTATGGGAATGAAAATTGGTATTATTTTGTCAGTACTATTCAATCTCGTATTTTCCAAAACCATGCAGGAAATTATTGGATTTGATCCAGGGGTTTCGGTATTCTGGATTTGGCTAAACTTTACAGGATTCTTCTTTGCTGTTATTATTGCATATATAGTCAGTTATTTTGTTCCTGAAGAGCAAAAAGATGAAACTAAACTAGAGAGACCTAAATTCACTTTAGCAGATTTCCTTTGCAAAGAAAGCTATATTCTATTTGGATTTTTTGTTTTAATATTGGTTCTGTGCGCATACCTCCCTAATATTTTATCATAATAAAGGTAAAGAAAAAGGAGTAAATAACTAGAAATCAATAAAGTAACACAATGTATTTGTTTGGAGCGGCAAGGTCTAGGCTAAATAACAATTATAAAACATGAAAATATTACTGTGCCCAGATAAATTCAAGGGTTCTCTATCTGCAGAGAGGGTATGTAGTGCCGTTCGGAAAGGGCTATTGAGTGTTGATAGCAATTTGGAAATTATTAGTCACCCGATGGCAGACGGAGGAGATGGCTCTATTGACATACTTAAATCCGTTCTCAAACTCAAAAGTATAAAGATTAAGACGCTCGACGGATTGAAAAGAAACATAGAAGCAAAGTATTATTACAACAATGATTCAGCTTTCATAGAGTTAGCGAGTGCATCAGGTCTAATTTTATTAGACAAAGCGGAAAGAAACCCTATGGTAACTTCCACTATAGGTACCGGTTTAATGATAAAAGATGCTTTAGATCGAGGATTAAAAAAAATATATTTATTTATTGGAGGGAGTTCGACTAATGATGCTGGAATTGGGATTGCCAAAGCAATGGGTTTTGATTTTCTTGATAAATACGGCGTAGCTTTAAATCCAATTGGAAGTAACCTTGGAAAGATTTATAAGATTGA
Source organism: uncultured Saprospiraceae bacterium (assembly GCA_938003955.1). Taxonomy (GTDB): domain Bacteria; phylum Bacteroidota; class Bacteroidia; order Chitinophagales; family Saprospiraceae; genus CAJXUU01. The sequence continues at coordinate 22,903 of CALKXE010000005.1, read as the reverse complement.
AAATAAAAGTCTTTACAATTTTGAAAATATTGAGATCACAGTTTTATGCGATGTAACCAATCCAATGCATGGGCCTAATGGAGCTGCTTTTACATATGCCGCACAAAAAGGTGCTAATAATCAGGATATTATCTCTTTGGACGAAGGATTAAAAAACTATTCTAGCATATTAAAATCTCATCTTAACATTGATCATTCTGACCAATCAGGTATGGGCGCCGCAGGTGCAGTAAGTGCATCATTGGTAGGACTGTTAAATGCTAATCTTCATAATGGATTTGAAATGTTGGCCCATATTACTCGTTTAGAAGATGCCATTAAAGAATCAGATTTCGTTATAACTGGAGAAGGAAAGGTTGATCTTACATCCTTCCAAGGAAAGGTAGTTGGTAACATAGTAGAAATTTGTAATAAATATCAAACTCCTTGTGGGATTATTGGAGGCATTTTAGAAAATATAAATAGCTCAGATGTGAAAATTAATTTTCAAAAGTCTATCATTTCTATTGCCACAGATTTGGACGACGCTATGACTTCAACAGAACATTTTCTATACATTATTGGGAAAGAAATTGCAATAATTGAACTCAATTAAACATGTTGGCATAGAATAATATAAGAATGGAGGTTTTTAAAAGAATAGAAAAAAGTTTAATTAAACAAGGTTATACCTTTGAAAGTATAGATTTCAATCGACCATGGGGTGGATTTTTTGTCTTAAACGAATGTCATAAACAACAATTTATAAATCAATTTTTCGAGGGCAAATTAAACAATAAGTTGAATGTAGAAATGAAACTTAGTCCTAAAATATTAATTGTAGCTCCAAATCAAAGACTCTCATGGCAGTACCATCATCGTAGATCCGAGCTATGGCAAATAGTTGAAGGAACTGTAGGAATCATCAAAAGCGCCTCTGACATTGAAAACAATATGGCAACTTATAGCATTGGAGATCGAATAGAAATATCAATGGGCGAACGCCATAGACTAATTGGTCTTGATGAATATGGTATTGTTGCTGAGATATGGATACATGAAAACCCAAATAATCCATCCAATGAAGATGATATTGTTCGATTGCAAGATGATTTTGGTAGGTGATAGTTATCCCGTTTTAGGATGTTTTATAGATAATACGGTGTAATTTACTCTCAAATTAGTCTCGCCGCTGCCGGCGTTCATTTCTTTCTTGAAAAAGAAACTACGCGCGTATGCTTTGCAAGCCACTCTTTACCAAAGAATTCAAATCTTTACCCAGCACTTAACGCTTTTTAAAATAAAGTTCCCTAAACATATCTAAACTTGCATCCGCAAAGGCTACAGCTCAAACATAGATTTGTTTATAACGGAAATTTGATCCTAAAAAACTATGCTGACTAAGGACATTTTTAATAAAAGAAAATTTTGTAATTATGTGAAATTTCATAAAACACAGCTTACTTCTGAAAACCCTTAATTATTCTTTACTTCTGAATATCCCAAAACTAAAATCCCTTTTTCTTAAAACTAATAAGAAACTAAGTACTACTCTCCCCTTCTCTTATGATAAAAAGTTGCCGGTGCAGGATTATCATTGACATATCCATATTTCTCGATCCATCTTTTCTTATCATCAACCGTTACAATTTCATAGGTCTCAGATAATATTAGATCATCATTTTGATCTGTTAGCACCATTTTCACTTCGTTACCATATTGATCATGGCCAAACATAAATGATTTTTGCTTTTGTTTGAGCTCGTTGAAGATGGTCTTTCTAACCATGTTTCCTTTATTGTCATACTGAAAACCTTCTATTCGCAATAACTCATCCGTATCCGCTGCATATGCATGTGAGTAGGACTTAAGAGTATCCTCATAGGTATACTTGTATGTACTAAGTAATTCGCCAGCTGGGCCATAGAACTTTGAACCTGACGCAAGCTCTTTATTATCTCCGAAAGTATAGACCTCTTTCCCCTTTATAGATTGATCTTCGTTGTAGATCGTTTTTGATGTCACTACACCATTATTGAAATTCTCATGTTCCATATACTTGAGACTTCCTTTAGCATAATTATCACTTGCACCACCATCTACCTCATAGACTTCTGTGATGACAGATGCTGATTTCACATCTTGTTTGCAACTACTTAATAACCCTATGATGAGTAATAAAGCTATCTGGGGTATCGATAAACTGAAGTGTCTTATATTCATTCCAATAGTAATTTTGCCCAAAAGTAGTGAAACCCACATGACCGCCAAACTTTGGTGCCAGAAAGAATAGATTTTCATTTTTTTTTGCAATATCAAAAACCATACTTTCTTGGGTTAAGAAAGGGTCATCTTGTGCTGTGATCATCAAGGTCGGAAGAGTAACCTGATGCAGAAACTGCTTAGAGCTACATTGAGAATAATAATCTTCCGCCCCATCAAATCCGTTCAATGGCCCAGTAAAATATTCATCAAAGTCCCACAGCGTCTTAACTTTATCAAGATTTGAAATCTGGACTTGGTCGGGAAACATCTCGTACTTTTTCTTAATCTTATCGTTAAGAGTTACTCTAAATCTTATATCGTAAAGCTTGTTTTGACGAGAAATAATTTTCTGAGAACTAGCTGACAGGTCGCTTGGTACTGATATTGCCACTAACGATTTTATTTTATTAGATACCTCATAGACCTGATCTGTTGTATATTTTAAGATCATATTTCCTCCAAGACTTACGCCAACAAGAGCTATACGATCATAATTAACCTCGTATTTAGTGATAATTTCATGCAGATCTGTTGTCCAACCAGAATGATACATCTGCATAGTATCATTCATAACTCCACTACAAGATCGAAAGTTAAAAACCATCACTTCCCAACCATTCTCTGCCAGAAGACTCGCAGTATATTGCATATATTGGCTTTCGCTACTGCCCTCTAATCCATGGCACAGAATCGCAAGTTTACTTCCATCATTTTTCAAAAAATCTAAATCAACAAAATCATTATCTGAAGTAATAAATCTCTCTCGTTGAAATGAAGGAGCTATTTTCTTTCTAAACAAAAAAGGGTACATAGTATTTGCATGTCCATTTCTTAATAACAGTGGAGGCTTATATTCGGATGCATCAAGTACAGGCATATGTGATTTGGTAAATTTAGATAGTGGTGTTTATAAAATTGCAAGATATTAAAATACTTGTTACCTATATATGCTATAGATTTCGAGAGTTATCTACTACATCTCTTTTGATTCAATAATTTCGATAAGTTTATCTGGATAGTCAGAGATTATACCGTCAACATTAAGATTTATCATTGCGTGTATATCTTCTTCCTCATTTACTGTCCAAGGTATAATTTTCATTTGTTTTAGATTTCCATACTCGACAAGTTCTGGAGTTACTAACTTAAAATGAGGGGAATACACCGCAGGTATAAAACCAAGATTGCTGATATTTTCATTGAATGTATTAGTATCCAATACAAGATAAACCAAATCTATTTCCGCATACTTTTCATGTATATATTTTAATGTTTCTACATCAAAACACTGGACCGTTGTTCTTTCTAATATTTTTAGTGATCTTAATTCTTCACAAACCAGATCAGCAAACATTTGCATTTTAGGGTGAAAGACATCATCATTCTGAGGTTCGCGTTTTATTTCAATATTATAATTGATGCCTGTCAAATTATTAGTCTCGACATAAGTCTCTACTGATATTACCATCTCCCCCAATGTAGGCTTTACTACTCCTATTTTCTTTTGCAGGGGAAACCTAGGATGTAACTTCTTACCAACATCCATAGACTTAATTTCGTCAATGGACATATTATACATGTTGTAGTTTTTCTCATTCTCCTTTGTAATTTCTTCTCCTTTCGGACCAGAAGCAATTTCATGATTAAAAAATGGTTCATGAGATACAATCACAACGCCTTCTTTTGTAGCTACTACATCAAGCTCCAATGTATGCACACCTAAATCTATAGCATGCAAAAAAGCGGGTATGGTATTTTCCGGCATCAAGCCTCGGCAACCTCTATGTCCCTGTATGTCTATTTTCGTATACATATTAATCTCTGATAAATTACAAGATTGTAATAAAAGTAAAATCATAAACAAGCCAAATCATTCTATTGATAAAATGATTATTACATGCTTGGATGTACATATTTACTTTGTTAATGATAAATCATATCTAACATTCCCGCTATCGTATATAATAGCTAAAATACTACCACAATCTACAAATAGATTCCTAAATTGCAGTTTAAACTTGTATTAAGAAAGCGTAATATGTCAGTAGCAAAAAAGGATATAAAAAAAGTAACCACACACATTCTCCAGGGAATGAAATCTAGAGGAGAAAAAATTGCAATGCTTACGGCATATGATTTTAGTATGGCCAAGATATTTGATGCAGCTGGCATTGATATAATATTAGTGGGCGATTCAGCTTCTAATGTAATGGCTGGACATGAGACTACCCTTCCAATCACATTGGATCAAATGATCTATCATGCTCAATCTGTTATCAGGGCAATAGACAGATGTTTTGTTGTTGTTGATCTTCCATTTGGAACATATCAAGGAGATAGTAAAATGGCTCTCAAATCAGCAATAAGAATCATGAAAGAATCAGGTGCCCACTCTGTAAAATTAGAAGGAGGTGCTGAAGTTAAAGATTCTATCAAACGAATACTATCCGCTGGCATTCCTGTAATGGGGCACCTTGGACTTACTCCACAGAGTATCTATAAGTTTGGTACATACACAGTCCGAGCGAAGGAAGAAGAGGAAGCTGCAAAATTGGTTCAAGACGCAAAGATGATGCAAGAGCTAGGTTGTTTTGGTGTCGTTTTAGAAAAAATACCGGCCAAACTAGGTAAACTTGTTAGTGAAACAATAGATATTCCTACAATAGGAATTGGTGCAGGACCAGATTGCGATGGTCAAGTATTAGTATCCCATGATTTACTGGGTATTACAAAAGACTTTCATCCAAGGTTCTTAAGAAGATATTTAGAGCTATTTGACACAATAAAGGGTGCTGTAGAACACTACATTACGGATGTAAAATCTGTTGACTTCCCTAACGATAAAGAACAATACTAGGCCGTATGATGAAGAAGTTCTTATATGCAGTATTAATTCTAGGCTTAATAGCTGGATGTGTAGCCTATTGGGGATATGGAAGTATTTTTGATCCCAATACGTCTTTTTCTGAAAACGAATATGAGCTAAAGATTCAACAAGAGTCTTCATACAAAAATGTTTATAAAAAGTTAGAAGCGAGCCAAATATTGGATAACATAGAATCATTTGATCGTGTAGCTGGTTGGATGAAATACAAAAAAGATGTTGTTCCTTCTGGCAGATATCTTATCAAAAAAGGATGGAACAACAGAGAAATAATTGGCCTTCTAAGATCGGGAAACCAGAAGCCTGTTACAGTTACATTCAATAATGTAAGATCGATGGATCAGTTAGCGGGATTGATAACTAAAGATCTAGAAGTTGATTCAGCCGATTTAGCTCAGTATTTTACTCAATCTGACCTCTTAGCTAATCTTGGTTATAATAAGGATAATTTCATGACAGCATTCATTCCGAATACATACAGTATGTTTTGGAACGTGCCCACGGAGAAGATCGTGACAAGAATGCTAAAGGAACAGAAAAGTTTTTGGAACCAAAAAGATCGAAAAGCTAAAGCAGACAAACTTGACCTAACGGAAGCTGAAGTTTATATCTTGGCTAGTATAGTAGAAAAAGAATCTCAGCATGGACCTGAAAGACCGACCATTGCTGGATTATATCTAAACAGACTAAAAGGAGGAATAGCACTTCAGGCTGATCCAACAGTAGTATATGCCAATGGAGACTTCGAACTGCGTAGAGTACTCAACAAACACTTAACATTCGACTCGCCATATAATACTTACAAATACAGTGGCCTTCCTCCAGGCCCAATCTATATGCCATCTATCCAATCGATTGATGCAGTATTAGATTATGAGAAACATGATTACTTATTCATGTGTGCGAAGCCAGGATATGGAACAAAACATGCATTTGCGAAAACACTCAGAGGACATAATAAAAATGCAAATGAATACAGAGCGTGGCTAAATAAGCAAGGGATTAGATAGTTGTTGAATTATTGAATTGTTCTGGCCCAAATATCTAAAAGTCTAACATCCAAAAGCAACGCTGTCCAAAAGTCGAACAATCGAATAACAACGCGGTCCAAAACAAAAAAAATGAAACTACATATAATAGAAACTGGAAAATTCAAACTAGACGGTGGAGCTATGTTCGGAGTAGTACCTAAGTCAATGTGGCAAAAACTCAATAAACCCGATGATAACAATATGTGTACTTGGGCAATGAGATGTTTATTAATTGAAGAAGGAGAACGTAAAATATTAATTGATACTGGCCTTGGAGATAAGCAAGATGCGAAGTTCAGATCTCATTTCCATCCGCATGGTGAAGACAATCTTATTGGATCTTTGGACAAAGCAGGATTTAGACCTGAAGATATTACAGACGTATTTTTGACCCATCTTCATTTCGATCATGTTGGAGGAGCTATAAAACGAGATAAAGATGGAAACCTCATTCCAACATTCCCTAATGCTACCTATTGGTCAAATGAAAAGCAATATAACTGGGCTATAGATCCTAATCCAAGAGAACGGGCATCTTTTCTTAAAGAGAACATCGTTCCGTTAATGGATCATGGAGTTCTGAAATTCATAGACGTAGAAGAAGGGGTTTCTTTTACTGATCATATCAACATTGGATTTGCATATGGACATACGGAAGCACTTATGACTCCATATATCAAACTTGATGATGGTCGCACGATTGTGTATACCGCTGACTTACTTCCCTCTCATTGCCACATAGGTATGCCGTATGTAATGGGATATGACATCCGACCACTTGATACATTAAAAGAAAAAGCTGCGTTGTATGAGAGAGTAATTGGAACGGACCATTTCATCTTTTTTGAACATGATAAAGATATTGCATGTGCAGAATTGATCAAAAATGAGAGAGGTCGTGTAGTCTTCGGAAATGAAATAAGAATATAATATTATGAGCAGAATTCCAGAGTCAGAACTAATAATCAATGCAGATGGAAGTATTTATCATCTTAATCTCAAACCGGGACAGATTGCCAATGACATAATCACAGTTGGAGATCCTGATCGAGTTGAACGGGTAAGTCAACACTTTGACACAATCGAATTTGAAGTATCAAAGCGAGAATTTAAAACAATAACAGGATCATATAAAGGAAAAAGACTTACTGTTATATCTACGGGAATTGGCACTGATAATATCGACATCGTCTTCACTGAATTAGATGCGTTGGTCAATATTGATTTCCAGACTAGAGAAAGGAAATCAGATCATACAGAATTGAAATTCTACAGAATTGGTACTTCTGGCTCATTAATATCCGAACTTAAAATCAATACAATTCTTATTAGTGAAATGGCTGTTGGGCTCGATGGACTAATGCATTACTATGAAAGGACCCAATCAACCAATGAAGATATCGTCGCCGAAATAGCAAAAGAGGCTCTCTCTACCCTACCAAATATTTATCCATACGCTACATCAGCAAGCAAAGAGCTTGTCGAGAAATTTGGTAAGTTGGGAATGAAGGGTATTACTGTCACTGCGACAGGATTCTATGGTCCGCAAGGACGATCAGTTATAGGTCAGCCGAATTCTTCCACATTCATTGATGATTTAGCAAAGCAATCTTATGGTAAACTACAGTTCACAAATCTAGAAATGGAAACTGCAGGCATATATGGAATGTCTAAACTTTTAGGGCACCAGGCGATATCTATCAATGCAATCTTAGCAAACCGTGCAGATCAATTATTCAGCAAACGCGGTGGTGAATTAGTAGATCAATTGATAGTGGATGTTTTGGAGATTATAAAGTAAAATTCATCTTCCATAAGTATCAAGAAGAATTCGTACTACATCAATGCTTTATTCTCATTATAAGAAACAGTTAGCTCTTCGATTAATCTTTCCCCAAACTCAAGTAATTTCTGAGTCTCGTCTGTACGAGCGAGTTTAATTTTTGAAAATACCAATAGCGCATTTCCATTACTCTCTACATGAAATACTGACTCCTCTTCAAAGAATTTAATGAGTTGTCCAGTAAAGAATGCTCTAATCTGTTCTTCATTGTCTCCCATTAAAAGGAACTGACTTGAGAACTTTGTGTACATTTTAAAATTGATATCCTTATATCCTGTGAATGCCATTACTCTATCGAATAGCTTTTCAACAAAACCTTCCTTCTCCATAATGAATTTAGGTATTTCACTATCGATCTTGATTGTCATTAGTGTAGAATAAAAGACTTCAGATGTAAATGATGCTCCTTCATTAAATACTACATCTGATATCTCCCAAGTATTATGAGATGTCTCAAATTTCCCAGAAAGCGCATTTGATTTTCTCTCTATTGGACGCAATTCAAAAAACTTAAATTTATTTAAATCTTGAGTATCTTGATCTGGTAAAATATCAAAAGAATAATTGTTTTCTTGAGCTAGCGTCTCCAATCGATTTTGTCTCGGAGACAACTGAACTTGTTTATTATCAAGCGATATCTTCATAGCTTTCCTATGATTTGATGAAGAGACATGATTGTCTATCCCACTTATATTTACTGTTCCTCCATCGCCCCTATAGTTATCTACAAATTCAAAGAAATTATCTTGGTATGTAAGACCAACCAATCTGGTATCAGCTAGATCTATATTGAGTGTTTTCCCTTTAGGTATATCTTTTATCAAAGACATAAACTTATGAATCGATAGAAAATTTGCTACCCCTTTAATTTTAAGATCATAACTACCATCCTTCTTAATCATCATACTCGTATCGGATGCTGCAGACAAGGAGAAGAACTTAGATATAGGCAGTCTTGCAAGTAAAATCTGTACCAACAGTGTAAATAACGTTCCACAAATAATTCCCCAAAGCAAATTAGAATACAACGTTATTATCAAGGTTACAAGCATAAATAGTAGTTGCTCAAGACCTTCATTATATATCTTCTTGAATACTGAGGGCGACGCAAGTCTAAATCCTATATAAACAAGTATAGCTGCCAATGCTGCATATGGTATCTTTTGGATCACCGGAGTAAGAAGAAATAAGAACACAATAAGCAATAATCCATGATAAAAATTAGACCATTTTGTTTTGGCGTGATTTGTAATATTCACAGTACTTCTTACAACTACTGTAATAATAGGTAATCCACCAATCGCACCACAAACCATAGTTCCGATACCTATTCCTATTAAATCTTTATTCAGTTGTGTTTTTCTCTTGTACGGATCTAACTTGTCTACGGCTTTGGCCATAGCAAGTGTCTGTATAGATGCTATCAAAGTTATGGAAACCACAGCGATCCAAAACTCTAAAGTATGTGATTTACTAAAATCAGGATACATGATCATCTTAGATAGATCCTCAGGCATCTGAATAAGGAACTCAGGCCCTACATGAAAAGGTCTTCCAAAGAAACTTAAGTCATGTCCTTTCAAAAAATTGAAAAGATAAACCAAAGGAATAGATACGATCAAAACCCAAAGTGAAGCAGGTAGGAAATGAAAAAGTCTTGATTGCAGTTTGGGCAAAATAATCAACATAAGTATCCCAATAAAGGATATTATGGCTATGAATGGATTGATTTCACCAAGATGATCCACAATTCCTGTAAGCTTCTCTATCGTATTGCCTTGGATAGGGTCGATACCCATAGCTACATAGATCTGGCTCGTAAAAATAATCACACCTATGGCTACCATTATTCCTGTAATGACTGATGATGGTATACTTTCGGCAATAAATCCCAGACGAAAAATCCCCAAGACTACTTGTATCCCACCCGCTACAACAGTGGCAGCAAGTACATAATTAAACGCGTTTCCACTTCCATCATCCAAGCTTGCAAGTGCAGATAAAATAACTGCAATAAGCCCAGCTGCGGGACCATTGATAGCCAAGTGACTACCTCTGTATAACGTTACTATAACGCCACCAATAATTGCCGAGATAAGTCCCGCAATAGGAGCAACGCCAGACGCTACCGCTACACCCAAAGCTAATGGAAGCGCGACTAAGGATACACTTATAGCAGCTAATAAATCCGCTCGCCAGTTTTGTATTAGTCCTTTAAATCCACTTGCAGGCACTTCGTGTCCAGATGTTAGGTTGGTCATATATTTCTTTACGTTAATCTTCTTCCTAGAGAGATCGAAAGTAGCATTCCTTAAGGCATTGAGAGAATTGTCGCTACTATAATTATAATAGTCAGTGAATTATGACAATTTTTAATTTAAAATAACTTTATTATAATAACTATTAATTATTCAGTAATGCACAATACAATAGCCGCTTAAGCCTATTGCAAGTAAGGGTACCAAAAATTACAAAATGAAAACATCAAAAATATATTTACTAATATCGATATTGTTATTCATTTATGGCTGTAAAACCATGACTCCCAGTTATCACCAAGGAGCTGAAGTAATTGAAGGATATAGCATCCAATTAAAAATTGATAGTGTTAGTAATGAAACAATTTACTTTATCAATAATAGAACAACTGCAGACTCCATAAGGGCTGGTAAAAGTGAGATAGTAGAAGATTTATTTTTCAGTAACAGAAAAGTTGTAAAACGAAACTGGAAAAAGTTAATCCGCAGAGAAACACAACAAAAGATAAATGGAAAAGTAGCTTTAAAATTATGTATCGATAAACTAGGAGAAGTAATATATTCAGAACTAATACCTAAAGAATCAACCATTTCGGATATGAAATTTATTAAACGCAGTTTAATTAGTTCAATGGGATACAAGATGCAAGCTGACCCATACGCACCAGAAGAGGAATGTGGAAAATATGTATTAAATATTGACTTCAAATGAATTAAAAAGTAAGTATTTTATTACACGTTAATCAAATTCTCAGGAAAAATACTGCAGCATGTCAGATTATCTAAAAAATCCAGATTGGGACTCGACCAGATCTATATATCGAAAACTAAGCGAAGAAATGCATGTCCTCACAGATGCGTATAAGTTAATTGTAGATGATCGGACTAAATTAATGATGGACCACTTAATATTAGCAATTGATGAAGTAGATCAAGTTGTAGATGAACTACCTACAGAATCAGAAAGAAACGATATTACAAATTGCATGTTAATGTACTTATGTAATAACGATGAAAAGTTAATACATAAACTTGCAAGCGAGACCTTATCCAATAGAATGCATGTATTAAAAAAGATAGTAATCGAATTAGATATAACGGAAAGATTTCACAAAGCAGTTTCTGACATATTTGATTATACAGAACGAAAGCGGCATACTAAAGACGAATCAAAACTGATCGAACTAATAATGCTGGAAGGAAAAGCCACTGCTGAGCTCCCCCTATCCATAATGAAAATAGATTCGACTCATGCTTTTGGCCAACTCTTCAACAATCTTTGCAAACTTATGGGTATTGCAGATCTTGTAATAGATGCTAGAAGTGATTATAATGCAAATTATATCTCACTAAAACCAAAGCTTGGTTTGTATCTTAATCTAAATTGGATACTCATAAAAGAAGGACTAAAGCTCATTGTGAAATTTCCTGAGCGTATACATTTTTTGGTTTATTGTATAAAGTTTTCGTTATTGCTATTGTTTGCAAAGGATTAGTAAGTGACTATTTACATAACAAGTAATTGGTAATCATACCGATAAACCATATTTCATTACTCACTTCCTATATTATTCTGATTCCACATAAAATTCTGATCCTCTATAATTTCATTTATCAAAAATTTAATCGTGGTATTTGACTTATCATATATCTCAGCTATTTGAATAAAATTCCTCTTCCAGAAAGTCTCTAGAATTATTCCAAATTCCTTTACAAAGAATTTATTTGATTCTTCATCTTGACTTAATACTTGATCAATATTATATTTTATTATTTCATATTCTTGACCATTTATATTTATCACCTTTTTGCCTAGGATACTCGATATATAATTAATACCACTGAATGAAAAATCTAGTTCTTCTGCTATTCTACCCTTTGAGGATGGAAATTTCCAATTTCTTATAATCGTCTTATTGTGGTTCAACTGCGATTCGTAAGCAATGACACCTCTCTGATCTGCGGTATAATAATCAGACTTAGTAAATTCTTCAGTAACTACTCCGTCTCTATTCTCTACACAATAGTAATATAAATTGACATTGTTAGAACAAGAAAACATTGTAAATAACAGTAAATATAGAATCGGTCTCAAATCAAGTAAAATTTAGCGTATATAAAATTGCTCGTTAAAAACCTACTTTCTTAATGCCCTAGATTCATTACGCTCTTTAATTATCTTTTGTTGTTCAGTTTTTATGTATTCGTTATGAGCATAGGTACTATACAAATATGATCCAATCACAATAACTCCAACTAGAATTGATATATATGGGGCGTATTTACGTTTCATGTGTTTTGTTTTAATATAAAAGTGCGCACCAACAAAGTTAGATGCGCACTGTATGTATATTGTCAGATAGTATAACAATCTATATTCATAGATCGATATTACTTCTTATAAGATATTTTTCTCATTCTAAGACTCAAAGGAGTAACCTCTAAGTACTCATCCGCTCTAATATACTCCATCGCCTCCTCTAATGAGAAATTGATTTTCGGGAATATTTTAGCTGCATCATCCGCACCAGAAGATCTCATGTTCGAAAGTTTTTTCCCTTTTACAAGATTCACCTCCAAATCATTATCTCTACTATTTTCACCTACTACTTGACCTACGTAGATCTCATCTCCCGGATCGATAAAAAACTTACCTCTATCTTGTAATCTATCAATTGCAAAAGCAGTACAAGCTCCTTTTTCCATAGATACAAGTGATCCTTTCAATCTTGCTGGAATTTCTCCTTTATGTGGAGCATACTCTAGAAATCTGTGTGTCATTATAGCTTCACCTGCTGAAGCTGTAAGTACGTTATTTCTTAATCCTATTATACCTCTTGATGGGATTTCAAACTCTAAATGCTGAACATCACCTTTTGGCTCCATTATCGTTAGCATACCTTTTCTCATAGTAACCAATTCGATTACTTTACCTGAAGTTGCTTCTGGCACATCAATTACCATTAACTCTATTGGCTCACATCTAACACCATCTACCTCTTTTAAGATTACTTGTGGCTTACCCACTTGTAATTCATAACCTTCTCTTCTCATTGTTTCAATCAATACAGAAAGGTGAAGTACTCCTCTACCGAATACGATAAATTTATCCTCCGTATCAGTTTCGTGTACTTGAAGAGCAAGGTTCTTTTCTAACTCTGCATGAAGTCTATCTCTTAAGTGTCTTGATGTTACAAACTTTCCTTCTTTACCGAAGAAAGGAGAATTATTAATCGTAAACAACATACTCATAGTAGGCTCATCAACCTTAATTCTTGGCAATGCCTCTGGATTCTCAAGATCAGCGACTGTATCACCAATATCAAAACCTTCTATACCGATCAATGCACAGATATCTCCACATCTTGCTTCTGTTACTTTAGTCTTAACAAGACCTTCAAATACATGCACTTCTTTAGCTCTTACTTTCTTCTGCACGCCATCAGCTTGCATTAGCATGAAATCAGTATTCTCTACGATAGTACCTCTTGCAATACGTCCTATCGCTATTCTCCCTGTAAATTTAGAGAAATCTAAAGATGTAATCTGCATCTGTACTGGTCCCTCAACATAAGGTCCTTGAGGAATATGATCAAGAATTGCATCTAAAAGAGGAACAATATTATCCGTCTTTTTCTCATGGTCAAAACTCATCCAACCAAACTTAGAAGATCCAAATAGCGTAACGAAATCTAATTGATCTTCTGTACCACCTAAGTTGAACATCAAATCAAATACATCACTCTGTACTTCCTCTGGTCTACAGTTTTCTTTATCGACTTTATTTACAACAAGAATCGGCTTCAGTCCTAAAGCCAATGCTTTTGACATTACGAATCTTGTCTGAGGCATAGGTCCTTCAAATGCATCTACCAAGATCAATACACCATCTGCCATTTTCAATACACGCTCTACTTCACCACCGAAATCGGCGTGACCAGGAGTATCAATAATATTAATTTTTGTATCCTTATATGTTACGGATACATTCTTACTCAATATTGTGATACCTCTCTCTCTTTCAAGATCGTTATTATCAAGGTGAGCTTCTTGTCTTGTAGCTCTCTCGTCCATTGCTTGACACTGATCGATAAACTTATCTACCAATGTTGTTTTCCCGTGATCTACGTGAGCGATGATCGCTATGTTTCTTACTTGCATGCTTCTAAATGTTGAATTAAGGAATGATTTAATGAATGAATACTAATCAAAAAATGACTGATTCGACACACGTATTATTCCTTTACTTTATATATTAATTATTAGTTTTATTATTTCTAGATTTCTCAAACAGAAAATTAAATCATTCTCTATTTGAATCTAATCTTCGTTACATCTGATATCTCTACCGTTGTAGTCTATATTCTTAAAATACTTACTAACTGATCTAGCTTCAGATTTATCGATTTCGAAAGTCGTATGCATTTTTGACATATTAATATCTCCAATTGCCTTTCTTTTTACATTAGCATTTTTACTAATGAATTCTAACAAATCTCCAGGACTCATCTTATCAACTTTCCCGATATTGATAAACATTTTTGTTTGTTTACCTCCACCTTTCGAATCTCTATCATCACGACTTCCACCTCTTTCTCCAGATCTTCTTTCTATTCTATCTCCTCTATCGCGTCTATCACTTCTTTCAGGTCGGTCTCTTCTATCACCTCTGTCTTCTCTATCTCTTCTATCACCTCTATCTGAACTATCTCTTCTATCTTCAGACCTTCTGCCACTTCTCTCTTCATCACGTCTTTTATCTCTATCTCGTCGACCATCAGACTTAACTTCTCTCTTTCTGTCTCTTCCTCCTCTGTCGCTATCTCTTCTATCTCTTCCTCCTCTATCTCTATCTCCACCTCTATCTCTTCCTCCTCTATCTCTATCACGGCTTCTTCCTCTATCCCTATCTCTGTCTCTGCTTCGACCTCTATCACGGTCTCTTCCTCCTCCACTATCACCACGACTAAATTCATCAAGATTTAGATCATCTTTGATATTCGTCTTTTTTCTAATCTTCTTAAGTTGTTGAGACAATAATTTAGCAACTAATTCATCTTTATCAACAGCTGAAAGTTGTTCTAATACGATATCTAAAGTTTCCTTCGGAATATCATTCTCATCAGCTTCCATTAATTTTTCAGTCCACTTTTCAATTCTCTTATCAAGAAGTTCAGCATACTTAGGAAGTAATATCTTTTCGAATTCTATATCTAGAGCTCTTGAAATCTGCTTCATCTTACTCTTATCTTTTGGGATAAGAATAGTCAGAGAAGTTCCAGTTTTACCAGCCCTTGCTGTACGACCAGATCTGTGTGTATAATATGACGGAGAATCAGGAAGCGTATAGTGCAATACATGAGTAAGATCATTTACATCAATCCCTCTTGCCGCAACATCCGTAGCAACCATTATATTACATGACTTCGCTCTGAATCTCTTCATTACTTTATCCCTCTGCGCTTGAGACAGATCACCATGTATAGCTTCAGCTCTATATCCATCTCTAGACAATTCATCCGCTAAGTCCTGAGTATCCATTTTGGTACGACAGAACACAACACCATAGAACTCTGGAATATAATCTAAAACTCTTTTTACAGCTTCAGATTTATCTCTTCTATTGACCAATACATACTTATGAGAAATATTTTGGTTGGTTATGTTTTTCTGATCGACTTTCACTTCGATCGGATCATTCATATATGTTTTCACAATATGTCTGATCTCTTTTGGCATAGTTGCCGAGAATAACCAAGTCTTCTTATCTGGGTTAGTTCCTAATAATATCTTATCGATATCCTCTTGGAAACCCATATTAAGCATCTCATCCGCTTCATCAAGTATCAGATAATTGATATCTGTAAGTTTGACTACTCTCCTACCGATAAGATCTATCAATCTTCCCGGAGTGGCAATGATAATGTGAGGTGTGTACTTTTTGATCTCTTTGATCTGATTCATAATCGCCGTACCACCGTAGACTGTTGAGATATTTAATTTGTTTTTGTACTTAGAAAAGTTTTTCATCTCTACAGCAATCTGCTGTACCAACTCCCTCGTTGGCGCTAAAATGATGGCCTGAGTATACTTTGCAGTATCATCCATCAAATCTAAAAGCGGAAGACCGAATGCGGCCGTTTTCCCTGTACCTGTCTGAGCTAAACCCATCAGGTCTCTCTCATTCTCTAGCAATTGACCAATTGCACTACTTTGAATCTCCGTCGGAGTTTCAAATCCTATTTCTCCCAATGCTTTAAGTATCTCTTCGGAAAGGCCTAATTCTTTAAATGTATCCAAGTATTCTAATTTTGCCGCAAAGGTACATTTTTAAAAGGACAAATTAATATTTAATTAATAGGTTTTCAGGAGGTTACAAATGTTTCTTTGAACATATGAATGACCAACATATAATCATCAAATAACCTAACTTAAAGAAATTATATTCGTAAAAGTATATTATCTACCTATCCTTGTTCAAAATAATCAGTGCTCCAATCACACCTGGCACCCATGCACAGAGCGTAAGTAAGAAAACAATAATAATGGATCCACATCCCTTATCATAGACAGCTAGTGGTGGAAACAATATAGATAGTATAACTCTGAAGATGCTCATAATTCTTGCTTTTGATATATACAAGCCTGAAACGATCATGAAAAGTTTCGGCGTATCGACCAAGTAATATTAATAAACGACGACAGGATGAAATTGCAGAGAAATTAAACTTTTCTGTTACTTTTGCAGCACTAAAACTAACCACCACTATGAGTGATTCTTTACGTTATGATTTAAGAGGAGTATCTGCATCAAAGGATGATGTGCATAAAGCAATTAAAAACCTCGATAAAGGGCTTTACCCATATGCATTTTGTAAAATCTTGCCTGACTATGTTGCAGGTGATGATGATTACTGTAATATAATGCATGCAGATACAGCAGGTACTAAGACCAGTCTTGCCTATATGTATTGGAAAGAAACAGGTGATCTAGAAGTTTGGAAAGGCATAGTTCAAGATAGTATCGTAATGAATATCGACGACATGGCATGTGTCGGGGCTGTTGACAATATAATATTGTCCTCTACAATTGGTAGAAATAAAAATTTAATCTCAGCCGACGTACTTAATGTTCTGATCAATCATACTCAAACATTTCTAGACGAGATGGCAAAAAATGGTGTAGACATGGTTCTTGCAGGAGGAGAAACTGCAGACGTTGGTGATATTGTGCGTACCATAGATGTAGGCTATACCGCTTTCGCTAGAATGAAGAAATCAGATGTCATCGATAATGATATTCAGGTTGGTGATTACATCGTAGGTTTTGCGTCATATGGCCAAGCCACTTACGAAACAGAATACAATGGTGGAATGGGTAGTAATGGCTTGACCTCAGCACGTCATGATGTATTCCATAAATCATATGCTGAAAAATACCCAGATAGTTATGATCACAATACTCCTGACGAAGTAATTTTTCTAGGTTCAAAAAAACTTACAGATCCAACACCTATCGATGGAGTAAACACTGGAAAGCTTGTGCTATCCCCTACTCGTACTTATATCCCTCTAATCAAGAAAATAATAGAGGCAAACAGATCTGATATTAATGGAATGATCCATTGTACAGGAGGTGCCCAGACGAAAGTCATGAAGTTTCTAAATAAAAACTTGAGAATAATAAAAGATAATCTTCTTCCTATACCTCCATTATTCGAGCTAATAAGAGAAGAATCAGGACTTGATTATAGAGAAATGTACCAAGTATTCAACATGGGACATAGACTAGAGGTATACACAGGAAGCAAAGAGGCTGCAGAAAACATGATTGCGATAGCGCAATCATTTAATATCGATGCCCAAATCATAGGAAGAACCGAAGCTTGCGATAAGCAAGAATTAGTTATCAAAAATAGTGAAGGGGTATATACTTATTAGTATTCAACCTTTTCTAGATACATACATATAATGAGGATTGCATCAATTTGCAATCCTCATTACTATTTTATAGAATATCTAAAACCTTATTTCATTAAATTGATATAGCTCATAATATACCCCAAATGAATTCCTTCATGAAATAATTCAAAATTGATAGCATCTGCGGCTGTATCTAAATTAATCTTTGTTCTAGTAGAGAATGGATCATAATTATCAAATAACCCCGCCTTGTAATCAGCTTCCATTTGTATTGCAGAGCTCACTAGTTTTTCAATAATAGAATCTACAAATTCTTGAGTTACATCACCCTCTGGCGCTGTTCCTGGTTTGTATGCACCTGTAATTTCTTTTCCCTCTGTATATGGAGCACCAGACCTTCTATTAATAAGGAGTTGCTGAACTGAGATGATGTGTGCTGCATTCCATATGATATTATTAGACTGACCATCAGGGATAAGATTGATCTGATCTAACGTCAACCTAGACAATGTAAAAGCAATCGTTTTACGAATGCTATGGATTGTTTTGAATGTAGAATCTATATTAGTCATGTGTTATTAGTTTTATTTTTACAAATGTACGATTCTATTCAAGGCTTATCTCACAAAATAGATAGGGCATAAAATCCATTCTTCCAGCATTATTTATTAGCAAAAGATGACAACTAAATATATAACCTTATATTATGATTCATTATAAACCAATAATACGATGAAGAATTTCATGAAAATACTGTTCTTTCTAGGTGTTGTTCAATTGCATGGACAGAGTAATAATACGGATTCCATAGTAGCGACGGTTGTTCATACATGGACTTTTGAAGAAGAAGAGTTTTTTGGACCAGGAGTCGCAGATGTTAGTTTTAGGCAGAATGAGATAGACGGGTTTGTGTATGCTGATAGTACGATCCGCTATGGGGACACATCATTTACAACATTTTATTTGGAAGATAGTAAGATGTATTTCTGGGATTACCATTACGAAGAGTATGTTATGCACTTTGATTTTAACTCTACTACAGAATATGAAGTTAAATATTATGATTGGATTATGGATTATGAAGGAATTGCAACAATTATGATTGATTCTATCTCATACAAAAAGTTTGGAGCTGATTCTCTAAAAGTTCAGCATGTCACTATTTTCAATGGTGATAAGCTTGGTGGATTTAATAATGAGATTGTATATGAAGGTATAGGTGCAGCAAATTTTAGTATTCGATTTTATTTAGGATGCGGGTTATGTGATCCTAATCCATATGTAACAAAAGGGCGGTGCTTCAGCAAGGAGGATATGACCTATAACTTTGTTGACTATGAGTGTGATAGCACTTGGATTACAACAAGTGTAACTGAACAGCCTAGTACGAGCATCAATATATATCCTAACCCAACTACGGGTGAAATATTTATTGGTGGTTTATCAACTGATACCGATTATCAATTATATGATTTGAGTGGTAGGTTAATAATGCAAGGAATTGTAAAAAATAGCACCTTGTTTGTCGACCATATTGGCTTATCAATATTGAAACTAAAAATAGATGATAGTTGGTTCGTGAAAAAGATAATCAAGATCGAGTAACGAACAGGTTCATCCTTATTGGTAATTTCTAGGCCTAAATTTATAACTCGCCAAATCAACGTTTTTATTAATACATTATCTTTATTATTATATATTGATAGTTCAATTATAAACTTTTATAGTACATTGTATTTCTTTTAACTAAAACCAAAGATCATAGCTACTAAGAAGAAAATATACGCAATAGTTGATTTGGAAACTACCGGCGGGATGGCCAAGAGAGATAAGATCACTGAGATAGGTATCGTATTATATGATGGAGAGAATATCATAGATAAGTACCAGACCTTAGTTAACCCTTGCAGGTCTATCCCTAGTGAAATAACAAGAATCACTGGAATTACAAACGAAATGGTAGCGGACGCTCCTAAATTCTTTGAAGTAGCCAAGAATGTTGTTGAAATGACGGAAGGAGCAATATTCGTAGCGCATAACGTAAGATTCGATTATTCTTTTCTGAAAGAAGAATTCGGAAGTCTCGGCTATACTTTTACAAAAAGACAATTATGCACAGTAAGATTGTCGCGAAAGACATTTCCTGGATTGAGATCATATAGTTTAGGTAACTTAATAAAACACTTTGGCATATCAGTAGATGCGAGACATAGAGCACTAGATGATGCCATGGCTACAACCGAATTACTTGAAAAGATACTGAATCAAGACTATGCGGACCAAACCATAGATCAAATTATAAATGCTGGCATAAAAACTTCAAAACTTCCGAAGGAGATTACTTTAGATAAGTTGCATGCACTACCGGAAAACCCTGGAGTTTACTATTTCCATAATGTGTACAACAAAATCATCTATGTTGGAAAAAGTATCAACATTAAAAAACGTGTGATGCAGCACTTCTCCAAAACAACGCAAAAAGCTGAGCGCTTAGTGAAAATGGTGACAGATATTACATTCGAAGAAACTGGAGATGAATTGATAGCGCTTCTCCTTGAATCGCATGAAATTAAAGCTCTTAAACCAGAAGTAAATAAAGCTCAAAGAACAAATGAATATCCGTATTTCATACACCACTATTTCGACTCGAGTGGATTTCTATGTTTTAAATGGGAAAAATCATCTATCAAAACACGTAAAAACAAAAACATACTATCCCATTATGGATCGAAACAAGGAGCCATTTCTCATCTTGCAGGAATAACAAAAGAGTTAGGGCTTTGTCAATCGAAGACTGATCTTTACGATCGCGAAGGCCCATGCTTTCTGTATAAGACTAAGGTATGTTATGGTGCCTGTATAGAAGAAGAAAATGCAGAAGATTATAATAGCCGAGCAGAAATAGGAATTGAGTTTTTGAAACGGATATTTGACAAGAACTTTATAATAGTAACCAACGGTCGGTCTCCAGAAGAAAAAGGAATCATCTTGGTAGAAGAAGGACACTATAAAGGCTATGGATATATTGGAACAGAAGATATGAATTACGGTATTGAAGAAATGAAAGAAGCCATTAAATACGTGCCCATCAATCCTGAAACAAATGGTATAATTAGAACCTACTTATCTAAACATCCACTGACAAAGACTATTGCATTTTAATTATTCATCCTAGACCTCTAATATTTAAATGCCAGTTTGTATATTGACCTAAGAAACTAAAACTAAACAAAATGCAAGATCAAAACCACTTAGCAAAACTGATATTAAGAATAGGATTTGGAGGTTTTATGCTTTCTCATGGAATCCCTAAAATGATGAAATTATTTGCAGGTGGCGAAATCCAATTTGCCGACCCTATTGGACTTGGAGTTACTACTTCTCTTATACTTACTGTATTTGCAGAAGTGATTTGCGCCGCTTTAATTCTTGTGGGATACAAAACTAAATGGGCTGCCTACCCTCTTATTATTACGATGCTAGTGGCCGCTTTTGTGGTTCATGCTGACGATCCATTTGGTAAGAAAGAATTTGCATTATTATACGCTGTTGGTTACTTGGCAATTAGTTTGTTAGGTGCTGGTAAATATTCTATCGATAAAAAATAAACAATGACTCGACATAAAATTGATAAGGTAGAAATCTATGCTACCAAACTTCTTCTATCCGAGCCATTCGTTATTTCTGTTGGTGCCATTACACACGCAAGAAATACTGTGGTCAAGATATTCTTGACTGACGGCACCTATGGCATAGGAGAATGTTGTCCTTATCGATCGATTCATGGAGAAACAGTAGAAGGTCAGGTCGTTATTGCCAAGGACATAGCAAAAAATCTCCTCGGCAAAGACCCTAGAAATACAAAACGGCATAATCACATGATGAATATTGTGATGAAAAATAATGCATCAATAAAGTGCGCATTTGACATGGCCTTATATGATCTAAATGCAAAACTGGCTGACCTACCTCTTTATCTATTTCTTGGAGGTGATAGTAAAAAAGAAATTTATACAGACAACACCATAAGCCTTCTACCTAAGGAAAGAATGGCAGAGAAAGCCATCAAGTTTAAGGAGATGGGCTTCCCTGTATTAAAGGTAAAATTAGGCAGTGGGTCTGGAGCTGACGATGTAGCAAGAATAGAAGCAATAAGAGATGCAATCGGCATGGAATTACCACTAAGAACAGATGCCAATCAAGGATGGAATTATTTTGAAGCGAGCCATGCTCTAAATGGAATGGCAGGACTGAATATAGAACATTGTGAAGAACCTGTTCCCGCAGCAAATATCAGAGATCAAATTAGACTTACAGCCGAAAGTCCAATCCCTATAATGGCAGACGAAGCGGTGTTTAATCATCATGACGCCCACAGAATTCTGGCTGAAAATGCTGCAGATCTTATCAATATAAAATTGGGTAAATCTGGAGGGATCGAAAACGCTATGAAGATCGCTGGTATCTGTGAAGCCGCTGGTGTTTATTGTCAAGTAGGTTCGTTCTCTGAATCTAGATTAGGAATATCCGCACTCGTTCATTTTGATATGGCCTGGGATAATATTATTTACCATGATCTTGACAGTCCACTTATGATGTCAGATGATCCGATAATCGGAGGTATGAAATATTCTGATGATTGGCAAGTAACCGTGGATGACACACCTGGCCATGGAGCGGATTATGACCCTAAGTTTCTTGAGATGTTTGAGTGCGTTAC
>CALKXE010000004.1 GCA_938003955.1 uncultured Saprospiraceae bacterium | reverse complement strand
GCTTGCATTCCCAGTCTGAGTATATTTTCCATACCGCTTCAAAGTGGAGATGCTTGCATTCCCAGCCTGAGCATATTTTCCATACCGCTTCAAAGGGGAGATGCTTGCATTCCCAGCCTGAGCATATTTTCATACCGCTTCAAAGGGGAGATGCTTGCATTCCTAGCCTGAGCATATTTTCCACACCGCTTCAAAGGGGAGATGCTTGCATTCCCAGCCTGAGCATGTTTTCCATACCGCTTCAAAGGGGAGATGCTTGCATTCCCAGCCTGAGCATATTTTCCACACCGCTTCAAAGGGGAGGTGCTTGCATTCCTAGCCTGAGGGTTGTGAATATTAACACATAGGCCCAATAGTATTAACAATATGGCAACGTGATTTAATGCTTGTTTAACGATATGTAGTGGGTAATAATAGACCTAATTTATTATTTTTACAACAGAGCGATGCATTAATATAAAACCTATCAAAATGAAATTAGACTTTACTACCATTTTAGCATTTTTGATTACAAGTACACTATTTTATAACTGTTCTCCTGTGCCAATTTCGAGAGTTAGTCTTGATAAAGAAGACGTTGGATACTGGCAACGAGGCACTGCGATTGGAGAAAAAGTTGCGGATGATCTCATTGTAGAAGCCGTATACAGTCACTCAGACAAGAGATTTGACTACTTCGATGTGTCGATAGAGAATATAGGAGAAGAAAGAGCACTTATAGAACCTACGTCATTCCGACTATTAGATCCAATATCTGGGGGCAAGTTCAAAGGTGTAGACCCAGAACTTATGATTCTTAATTTAGAATTGAAAGATTCAAAACGTAGGGCAACAAATAAAACACTAGCTATTGTTGCTGGTGCTGCAATAGTCGCAGGGACAGTGGCCGCAGTCGCTGCTGATGCTGGAGGTGGTTCTTCAACAGCTGATGCTGAAGATGAATATTTCTATTATGGGGACACATACATATACACTGACCTTACATCTCGAAATCTGCCTCCGATGAGTTATCAATATTTCGGTCAGGAACCTCTGCTTTCTACAGATTATCGAGACTTGCCAGACTCGAAGCAAATAGAATTTTGGAAAGGATTTACATTTAGAAAATCAACCCTTTTTCAAAATCAAAGAATGAGAGGCTTAGTCGCATTTATGAAAGATAAAAATAGAACTAGATCTACTCTGAAAATTCCTACGAGTACGGAGGATTTAACTTTTGAATTTATCCACGAAAAACATAAGCCATAAATCACTTTTAAGTAAAGAACAAAAATGCTAGACAATCTTGATTGATTGCCTAGCATTTGGTTTTATGGGTTTATGTATTGATTTACGATGTGTTTTCTGTGATTATACCGATTACTATTGAATTTGCCGCATACATTCGTCTGCAACATTCAATATGTATCGGCATTTACCAATATATTTATGCGGCAAATTGAAACACAATTGGTATTACTGTATGGTATGAAATTAGCACATTATGAAACTCTAGAGGTCACCCGAATGGGTGATTTTCTCGAAATAATGGAATAGTAGGGGAATGGTGATATAATATTAGGCAATTAACCGAAGGCATCTATATATCCCAATACTCCAATAGTAATGCATAATGGCGTAAAGTATTTGGTATCGTATTGGGCAAAATTAGTGTTCTTAACTTTCTTAAATAATCCTACATATCGAAAGTCTCCAATCGCTCTAAGAATAAATATTGAGGGAATGACCCACTCTATATACGTTGACGCGGGTTCAGGAAGTGGAATTGTAACGATCTTCGAGATATGTATGTAGAAGAATGAAAAGCCAAGAAGCCCAATTCCGACAATGAAACTGTGAATTTTAAGTGGAGTAAATAATCGATCTCCTTTTTCATTAGCTGGAAGTGCATTGTCAAAACCCCATGTACCGCCTCTGACCCAATTGAAATGAATAAGAGCGAGACTTAGAAATACAACAGTTAGAATTATTGAGATCATATAATTGTTGTTAAAGGTTGTTGTATTTACTGATTATAGAAGTCGACTTCATTTACGACTATAGTAGTTAGTTCAACTATATGTCCATCAGGATCTTTTGTGTAAATAGAATGGAAATAGTGATGATCTTTCACTGTAAAATCTAATCCTAAAGTCTTGTATTTAATCTTCGCTTTTTGAAAACTATCGTTCGATACATTGAATGCAAAATGATCTATTTTTACGGTTTTAGCAGTATCTGTCGAGTCTGATTCAGCTGGAAATAATGCAACACCACATTTGTTAGCTAGCAAAAATATGGGATACGGATTCCATTCTGGGAGTTGGTGTTTTTTTAATCCAAGAACTTTTTCATACCATTCTATTGATGTGTCAAAGTCCTTCACCGTAATTGCTACATGATCTATAAAGTTAATCTCGATGGCGGAATCATCATTTGACATTGTTCAATTGTTTATATGAAATATAAAGTACTGGATGTTGCTAATTAACAACCAATCATAGAACCAACAGTAAGTACAAAATCTTGTTCTATTTTAGAACCATTCGTAAGTTCAGCGGGCTGCCAAGAAGGCATATTAGTAATCATATCAATAATAAGTTGATCTACTTTTTTGTCTTTGGAGGTTGTTTTTACCATTGCATTAATAGGCTTTCCATCTACTCCAATAGTAAAGTTCACTGACATATTCTCTAAAGTTGCTTTCACGTCTTTAGATAATTTATCTATCACATTAGTTTTTAGGTAGTCCTTTAGTTTTTGGTAGTCATCAGAAAATTTTGCTTCTATTTCGGGCACTATTGTGTAGGTGAATTTTATTTCTCGTTTATTACCTGGTGTAGAATTCTTGGGAGTATAGTGCACGCTAACATGAATGTCAGTTCCAACATTCGCTTTGTTTATAGCTGAGAGTTGTTGTTTATTCAACTTTACAGTTTTGCTTGCTATAGATATGGTGTTACCATCGTTGGTCGTTGATACTTCTATGGAGTGATAGGTTTCTATCCAAGATGAAGGGAACTCAGGATTGATATCCTTTAGAGTTTTGGCATCATTCAAAATCTCTTTTTTAATCGATTTCTTGTAGGTCGGTGAAATCTCATATCCGATTTCTTGTGCTGTGTTTGTAGAGAGGATAGAAAAAGAAAGTAGACAAATGAATAGATATTTCATGACATCGTTTTATGTATATTTATTGAGAAGTAATTATTCTAAAGTGTTATTTTTCTCGTAACATTTTCAGTGATATCCATCCAAGGCCAGCAACTAAAGAAAATAGCAATGCCCAAAGCCACCATTTACTCGTGAATAATGGTTCGATTGTATTTTTCGTAATTGGCTTGTATGTCTCAATTCCAAGGTCCATTGATTGGCCATTAAATTCAATTTTATCCTTGAAGTATTTTAGATCATAATTGGGACTCCTTGCATCACTTTTACCATAGCACAAGAATAACTGGTCATCTGATGAGAGCTTAGAATATAAGGATTGAATACGATTTTTGATACTTATGTTACCGAATTGAAGCGCTTGATTATCGTAGTTTTTTATCTTTATCCGAAATTTTCTACCTAAGTCTGTTGAAAGATTAAACCTTGAAGTTTGAAGTGAACTTAGAGTGCCTCGATACACTGATCTATAATGGTAGTTCCATTTTTTATTGATCAATGAACTGTCATGTTGGATTAGGATATTAATGGGGCGATAGTAATCTCCTTCTGTATTTATATCTAATTCGATCTGATCAACTTTATACTTATGTCCCAGGTCAATATTGATGATAGATTCTTTTTCTTTTGTATTTGTTTCTAAGAGTTGACTTATTATAGGCAATTCTATATACCTATATTGTTCTGGTTTATCGAGGTTCAAGGTTGCCTTAATGAATTTTACTTCATCATTCGTTTTCAAAGTGACGCGATAGTATTCGAAGTTTGATTCAGGAAATAATAACGTTGTAAATCGGTATTCACCATTTGGATCATCAATTGCTAAAATTCTATAATCATCAAGAATAGTAGACCATGATTTCTGGGTGTTGCTACCTTCCAATATTACTTTCCAGTCGAAATTAGAATTGTCTAAATGGAGTAGTATTTCATTTATTACATCTTTATCATCAAGATGGAATGAAAAAGACGCGCCCAAAGACCTTTTTGATTGATTAAGTAATTGAAAGTCTACTTTCTTAGATTTTGATTTAGCCATTGATCTATCCAAAATATAAGGCAGCTCTAGCGTATCATTATTTGATAGTACTTGATAGATTCTAAGATCGGATAGATTAATGCTTGTTTTAGTGTAAATATCGGCCGGTAAATCAATTCTTTGCCATTGTGAACTATCTGCCACATTGGAGATTGGTCTCTTGTACTCATACGTATCTATCTGCCCAAATCCCATCATTTGAAAACAGATGAAAATAACGGCAATAAGATTATAATTTCTCATCTGCATTGTCATCGATCGTGTATTTATTATATAGAAATGAAGTACCTAATAGTAATATGCCTAAAGCTACTAAAACGATAGTCTTTGATATCGTATTTAAGTTTGCCAAATCATAGAAAAACAACTTTAATAGAGTAACGCCAAAGATAGCTATACCTAATAACCTAAGATGCTTTTTGCTCTTCCATATTCCGAATGCTATGATGGATGCACTATATATTCCCCACAAGATTGATAGACCAAGTCCATATTGGTTTCTACTTTCTGAGAAATCTAACCAATGAATCAATTCGCTACTTAATAACCAGAGCACTATTGATGCTAGAATAGCTTCTGTACCAATTTTTATTAGTGGAGTGTTGAAGAATTCTTTTGTCATTTTATAAATCATCCAAAGAAAGACAGAGAAAACTGCTATCGATAAGTACCTGATCCATATGTAATAGATCCCAATATTATAATAGTCAGCATTCGTTTGATCAATATATGTTTTACGCAATTCACTGATTTCAAAAAGTCCTCCTGTTAAAAATGTTATAACGATTAACAGAGATGCACCAATAGCTGCTGTTTTGATGGTCCTATTTGTAATCTTCTTAGATACAACAAAAAGTAATCCTGACATGAATATCATAGTATAGATAAGCAACCAAACTGTACTAAATGATGGGATGCTATAGTTGGAAATTGTTCTGAGTCGACTATCAACATTGTTTGCCACCTCTCTTCTAGATCCTTTATATAGAAGATCGAAATAATACTGAATTTCATTATAGAATGCAATGTACAAGATTCCGATAAAGACAACTGGCAATGCAATTTTCGTGAATTTTAGCAGCTCGGAATTAACTTTTGAATTCTCGAGATAGCTTTCTTTTCTTGCTGTCCAATTGATGTACCCAATTGACATTATCGAAATCAAAGAGGTTAAGAATGTAGTGTTAAATAGTGGGATTGTTTCATTCATCGATGAACTTCCATAGTAAATAGTCCTATAACCAAATTCCCAATCTTGCGATAAGCTGGCACAGGCGAGGACAATCAATGGATACGATGTGTACTCATAGAACGGGACGTTCTTAGTTCTTCCGATCCAGAATAACAATGTAGCCATCGCCATCCACATAATGGTTACATAGTTACCATCCAATTGTACTGGAATTGCCATCGTTAGGAATACCAGAACTAAGCCTATAACTAGATGGAATAAGTTTTTGTCGGATGCGTTTTTAGTTTGTATCAGTTTCGCAACGGCAAAATGTACTATCGCATTTGCTACGGTAAAAATACCAAGCCACGAGGTGTCAAAATTTTGAGAAGCAATAAGGTAGTAGCCTACACCATAGAATATAGCGGAGTTTAATAACAAAATTACGATGTCGCCTTTCTTATACTTTTTAAGATTTTTCACTTTGTAAGTAACGAAAATCGCATAGAATAAGAAGAAGAATGCTGACGCAAAACTCATGCCCACCATGAAGTCCTGTACGCTGTGATAGGAGGTTCCCAACCAAAATAAATAGACAAACCAAGTGAGGCCGAAAGAACTATAAAACAACTTATTCCATTGTTTTTTTAAGCTGATCACGAAAATACCGATGTTGATTATCAATAGATAACTAAAGAGAGAAACAATGTTTCCACTGCCATCGCTGAGTAAGAAAGGTACTGCGATAGCGCCTACTAAACCAATATGGGCGATAACTTGCTTATTGTAATTTAATGATGCGATCACAGTGAAAATCGTAAAAATAACCATCAGTCCAAAAGCAACCATCTGGTTGAATAAGTCATAAAAACTATATGCAAAAAATGTAATAAAATAAAAGATTGCCATAGCGCCACTGACAAGCACTGCGCTATAGTTTTTGTACTTAGTTTTAAGTTTTATACCTGTAACGAGTAGGGCGGCTCCCGTTAAATATCCTAATATTATTCTAGTGATTGGATTGATTAGATTGTTTTCAACCGAATACTTTGCACCAATAGCAACTCCAATAATTAGAATCAATATACCAACTTTGTTGATTAAGTTTTCCCCGATTAATTTTTCGAGGTCAAATTTTGGCTTTTTTATATATTGACTTATTGGCTCCTGTGCAGCCGAAACTGGGTTTCTGTTTGCTATTTCTTCTGGTACGAGTCTCTTTTTTGTAGGACTTTCTTTTATTGGACTGCCTTCCTTGGTAGATGGGTCAATAGGCTTTTCGTCTATTATTTTATCAAAGTGTTCAGTTCTTGTTGGCTGCTTTTTCTGATGCTGATTAGATTCACTTAGATTTTTAATCTCATCTTTCAACCTATAAATCACATCAGACATGTCGTCATGCATGACTAATAACCTGTCCAGTTTTTCATTTAATTCTTCTAAGCTCATCATGATGTTTGGATTATCGTATTTAACGAACGTTTTTGGTGTTCATTATAATTGGTGTAATTCGAGTAATAACATCTCTGTTTTAATTTCCCACTAAACTTAATGGTGTAATGCCGATACATATTAGTAGTTGGTTATGAAATAACCTACATCTTAAATAGTAATCGGTATAATTAATACTAAAGTAAGCCTTTTTTGTAAAGTGTGTATATTTCTAGTAGCAGCGGTATTTAAAATGAAATTGTAAAAAAGAATCGAAGATAGCATCTCTGGCATCTCAAAGAGTATCTGACATATATTTCAGATGTGAGCAATAAAGGGGGCAGTGCCAATAACATGTTAGTGGCAGACACCTGATAGGTGAGCAGATACTATTGCTAATACGACATGTCAGACATCTCGAAGAGTGTCTGACTTATTTTAGTTGTGAACAATAGAAATAAGTCTTGCGAACATCAAGTAAGTATCAGACATTTGAAAGGTATGATGACACTATTGCCATTCCATTTTATGCATTTTTATTGGTCTGCTTCGACTTCAATAAGTTCTTCTGGTACCTACCTTGTACGATATCAATAAGGACAAGTACGATAATGACAAAGTAGAATGTGGTCTTACTCATAGGCGTTACAGGATTACCGAACAGTTTGAGATGGGCAAGGTGACCACCTTCTGATAATAGCATAATACCTACGATCAATAGAATGAATAATCCTAGCACCTCATACATTCTGTTTTTCTGAAGAAAGTTTGAAACTTTGTCAGCCATTACAATCATTAGAACACCTCCTGATATAATAGCTATTGACATAAGTACCATCTGTGCTTTGAATTCCATTCCACTTGTCAATGCCATGGCACTTAATATAGAGTCAAATGAAAATACTAGATTCATAACTACGATCCAGAATATGATCTTTCCAACTGAGCTACGATTCTCTTCGTTTTCTTTATGTTCATCCATATTCATCATGTGCCAGATCTCCTTGATTGCCGTATACATTATGAATGCACCTCCAAGTAAAACTATCACACTGTGGATGTTAAATGAAAATTCGATGATGCTGTTATCATGTAGACTAGCAAATGGATTTTGGAAATACTGAATCAAAGACATCAATACGAATAACAATACGATTCTAAGGACAATGGCTAAGCCAACCCCGAGCTTTCGGACGTAACTTTGCTTTTCTGCGGGAGCCTTTTTAGACTCTAGTGAAATGTAAAGTAGGTTGTCAAATCCAAGTACAACTTGAAGTAAAACAAGCATTACAAGTGTAAATAAGCTGTCGATAGTAAAAAGTCCTTCCATTAGATAAAGATTGTCTTTCGTTATAATTGAAGAGCAAAAGTAACATTCTTATGCATTATACAATTGAGACTAAGGGCTAAATTGTCAATTAGAACAAAAGCATTAGAATTAATAGCTCGATTTAGTTGCTTTTATAAAAGTAGAAAACTTATTTTTGAGAGTTGTCTTTAAAGAATAATTTTGGAAAGGCTTCTTCTGGTGCTCTATTCAACACATGTATGTAAATAGTAGATTTTAAGAAACCGGTACCATATCCCCAAAACTGAATTGTAATAGCAACTAATGACTGAAAAGCAACTATAATGTTTTTAGTTTTCAAGAGGGCAGAAACAAATGCAATAATGTAGTAGAAACATACTCCATATAAGGGAAGATATATGTTTAGTCCAGCAAAAATAATTGAGCCTATTAGACCCAATATAAATATTGTAGGAAACCAATATGTCAACTTCTTTGTCTCTGGGTGCCACTTGTTTAATATGGGGCGAACCATGCCAAATTTATTAACTTGAGTATGGAATTTAGACCATGAAATACGGCGTTTGTGATAGACGAAAGCATTTGAGAATAATGCTGTTTTAAATCCTTTTTGCCATAGGCGAATTGATAGATCTGGATCTTCACCAGGGTGGATTCTCCCAAAACCTCCTGTTGCTTCGAAGGCTACTTTACTTAATCCCATATTAAAACTCCTAGGCTGGAAAGTATTTACACTTTTTTTATTACCACGAATTCCACCAGTTGTTATAAACGAAGTCATACTGAAATTGATGGCTTTCTGTAAGTTGGTAAAAGAGTCGTGAGCTGCATCAGGTCCTCCAAAACAATCTACATATTCTTTGCTTAATGCCTTAGTTGCTTCATCTAAATATTGTTCAGGTAGAATACAATCACTGTCCAGGATAATAAAATAGTTTCCTTTTGCCTTTCGCATTCCAAAATTCCTAGAATCTCCGGGCCCAGAATTTTCTTTGAAGAAATAAGTAATATTTAATCGGTCATCGTATTGCCTTATAACGTCTTTACTTGTAATTGTAGAGCCATCTTCAATAATTACAATCTCATAATTATGGTTTCCGGTTAAGTTCACAAAGCTCTCCAAAAGCTCCTGTATTTCGTCTGGACGATTATAAACTGGAATAATAAAAGAAAATGAATGATCCATACCACAAATGTAAACTAATCACATAAATATATCCCCCAATTAATAGTTGCTTTTTTAATACTTAAATTCTCGGATGCTTGCGTCGGGGTTATAAAAAAGATGGTTTTGTATGAAAAGGGCTTACGACATAAAATACCCGATTTTCGCCCTTATGGTTGGAAGAGTTGTGACGAACGCGCCATCCGCTTGCGGTGGGGTAGTCAAAATTTAGGACTTTTTTTACTGAAGTTCTAGTTTTAAATAAATGAAATTACGTATTTACTTTTTTCATATATAAATTTTGTTGTTTTTTTTCTTTAGACATCTGCAAACAGTAAAGTTATTTTTTGGTACATTTATATTACAACCTTGATGGAATGTTTGAACCAAGATATTTATCCCCCAAATATTAGACATTAGAATTTAGGTTGCATTTACTGGTGTAAGAACTCCAAATCATACCCTGCCGTAGGAACTCGACTTAAGGTCGAGATCTACAACTTATAGTTATTGGCAAGACTCTTTTTATTTTTTAGTAGCGTTTATTGAGATGCCTAGGATTCTCAATCTTACTAGGATATACCAGAGTTGTGGTCCAATAGCTGTAATGCTTGTATGGTATGTGATGATCGACTGTTTAAAGCACTTCATTAGTTTATTTCTATTTTTTAATGCAAAACGAACAACCATGAAATTTTCTTTTACCCTATTATTAGTGACTTTGAGCTTATTTGGATTTGGTCAATCTGGATCTTTTGTACTCGGAATTCCAGGCCCTTGTGGAGGATGTGCAGCTGCTTGTGTGACTGCCGGAGTATGTTCCCCACAAGGAAATGGAAATTGTTCACCTGCCCAAACTGTATCGCAAATAGTAACAGTACCTGCTAATAGTAATCTAGAGCTTACAGTAACTACAGTAGCGTGCAATTCTGGAACTGATGGTTTAGATAGTGGTGATAACTTCTTTGTTAATGGGGAGCTAATTGTAACGGGTTCGGGTAATACACCCGTAGCCTATAGTGGTTGTTTTTCTTCCAGTGCAACTCCGCTCGATGTACCCATAGAATTAACAGCAAATAGAAGAGACGAAACTGTCCTTGTTGAATGGGAGGTTTTTCCAGGTGCTGGAGCAGGTTGTGCATTATTACCGATAGAGCTGGTTGGTTTTACGGCTTTGGCAAAGACACAATCTGTCCAACTTGATTGGGCCACTGCTCTTGAATTAAATAATTCTCACTTCGAAGTACAACATAGTATTAACGGAAGTGATTTTATCATCGTCGGAGAGGTGGATGGATTTGGTAATTCTACGGAGATGCAGGAATATCACTTTATGCACGAAGATTTTTTATCCGGTAGAAATTATTATCGTTTACGTCAAGTAGATTTGGATGGAAATTTTAGCTATTCCTCAATTGTTGTTGTTCGAAGTAAAGGAAACAATCCTATAAGCATCCGACCAACATTAGTAAGAGACTACATACGCCTAAGTTTCGAGAATAACGTTCCATCTCAAGTTGCAATCCAAATTTTGGATGTTAGAGGACAAGAAATAATGAAAGAACTAATTACTTCAGATGATTTGCAAACTGAAATCCATGTTACGGATTTACAGGCAGGAATTTACATTATGAGGTATAATATAAATGGAGTTATAAGTACCCAAAGATTTGTGAAATTATAAGCTAAATTCTTTTTTGATATATTGGTTAATGATTTAGCTGGATGGAAAATGTCAGAATCAAATCTCTAAAAGTCAATACACTTATGGAGCTGGTTTTTAATTCTTATATTTAGTCTGCGTAATAATTAAAGATGCATTGAATATATGATTGGCTACGTTAATGCCAAAATTCAATGACTTATTTACTGAACCCCTAAATCAACTCAAAATGCAAAATATTCAATTTCCAATAAATTTAAAATTCAAAATTGGGACTTTAGCAAATGACTTTGTCGCAACAGATGCTCGTGGCAATTCCGTTGCTTATGTAAGACAAAAGATGTTCAAGTTAAAAGAGAACATCCAAATATTCAGTGATGAGTCTAAATCACAACTCAATTACACCATCAAAGCTGATCGATGGCTGGATTTTTCTGCGGCGTATGCATTCTTGGATAAGAATGAAAAAGTGTTTGGTAAAATAGCAAGGAAGGGATGGAGGTCTATCTGGAAAGCAAAGTATAACATAATCGACGAGAATAATAATCCACAATATTCTATAAGTGAAGAAAATGGTTGGGTCAAAGTGATGGATTCATTACTAGGGGAAATTCCTATACTTAATATATTTACTGGGTACTTATTTAATCCATCATATCTAGTTGTAGATACGAATGATAAGCCGATCGTTAGACTAAAGAAACAAGCATCATTTTGGGGGCGAAACTTCGAAATAGAGAAGGTGGGAACAATGGACTCTGACGATGACGATAGGATTTTATTAGGATTGATGATGATGATCCTTCTTGAGCGAAGAAGAGGGTAGTGCTGAACAACAAAGAATATCTTGACGATCTTGGCCTCCTTTTTATGGTCGTTGCTATCTGTTGAGTACGTTTATGTAACTTTATAGTGAGGTGCGTATCTGGTAGAGACTAAATAATGATGTCTATTTAGATACGGAATAGGGTAAATTTGAAGATCGAAATTATATCATGAATTTAATACAGAACAAAGATAAAATAGCTCTGGTAAACAATAGATAAGGTTCTATATCTTTTCTATTGTTTACCAGTGGGCTGTTTTGGGAAGTATTAATTCACCATTATTTTCTCTGTCATCACTGGAGCACCATCTTTGATTATTCTCAGAATGTATATCCCTTGTGAAAGACCAACATTAGAAATTACAGTACGATTATTGTTGAAAACAGTCTGATGTTCTTTTACCAATCTACCATTTGTAGAGATCCATATAATTTCTGCATTCCCATCTACTTGATGATGGATTTCGAGCATGTCAGTCATAGGATTAGGAAACACTTTAGATTGTAAAAACAAATCAAATCCACTACAATCTTCATCGATATAATTATCAGGAATGTCAATTGCAGCTGGGTTAATACCAGGATTGTCATCATCACAATCAGTGTTATCTACTACATAATCATCAGGAGGCGTGTCATAGCAAATCTGGATAGATTCTGCAGCATCTCCATATCCATCTTGATCATTGTCTAGGTAGTAATTAAACAATGGAAGATCTTCATCTATCTGTCCATCACAGTTATTATCTATATCATCGCAGATTTCTATGGCAGCAGGGTTTATTGCTGCATCCTGGTCATTACAATCAGTGTTGTCAATAACATATCCCGTTGCTGGCACATCATAACAGATTTGGATACTGAAAGCAAGATCACCATAAGTATCATTATCAGTATCTATATAGTAAGTATACAATGTTAGATCTTCATCTATTTGTCCATCACAGTTATTATCGATGTCATCACAAATTTCTATTGCCTCTGGATTTATTGCGGCATCCTGATCATTACAATCAGTAGGAGGTACAACAAAACCATCCGGTGCGAAATCGTTACATGTGGTTGTATCTCTACTTTCTTCACCATATCCATCTTGATCTTCATCAAAGTAATAAGTATACAGTTGTAGTCCTTCGTCCGTATTGCCATCGCAATTGTTATCAATATTATCACAAATTTCTATCGCATCTGGATTGATTGCCGCATCTTGATCATTACAATCAGTAGAAGGCATTACAAAACCATCAGGAGCGAAATCGTTACATGTGGTTGTATCTCTGCTTATGTCACCGTAACCATCTTGATCTTCATCGTAGTAGTACGTATATAGTTGTAGATCTTCATCTACTTGCCCATCACAGTTATTATCGATATTATCACAAATTTCTATAGCGGCAGGATTAATTGCTGCATCTTGATCATTACAATCCGTAGAAGGCACTACAAAACCATCAGGTGCGAAGTCATTACATGTCATGGTATCTCTACTTATGTCACCATATCCATCTTGATCTTCATCGTAGTAATATGCGTACTGTTGCAACCCTTCATCAATATCCCCATCGCAGTCATTATCTTGATCATCACATAATTCTGGTGCTCCAGGATATACTGTTGCGTCATTGTCATTACAATCTTCGTATGACCAGAAACCATCTCCATCTGTATCTCGGAAGAATAATGTTTCTGCTTTATTATAAACATCGTTCGCTATCTCTATTCCTATCTTACGACCAGGAATGTCATCCGCTGGAGGGTGGATACCACCCCAGATACGTGAGAGACTCGTCTGATCAGATGCATCTCTATAAGTAGCCCATTGTAGAGTGAAATCTTGTGATGGTCCTTCTTCAAATACTAGGAATTCATTTTTAATTACTTCAAAAGTTCCCATTCCTCCAGGGAAGAATGCATCACCGGTAAGCATAGTCAATATCTCAGCTGCCGCACGAGAGAATGTTGAGTGTCCTGAAACATAACCTGCAAAAGGAGGAGTCACAAAAGATGGTCTCTGATATGGCCACCAATCTTCAGCTAATATCCAATCTACACCAGCTATATCTGTCGCCGGATTATTTATATAATCTGGCCCTTTCCATGCTCTCACCTTAATCTTGTCTATATGTTGGCCAGTATTACCTGCCAATGGATCGCCGGCCTCCACTAATTCTACTGAGCCATCTATAAGGTCCATGCCTTCAAGGTTGAAATTGGGTTTAGTAATATCAGTACACTGCCCCTTGTCTGCCATATATCGAATAGCAGAAACAGGTCTTAGGTAATCATAATATCCTTTGACACTCCATGTAGATATAGCTGAGTCATGCATAGCTGCTCCCATCATAAAATAACTCTTTAGATCCCACTCTAAGTCATCTATGACTTGACCGACACCTTCATATTTTTTTACTAACAAAGGATGACTATTTACATAGTTGATCAGAGTAAACCAGTGTCCTGGAGGTGTTTCGCTATCTGGTCCATCTGCCCAGAATTCCGCCAATACTCTTGTGTAATCTCCTCTAGGTACTAATTGTGGTTCGTATGGTAGGCCAGTAACTGGATTCATATCGTGCCCCATACTTGGATCTCCACCTTCGAAGTAATTGTAGTAGTTATAATACTGATCTTCGTCGGGAAGCTCACCTGCATTTCCTAATGATGCCGGTGATATATCTATCATCACACCATCGGCAGGATCCAATTGAGATGACCATTCTACGACCATACCGAATCCTTTTTTATAATTTTTCGAGGCCTCAATATTTAATGGGTCTATGTATGGGGGAGGTCCTGGGTCATGATAAAAAGTAAAGACCTCGCCATCTCTTTTGGCTACAGTTTTTTTCGATTCTGGTATAGCGAAATTTGTCACTTCGCCCCATTCTGGACTTAGGAAGTCTGGTGTATTATATGGAATAACATTTCCAGACTGATCTATAAATACGTCTAGTGTTAGTTGTTGCCATCTATTTGGATTCTGCATGCTCGTGTTTCCAGAAAATGCCATAACCATTGGCTCATTAACGGGTGTGTAATATTGATTTTCGTAGGATAGTAATTCGTTGGATCCATCCTGCATCCCATATCCAATAATCAATGCAGCTATATAATTACCAAGTGCTCCTGGTGATCCATTGGCATAGTCCAAGTCTGTGTATGATCGAATATAGCCTAAGTCGTCCATCATATTATTAAGCCTTGCTATTGCGGCGAATCCTTCTGGTGAATCATCAAATCTATGTAGAAGCAATCTGTACATCGCGTAACTAATAGCTTCATTCAATTGCTCTGTCGGGTCTTCATCCCATTCAAATTCGCCAAACTGGAAATCATATCCATCCACTACATTTCCTATGAAATACGGCTGTGCTATGTCATCCGATAATGCCCAAATATCGTACATCATAGCAGAAGAATGCCATAAGTTACGGGCATGTATAGTAGGCCTTGCGAAATCCTTACGGATAGACTCAAGAAGTACTTCGTTCCAATCGTGAGCGATGGTCTTATCCTGTGCAATAGTGTTCACAGAAAAAATGAGACACATGAAAAAAATAAAATATGTAATTACTTGACGCATATATAGTTTCATCTTAATTTATTATAATACAAAGCTAACAAAATTGAATAGATATATTCCTTGTTTTGGTATTTTAGCTAAGTCTTAGACAGATAAAATTAGTTGTTTTAATGTTAAGTTATAAATACTCAATTTTAGTATTGCAGAGAGAAAGGCTACACGTGATGGCATAAACACCGAAAATAGTCAGCTCATAATTTATAGGCTATGGATGGGATGTAATTTTATTCTTAAATGTATGTCTTATCGAAACCAATTTGATTCTCTACTAGTTACTATTTATTCATATCCTAATACTAATTGACATGGCAGAAGATCTTATAATAAGCACAGGTACTAAAGAAGAGCGATACAAAGAACTAATTCCTCAAATCAAGGCATTGATAACAGGAGAGTCTGACCTTATTGCAAATCTAGCTAATATCAGTGCTGCTCTTAATGAGCAGTTCGGTTGGATGTGGGTTGGTTTCTATCTTATCAAAGATGGAGAGTTGGTACTTGGACCATTCCAAGGACCTGTTGCGTGCACTAGAATCAAGAAGGGGAGAGGTGTTTGCGGAACGGCTTGGGCTGAAGGGAAAACAATCATAGTACCTGATGTAGAGGCATTTTCCGACCATATAGCATGCAGTAGTATCAGTAGGTCAGAGATTGTAATTCCGATGATATCAGGAGGTGAAATTTTTGGCGTCTTCGATATTGATAGCTCGGAACTTGATACATTTGACGGTATAGATCAGAAGTATTTAGAAGAGATCGTAAAGTTGATAAGTTAGATTATCCTATGATGATTTAAATAATTCTTACGACTTCTCCACTTTATAAAACAACTGTACCAGACCAGTACTGTAAGTTTTGGTGTCTGTAAGTTTCAATTTCTTTCGTTGATCAATGTCTGTGAATAATGGCTTGCCGTTACCTAAAATTAGAGGATGCACTGCAATCATCAATTCATCGATCAAATCAAGATTGAGAAATGAAGATAATAAGCTCGCCCCACCAAAGAACCAGATGTCTTTTCCAGGTTGATTAATAAGTTTCTGTATTTCTTCTTTCACATTACCTGAGATGACACGTGTGTTCTTATCTTCTGTTTGCAGTGTTTTGGATATTACTATTCTTTGTTTATCACTGAATGCATCTGGTGCCATTTCTAGTAATTGTACATAACTATGTCTGCCAAATATTAATGTATCTACACGATTGAGAAAAGGTGTCATTCCATAATCCTGATCAGTAAAGCACCAATCAATTTCTCCATTCGCTCCTTCTATGAAAGAATCGAGACTGCAGCATAGATTGACTATTATTTTTCTCATTTTTTAGCGTTTTATTGCTGTACTCAATTGTTATTAACAACGCTAATTTAGAAACAAATTTGGTAGTAATTGACAAAAAAATAGAGGGCTTAACCCTCTATTTTAATTATTAATCTTTATCAACGATATACAGTGATTGTGTGCCGTCAACTTCTGTTTTTAGTTTCATAGTTTCGCTATTTAGATCTTCACATATTGTTTTTGCTACATGATCAAAAACTCTATTTCCATTAATGTAGATGGATACGCCTTGTTCTGCGAGATCCTTTACTTTTTTCGGCGGTGCCGGCGGTGCTGGCGGTGCTGGTGGTGGAGGTGGTACACCTATTCCCTTTACTTTATTTGGTGCTTTTGGAGGTGCTGGCGGCGGTGGTGGTGGTACATTTCCATCTCCGCCAATATGTATTGTTCCATTTTCTTTTAATGATACTATTGTTCCTTCTGGTAGAGGTGGATGTTTTATTGATTTGTTAGCTGGTGTCATTGGTGGCGGCGGAGGAATCATCAATTGGCTTTTTATGTAATCTGGTATAGCATTGAATTTTTTGACATATACTAATCCATCTTTATCAATGTAATGGATAGATGCATTTTTGAAGAAGGCATCTCTTAGCGCATTCATATCTTCAGCTTGTATTGTTTTATTTCCAGGATTAGTTTGAGCTATTATTGGGCTTCCCAATGCTACTAACAAAATCAGAATCATTGGCAGAATACTTAATACAAGCAAGTTCTTTCTTCTTGCTGTCGATTTGTGTGTCATCATTTCTAGACGTTTTTTAGTTAATGAAAAATTGATACTACTGGCCAGTGATATCTGATTGTTATTCTTGATCGTATCTAAAAGTAGATACTGGTATTTTTTTACTTGTTGGAATTGCTTTACTACCGTTTCATCCGCTAAGAATTCGTGATTAAGTTGGATGGCTGTCTTATACATTCTAAAAAGTGGATTAAACCAAAATAGACACATCAACAACTCTATAAAGATAATATCCCATGAATGCCGTTGATCAGCATGCGCTCGTTCATGAACCAATAACTGCTCGTCGATCTGCCCATTTAGATAATCCTGCTTGTTGATATATATCTTATTTAGAAAAGTATGTGGTGGAATGTTCTCTTGGGTCAGAACTAGTTGAGCCGTATGATATCGTTTGTTTTGATTTACTGTTGCTTTATGAGTGAGTACACTTATGTTTCTGAAGAATCGAATAAAGTATATACCGGATATCAATAGGAATATTATACTTAATATATCAGCCAATGGAATTGAAGATACTGGTTCTGTGATCTCTTGAGTGATATCAGTTACTTCTAATATTGAGACTTCAGTTAGTCCTACTTTATCCAGTGACGCTTCTGTAGCATAACTATATCCAGTAGGGGAGATTGGAATTAAAAAAGATATAATTAGAGCACCCAATAAATATCCTCTTTTAAATCTGTGCATGGTAACATCCTCGATTGCCCATTTATAGAAAATGAGAAAAATAGCCATGCATAACGTAGATTTTAATAGATATAGGATCATGATTTACGTTCAATTTGTTTGTCAATAAGGCTTCTTAATTCTTCTAATTCTGACTTAGACATATCTGTCTTCCTTGTGAAAAACGATGCAAATTGCGATGCAGAATCATCAAAAAAGTTGTTTATGAATCCTTGGAATTGGCCATTTACATATGCCTCTTTTTTTACTTTAGCATAGTAGAGTCGGGCACGACCTTCGGACTCGTAATCCACGAACCCTTTATCTTTCATTCGTTTGAGTAGGGTCGCTATAGTGGTAGCAGCTGGCTTCGGGTCATCGTAACAATTGATTAGATCTTTCATGTAAGCCTTGCCAAGAGACCAGAGGTGTGTAATGAGTTGTTCTTCTGTCTTAGATAATTGCATCAATTGTTACTTTGTTTCTACAAATGTAGAACAAATAATTCACTTCTACAAGTGTAGAAGTGAATTGGGTGTTAATTATCTCTTTTATCTAGATACAATTAATAGGCGAATCACCACGAATAATAGATGTGTGATTCAGCTGTTGTGATATCGTATGATCTTTGGACTAATCAAAAAGTAGAAATCATGAAAAAGTATATTAAAGTATTGGTAGGTCTTAGTTTGTTCGCATTAATATCTTTTAGTTGCAATGATGTTGAGCATGTGAGTTCAGAGGATAGCACTAAGTTCTTGCTTACATCTCAACAGTCAGATAGTGTATTGGTAGAGGGAAAGCCTTATAAGTATGTATGGGCGAAAGGAGGAATAAATTTACGTGAGCGGCCAAGCGTTACTTCTAAGATAGTAAGTAAGGTGCCTTTTGGAGACAGCCTCGTTATTCTAAGTGTAACTAAAATTGGTTTGGCTAATTTATTAATAAAAGCCGACAATGGTAAACGTCGCTTATTGCTTCAA
Source organism: uncultured Saprospiraceae bacterium (assembly GCA_938003955.1). Taxonomy (GTDB): domain Bacteria; phylum Bacteroidota; class Bacteroidia; order Chitinophagales; family Saprospiraceae; genus CAJXUU01. The sequence continues at coordinate 1,494 of CALKXE010000004.1, read as the reverse complement.
AATCACTGGGTAGAAGTATTAGTGAATGGAGTAAAGGGATACATGATTGATGGATATCTGTTAGACTATCGATGTCCTAAAAAAGGGGAATCTTTGAGTAACTACTTAGATAGATTGGCAATTAAAAGCGTAGATGAAAAACAAGATGATCCTTTTAGAATGGACTTTGGTATAGCTCGTTTCGAATGCAATAAAAGGAAATTACCAAAAGGACAAAAAATTAGTTTCAGTAAATTAAATAAGCCAAATGAAATTTATGTGGATGAAGTTGCTCTGAAAAGAAACTATCATGGGTTTAGTACTTCTATACTAATAGTATTTTTAGATCCGTTTTTCGATATTCTTGGCAGAGATGGGAGGAAATTGAAAGTATCAAAGAACTGGACTAATTATTTGAATATCGAGGATCGTTGTGGTGAGAAGATAGAATTCATGTTGCTTAACAACGGATCAATTAATATGGATATCATGATATTATAGAAGTGCTATTTATATTTTGATACTTGATTAGAAGGTTTCAAACACTTGTTTTGCAAGTAATTACGTTTCATTTACACTCTTTTACAATTTTTATTGTCAAATTAGAGCTGCCCGACCGTAACTTAGCGATAGAATTTGTTGTTGCTGATAATAATTGAAATCAGAGGAACAATTTTATTTTGTGAATTGGTTAAAAAATGATCATATGAAAAAGTTTGTTGTAATTCTTGTCATGGCTTTTGTGTCAATATCGATTGTGCCGCAATATGTATACTCCCAGGAAATCGCGAAAGAGGGTATATGGTATGACGTGATGCGTGTATTTCCTACGCCAACATTACAAAGAGATACGCTAGAAGATGCTATAACATTGGCAGATATAAATAGATATTATAAGCCTATATGGATCAAAGAGTTTATATCAATAGAAGTTAGTTCTATAAATGGCGGTGTATTTAAAATTGCATCAGGAAAAAACGATATTCTAACGAAAGAGCAAAAGCATAACATGGAAACGGCGGATCCTGGGTCTACTATTTCTGTTGTTGTCAATTATATACCAGAAAACACATTGAAGACCAACGAAGCGAAAGTTTTTGATTTCTATTTCTCGGTCGATGCTGAGAATGAAGCTTGTCACAAAGTAGGTAAGGAAGAACTCAATGAATACATGAACGAAACTGCAATTACAAAAATAAGTGAAGACCTATTCGAAGGGAATTACAATTTGGCGTCAGTAAAATTCGCTATCGATGAGGAAGGAAGGATTGTAGATGCTCATGTTTTTAATTCTTCAGATGACAAAAAAGTGGATGAACTTTTGCTAGATGCAGTTTGTAATATGCCAGTATGGAAACCTGCACACTATACAAATGGAAAACGAACTAAGCAGGAGTTTGTATTGGCAGTAGGGAATAAGGAAAGCTGCAATATGAATTTATTGTATGTGAAGTAAGAGCTTTCACTAAAAAACGAATCTAAATCTAATACAATAATAAGTGCAATAAAAGAGGA
>CALKXE010000003.1 GCA_938003955.1 uncultured Saprospiraceae bacterium | reverse complement strand
AGGTCAGTATGAAGTAACAGTTACTGATGCAAACGGATGTTTAGATGTTCAGACTTTTGTTGTAGATGAGCCGTTGGCAATTGTTATTCAGACTACCGCACATGATCCGTTTATTTGTAATGGCACTTTAAGTGCTCTACTTGATACGGATGTCACGGGAGGAACAGGAGATTTGGACTTTGTATGGTCCACAGGAGAGACTACAACTTCTTTATCAGATATTGGCGAAGGGACATATACCGTCTCTGTTACGGATCAAAATGGATGTATGGCAGAAGAAACTTTTACGATCCAAGAATTGCTTCAGATAGAAATTGCAGATGCCATAGTAGAACCTGATTGTAACGGTGGCACCAATGGATCAATTGATCTTACTATTTCTGGAGGTATGACACCATATAATTTCCTTTGGGAAGATGGATCAACGACGTCTTCAAAAACAGGATTGTCAAATGGAGACTATTCGATAACAGTAACGGATTCTGCCAATTGTACACAAGAAGCTCAATTTACTTTATCAAACGCTACTGATTTTACAGTAATGCCTGCCATCTCAAATTCGTCTTGTGGTTTAGCTGCTGATGGAAGTATTACACTTGACGTTAATGGTGCGGTTAATCCTACATTTCTGTGGGAAGATGGAAGTACAGCAAGTACTCTAGAAGGTTTGCCTCCAGGCATGTATACAGTTGTCGTTACTGATGGCAGTGGTTGTGATCTGACCATGGATTATGAAGTTGTTGCAAATGTACTGTTTGAATTTCAATCTACTCAAACAGAATTCATTTGTAATGGATCACAAAATGGGACAATAGACTTGCAAGCACCAGATCAAGAAAGCTATACTTATCTATGGAGCAATGGGAGCAATAATGCCAATCAATTGAATCTTGAAGCGGGCAATTATTCTGTAGTTATTACGAATGAAGCGGGTTGTGAAAATAGTTACGACTTCGAAATTAATAATTCTGATCCTATAAATCTTGAGCCTAATATTGTAGATCTATTGTGCAGCGATGGAGAAACAGGTAGTATTTCTGTAACTGTCTCAGGAGGCCAAGGAAATATTTCCTTAAACTGGAATACGAATGAGACAACAACTCAAATTACTAATCTTTCTGCAGGCATATACGACTTAACTGTTACAGACGAATTGGGATGTGAAGTTTCTGATTCATTTATTATCAGCGGCCCTGCGCCAATCGTTATAACAGAAAATATTGAGAATGCAGGTTGTGATGATGAAGCTATCGGGAGTATTGGGTTGGTAATCGACGGTGGCAATGGCCCTTACGATATTATGTGGAGTACTGGAGAGACGACTTCATCTATCTCTGGATTATCTTCTGGTAGTTACTCGGTAGAAATCACAGATGCCACTGGCTGTGCTGCACAACAAGCTTTTGATATATCAGATGGAGGTTCTTTTGCTGTAAATGTAGTAGCACAGAACATATCATGTTTTGGAGAATCAAATGGTAGTTTGATGTTAAATAATCTTACTGGAGGTGCTCCATATGATATTCAGATTAATGGTCAAGCAGCGGAGTTGGAAAACTTCAATTTATCTGCCGGGAGCTATTTGGTAGAAGTCAGTGATGGCAATGGCTGTAGTTTTGTGGAGCAAATTATATTAACAAGTCCAAATGAATTAAGTGTAGGATTAAGCAAAGTTGATGTTTTATGCTTTGGAGATCTTACAGGAGAGTTGTCTCTTACCATTTCCGAAGGAGTAGGGCCTTACCAAGTATTTATTGATGGAGAATTGAAAGATTTCGAAAATTTAGGTTTGAGTGCAGGAGAATATAAAATACAAATATTCGATACGAATAATTGTATGGCAGAACGTACTGAAGTAATAGAAGAATCTGAACAATTACTAGCGAATAGTTCAGTCCTACCGATTTCATGCCCTGGGGCAAATGATGGCGAGATCTCAGTTGAAATATATGGAGGACTTGCTCCTTATACGATACTAAATGAAGGGAGTGCATTTATTGGAGTAGATCTCCCTGTAGGGGATTACACTTTAACGATCCAAGATGTAAATGGGTGTTTGGTAGACATTATTGAAACGGTAGAAGATGTAGAATTACCAGCGTTAGATTACATAGTAAGTTATCCGGATTGCGGTCAAGCTGGGGAAATTGAAATATTAAATATTCAAGATTTTAATCAAGATCTTTTTATTACAAATGCTGGAAATACTTCTATAATAACGGAAATAGAAAGTGATTTGACATCGGGCATCTATTCTATAGAATTAAACTATGGTCCTGATTGTCTTGTTCCTTTACAATCGATAGAGATAGAAGAAAATACATTCGAAATGGAAGAATCTATTGAACAAATAATTACAATAAATGATGGGCAAAATCAGATTCTAAGTATTGAAGACAATGTGCAAATTGAGGGTGATTATGAAGTTGTTTGGCAATTAGAAAACGAATATAATTGTATAGGAAATGATGATCTTGGTAATTGCATCTCTATAGAGTTATCACCAATGTCTAACACAAATATTTCTGCAGTTCTTACTAATGATCAAGGGTGTGAACAGAACTTCTTATTTACAATAATTGTAGAACAAGAAAACAATGTTTTTGCGCCTAATATCATATCAGCAAATAACGATGACACATTCAAGTTATCTGCAGGAAGTGACATGACGATTTTAGAATCATTTTCGGTCTATTCCAGATGGGGAGAGAAGCTTTATATGGAGGAGGATATTTTTGTAAACGATATGGAAGGGTGGGATCTCAAATATAAAGATAGTAAAGTGGGATCTGGCGTATATGTTTATGTAGTGCAGTATAAGCATCCAAATGGTGATGTCCAAAGTTTAGCGGGAGACATAACTGTGATACAGTGATCACAGTACAACTTCGTACAGATAAAGAACATAGTTTGCACATATAATGAAACATAGTTTATGTTTTTGAAATGATTTTTTTGCGTAAATAAGTAA
>CALKXE010000002.1 GCA_938003955.1 uncultured Saprospiraceae bacterium | reverse complement strand
AGATCTTCTCCCATGCATCCAAGTAGTCTTGGATCATATCTGGATCTACAGCCTCTGAGAAGGCTTTAATTCTTCTTTTGTCGACTGTGTATTTTATCCCGAGATATTTTTTCCTTTTTGAAAATAGAATGACTCCCACATTCATGAATTCTTCACGCTCAACAAGTGGAACTAATCGGATGACGGCATACTCATATGTAACTCTATCTTGCATCTGATGCTTCTTTTACGAGTGAGTCAATGATATCCAATTTGCTACTAAGGAATTCGGTATATGCGTTTCTCATCTCTGTGGATGATAGCGCAGTGGATTGATCTGTTAACCAATCTTCGGGGATCAGTGCGACGATTTCAGAAATTTTATCTTTAGTAATTGATTGTTTGATTTCGGCTGCGGCTTCCGTAAGCTGATCTGCTCGTTCGAGTAATACATGGTCTTTGATACTTGGAAATGTACTTCCTAGGTATCGTTCCCAAGTAGCCCAGTTGTGATGGAAGTACAGACTAGCACCATGATCGATCAACCAAAGTTCTTTGTTCCAGTTGAGTAAGTTGGTGTTTTTAGCGGTCCTGTCAATGTTCATAATCATACTATCAAGCAAGACTACTTTGGATGCAGATAAAGAGTCCGCAATAGAGACCAACGGATCGTAAGTGATCGATCCAGATAGAAAATGTAAACCCAGATTAGTCCCTACACTGAATTTCAATAAGTCCTGAATCTCCTCATCCGGTTCTGTCTTGCTGAACGAATCATCGAGATTCATCAACACAAGCTCTGGCATGTTCAGTCCTATTTCTTTGGCAAGCATGCCACCAATAAGTTCTGCGATTAAGGCTTTTGTTCCTTGTCCAGCTCCTCGGAACTTTAGTACATAGAGGATGTCATCATCTGCCTTCACGATCGCAGGCAGGGAACCTCCTTCTCTCAACGGCTGCAAATACTGCAACACTTCTACCGTTCGGATATCTATTTTACTCATAGCGGTCAAGGTAGTAAGAAGTTATTAATCTTGATGTGAATTGTGGGTAAAAGTGAATTTTGGGGATTAGGGAAAGGGGAAGTGGAGTGGAGTGGAGTAGAGTTGGAATTTGTGATGTTGCTGGATCGAAGCTTATGAGAGTGTACCTAAAAGTGTGTCAATTTAAAAATACATAAATTGACGAGATGAAAAAGAAAAAGAGTTTTGATTATGAAAGTTTCGAAAAAGAAGCGATTAAGAAGTTAAGGTCAGGAAAAGGATTAGTTGGAGAAGAAGGGGCGTTGACAGGCTTAATTGGTAGGATATTAAAAGCTGCCTATGAAGAAGAGATAGATGATCATATCACGAAGACAAAAGGATCTAATAACCGAAGAAATGGCTCGACTAAGAAAAGGCTTAAAAGTGGATTGGGAGAGATAGTTGTAGATCCGCCCCGAGATAGACAAGGTACATTTACGCCTCAAATAGTTAAGAAATGGGAACGCAATATAGCCCCAGAGTTAGAAAGGCAAATACTTAGTTTATACGCAATAGGAACGAGTACTCGAGACATAAGTGAACATATGAATCAGATGTATGGCGTTAAATATAGTCCATCTTTTATATCAGGAGTTACAGATCGTATTATAGATGAAGTAGAGTTATGGAAGAGTCGACCATTAGATGATATATACGCGATCATATACTTAGATGCTATACACTTCAAAGTACGGGAGAATAGAAAAGTTGTTACCAAAGCTGTATATACAGTATTTGGAGTAGATATGGAGGGACAACGAGATGTACTAGGCTTGTACATAGGAGAGTCAGAAGGAGCACGTCATTGGGGGCAAATTCTAGAAAACATAAGAGAAAGAGGAGTTGTAGATGTACTGTTCTTCTGTGTAGATGGATTATCAGGATTTACAAATGTTATAGAACAAATATACCCTTCATCACTAATACAGAGATGTATAGTCCACATGGTAAGAACAAGTGTAAAACATGTATCCTGGAAGGACCTACGGGCAGTATGCAAGGACTTAAAGACAATGTATTCCAAAGATAGTTCAGATTCGGCATTAGAAGAACTGGATCGGTTTGACGAAAAATGGGGAGATAAGTACCCAGAAATAGCAAAGAAATGGAAAGCTTCGTGGATAGAGTTGAGTGTGAGTTTTGATTACCCTAAAGAACTACGACGAGTAATCTATACTACAAACACGGTAGAATCACTGCATAGAATAATGCGAAAAACAACAAAGACAAAAGGAGCATTTGTTAATGATCAAGCATTAGAAAAACAATTATTTTTAACTTTACAACACAGTAAGAAGAGTTGGCAAAGAAAAACTAGAGGTTGGCCCCAAATAATACGTGTACTCAAACGTGAGTTCCCTGAGCGAATAAAGGAAGTTTAATAACGAGGATATCTTTTTAACAAAAGACCTCTTTCTTGCGAAGGCCTTTAGCTAAAAAAATATTGATGCTAAAATCATGACACACTTTTCAATACACTACCAAGCTTATATAGATTAATTGAAATAATTAATGAGATATTATTATCTTACAACTGTAACCGATATACATCCGATTTGGATAAGCCAATTGAACCTAATTAATTATATATTCTAAGTATCAGTACTTTGAATTCTGCTGTCTGTTAATAGTCTTTGATTAGCTTTTATTTAAGATTTGCTTGAAAAGTGGGAAGGTTTATAAAGAATGGGTGCTGTTATAGGGAAGTTAGGTGCAAGCATAGGATAAAAAAATAAATTAGAATAAATGGAACCCTATAAAAAAGGAAAGAAGTATACCTCGAGAGAATTAATGGAACGAGCTTATGCATTGAGCATAGAATCTATTGGTGAACATAAGAACAAACCTGACCCTTTGGTAGGAGCCATTTTAGCAACGCAAGATGGACAAATCTTAGCTGAGGCTTATAGAGGAGAATTGAGGATAGGTGAACATTGTGAATACACATTAATAGAGCGAAAACTTAAAAGTGACAAACTTTCTGATATGGTACTTTATGTCACTTTGGAGCCATGTATTGATAAAGTAAGAACAAAGCCCAAAAGAGGATGTGCCACTCATATCATAAAATCTCGAATACCTAAGGTCTATATTGGTATGCGAGACCCAGATGTCGATATAGAAAATGAAGGTGCGAATCAATTGATTGAAGCAAAGGTTGAAGTTCACGACTTTGATCCTGATATAAGCCAAAAGATTAGGAACAGCCTATCTGAGTTCATCGCATATAAAGAAGCCGAAAAACTTAAAATCCAGAAAGAAGGTAAACCAAAAGCAAAGAAGGAATACTTTAAGGAATCGGTTACCGGTAGTAAGGTTGATCAATTTTCTAAGTCCGCAGTCCAAGAGTTCATTAATAATTCAAGTTCAGAATTTACCTATCCATCACAAGAGTTTAATCAATGGGCAGTATCATTTGGTTTAGCGACTCTTGAGAATGAAAATTATATCCCTACTAATATGGGATTAATATTGTTTGGTGAGACGGTTGATCATATTCTACCTCATACTATTTTTAAAGTAGAAATAGAATATCCCGATGGTTCTACTGAAATTGAGGATTTTGGTGGTCCAGTTTCTACACAGTTAAGAAGAGTATTTTCTTATGTTTCAGAGAAAGCTCTAAAACTAACGATTGATCGATCATCAGCAAAAAGAAGTTCTAAGACCGATTTTCCTTTGGATATTCTTCGAGAAGCTATCGCTAATGCGATAATCCATAGAGATTATAGCATCACCTCATCAGCTAACTATCTTTTCATAAGCAATGATAAGATTCTGATTAAGAGTCCTGGAATGCCATTGCCACCGCTTACTCTTGATGATATCCGTACTCTTGATTTGCCATCTGTAAGTAGAAACCCAAAGATTATGTATGTCTATAACAGGATGGGACTTGCTGAACAACGAGGAATCGGTCTTCGGAGCATGAAATCACTTTCCGATAAAGGGTTCCCTTTACCTGTCATCGACATTAAAGGAAAGGTACTCGAAATAGCTTTTGCTAGATCTTCAGATGCTTTAACAGAAATCATCTCAAATAAAACCCACAACCTATCAGAACAAGACAAATTGGGAGTTCAATTCATTCAAGCCAACCAACCGATTTCTGCAAGTGACTATGCAGAAAAATTTGGGATAACCAATAAAACAGCTCAGCGTAGACTCAATGAGCTGATGGATAATGGATTAATAGTAAAAGAAGGAGAACGCAGATGGACAAAATATCTAATAAAGAAATAAATATAAAGGACATCCCAAAGGACAATTTGTCTTTTATAGCTTTAGTTGACCGAAAAAGAAACATAAAGGACATTTTAAAGGACATTTTGTCCCTTATAGTATTACATGAATTCATCGAGGGATGTAAAGGACATTCTGGAAAAGCCAGCACCTAACATTAGATATGTCGTAATCCTCCCGTTGGTCGGACTCCGCATGTCAAGGGATGTTAGGTACTACTAAAAATAATCAATGACAGGTGTAAAAGAATATGAAATATTGCTTGAAGAATTTGAGAAATTTATTATTTCGGTCAACGTAAGTGGTATGGACGCACTTGATATTGGTAGTGGTACAGGAAAGTTCTCGTATCGCTTATTTCATTTATATGGAGTGAAATCAATAAGAGGATTGTAAATAAAAAGTAAGTCTTTTCTCGAAAAAAAGGATTCCTATTTTACGCAGTTTATAATAAACTCTGATTTTGCAAAAGAAATAAGAAGAGTGCACTTAGATAATAACGGGACAGTTAATTATTTTGATTTTTATTGTAAATATGTAACACGCGAGCTATGTAAAATTCCACTATCTAATGACAGGTTTGAAGATGTTTTTAAATTTCAATTTTCTTCTAATTTTGCTGATATGAAGTTTGATTCAGCAGCATTTGATTTAGTAATTGCCTCCAAAGTTCTACATTATAAATCAATTTCAGAACCATATGTTTTTTTTTTAATGTGAAGATATTCTTCGATCTAATGGGTATATTTATTTAACAGTTCCTCTTAGCAAAGATAGTTCTGATAGAAGATCTATCAACTTTGAAATACTTAAGAATGCCATTAGAAAAACAAAGTTTAAAGTAGTTAAATTAGTTGAATTGGATTCCATCAATGAGATCATATTCATTGGTAAAAAAAACGGTATATTATATTGAATTTGATGGTATCTTCCTTTCAGTTAGATTCTATATGTTCTAGAGACGTTACATGAAATTTGAACGACCAATGAAAAGTAAAGCCCAAATCAAATTATATGCAGAAGGAGTTTTGGTAATCGCATCTTCCAAAGCACTAATGTCGAAATATTCAGAAAATGAATTCGACTATAACTTTCCTGGTGGATTAGCGGAGCTATTAAAGGAACATCAAATAATTGCTCTTACCACAAATGAAGGAGACAGCGTTAACTTGAGCGTATCATTTAATACTGAATTAAATCATTCAAATTTTGATAATGTAATCTCACAGTATTTATCAATTAAATCAGATGATGAATTGCTTATATTGAATCATGCAGAATTTACCATGATTTGTGACGACAAAGGAAATTATAAGGATTATAGTTCTCCAATTCAATTCAGCAAATCTATTCCTGAGGGGTTTTACAAGATTAATATAGGAATTAAAAATACTGGAGATGAATATGAAAAGTATCAAGCATACTATATAGTTGAATTAAATATTGTTTCCAGTGAAATTACAAGTGAACCGAACCAGATACTTGATTTAGAAAATTAAACTGTATGAATAGGCATATGATACAGCATGGAGCAAAAATCAAAAATTACAAATGAAACCAATACTTTATCTGGTTTTAATAATTCAAAGCATCACAATGAAGAGTCAACATATAATTGTATTTATAAGAAGCTATTAATAGATGAAGATTGAGTCTAAAATATATGCAGGTTTAGCAATTATATTTCTAATATATGCTTCAAATTGGTGGAAGAATGAATTTGATGTTTATCCATTTGAAAAACCTTTAGCTAATTATGTAAAGGAAGAAATGAAGGATAATTACGTCCAAAATGAAAATTACTTTGATTCACTTACGGCTATTTGTACTACATTATTTCCATTTAAAAACATTAAATTTCACTCAAATAATTCAATTGAAGTGACATTATTTAGTGACGGCTTTGATTCTAGTTCATTTTTGCAAGTATCAAAGAATAATATAAATAATTACAATTTTGAAAATGGTCGTTTTAAATCTAAAAAAAATCCAGATTGGCATATTGGACAGTTTTGGGAATGGAAATTTATCGGCAACATAAATAACAAATATTTTAAGGGCTTTCTAGAATACAAAAATATCCCATTAGAAACAATAGTATCTCTAGGTGAAACAATGGAAAAAGTTAATTGCTATTCAGTTAGTATTAATGGAACATCAAGTTTCCATTATAAATATGATAAATTGAAGTTCTTGAATTTAGATTACTTTACTGAAGAAGTATGGTTCCATAACCATCAAGATACGATTAAGGTGAATGAAAAAATATCTATTGGGAAATGCTATCACTGACAATATATTTGATGATCATACCTGCTCGAAGCTCGTAGGCTTGTCACAATTAAAAGATCGTTACACATAATTAAAAACAAAAAATGAGACAAATACAAATATTAGCAATTGCATCAATCTTTATACTGTTTGGCTGTGCTCAAAAGAACAGTCTAACTGAAACAGAAACTGAATTATTAAATAGTTTGAAATTTGATATAGAGCTAATAAATAAAGTCAAGGAAAATACAAAAAGCACAATAGAACAACTACCTGGGATAGGACAAGAAACAGGAGAGATCTTAGCTAAACCTAATGTGTTTGAAGGAATCTTCTCAAGCGCTACAGAAGATGAAGCAATAAGATTCATTCGTAGAGAGAAATCCAATTTTAGAAAGTCAGGATATTTACTGTTTCTGTTTGAATTAAGCTATCAAAAAAATAGTATTGGTGTTATAAAAGGGGCAGATGACATAGATATATTAAAGTATAGGAGAACAGATGGAATAAATCACGGTATAGAAAACAAGGATGTTATTGCTAAAATGAATGAATGGCAATCCCAATACGGAATAAAGATTATTGGTTGCAGCAGAGATTGGGTTCATGTAGAATTTGATAAGTTACCGAGTGATATGGATGCATTTGCAGAGGAGGTTTACAAGTTCTGTCCTGATTCCGTTGATCAAGGAGTTGGAACAATTGAAGAATTAAAAAAGGCCATGACTCAAATGAATGGTGTTTGGTTATGGTGGGATTAATACAGAGATTACTGACAATTATCGAATACAAAACAAATTAAATTGCAAGATAAAAAAGCTACAGTCGAAGATCATGGTACTGACTTGACAATCACAATTCCAACGGATGTTAATTTTAAATTACCCTTATTCAGTGTAATATGGTTTATTTTATGGTTTTTGATATTTAAGTATACTTTAGCCCTAGAGCAAACAGTGCTTTATATTTGGTTAGTAGGGTGGTCCTTTGCTGGAGTATTCATGGTTATATTAAACCTGTGGCAAAAATTTGGATTTGAACAAATAAAGGTTTCGAAAAGCGAAATCACTTTGTCAATCAAGCTTTTTGATCTAGGATTTAGTAGAACAATGCAACCACCAAAAGATATACTTTGTACCATAGTTGATGAGCGTACAAATAAACAACAAGCTAAGCCGGGAAGAATAAATCTTAATAATCCAGGTAAAATAAGGTTTAAACAGCTTCACAGATCGTATGACTTTGGAGCGGCATTAGGAGATTCAAAAGCAAAATATCTTGTTGAATTAATCAATGAAAAAATAAGTAAAGTTGCACGAAACTAATCTTAATCAAGATGTCAATATTCATTATTTTCAAAATCTCTTAGCATTTCAATTGCATCCTCGGATCCAGAAATCTGTATGGCAAAGCCTTGACCAAACGGTAATATTGAAATGTCAAATTTGAAGAAAGGACAACATTCTTTTTCTTTTTGGACAAATTCTATGGCATCACTAAGTAGTGTTATTTCATCTTCGAAGAAATATATAGACCCATCGATCTTTTCTTCCTTTCTCGTGACTTTCGAAAATACCTTCTTTTTCAAAAAGATCTTCCGCTCAAGAATATCATCCTCAAGTAAACTGCATTGAACGGCACCTTTAAAGAGCTCCATGTGGTATCCCCAAACAATAGGACGAAAGTTAGATGTTTCATTACCATCTGATAGTTTGTTGAAGAAGTATCCAGACAACAAGAATATCGCAAGGAATAACCAACCAGAGCCTAAAAGCAAATATGTAAGATTCTTTTTCATATGTCGATATTATGGGCTAAGTCAATAAAGACACAAAGTTAAACCATGGAGTATAGTCAACGGTCAAGTAATTTTGTAACTTTATAAAAAAAAGTATGCTGATAGGGGAAATAAGTAAGAAGACGCACTTGTCTAGAGATACAATTCGGTTCTATGAGAAGAAGGGCCTTATAGAAGCTGAACACACCAATTCTGAATTCAATAATTATAAAAATTACACTGAAGAAAACTTACAAAAACTGATCTTAATTAAAAAAGCTAAAACGTTTGGATTCACGCTAAACGAAATAGCAGAAACCTTAGAATTAGTAGCAGTTGATGAAGCGAATTGTTCTACACTTTATAATAAGGTAATAGTGAAATTAGAAGCTATTGATAAAAAAATAGAAGAACTAAAAGAAATGAAATTACTTATTTCCACAAGACTACAAGATGCACTTGGTAACTGCAACAATGGCCAAGAAAATGAGAATTGTATCGCTATTAATCAGAATTAGATATAAATAATACTACCAAGGATAACGTCCAAGCCTATCTAGGTACTTGGAGGATGATATGAAATGAGAGACTAGGACAAATTAGAGAATTTGCTTAATCTTCAGTAAGTTCTAACCAAAAGTTGTTGCCCCAATGGCATGCTGCATATCTAATATAATATTTCCCCATCTCGTTTTTAGAGAATTTTATATAGTTCGTTTTATTGTCCATACCGTATCCAAATATTATTGATTCTTGAAAATCCATATCGAACTCATTAGTATGCACCGTAACACCAGTAACTGTACCGCCTTTAGGGAAATATACTCTAATTGAGTCAGAACAATTATTTTTTACATTGATGTTTTTAGTTGTACCGCTTTTGATTTCTTCGTGTGAAATGTTAAAGCTTCCTAGATTTATTTGTACTACATTCTCCTTTTTATGTCGTGTTGAGAAGCTTATTTCCGTATTAACTTCAGTATAGTTCTTAAATCTGAATTCAATTTTCAGTTTTTCCTTTGATGCAGTTGTTAGAGTGTCTCTTTTGTTAATTTTGTTACCATTTGAATAAAATTCAATTTCGCACAAATCAGACCTCAAGTTGAAAATATTTATTGGCAAACTAGGTAAACTCCAAAGCTCAAGAACACCATTTATAATTTCTTCATTACAGTCTTTTTCTATTACTATTTGTTTTGGAAATACCTCAAACTGTTGCCCTATTAATGAGCTATGGATCAAAATCAGTAATATGAATATATGAAGAAGTTTCATTTGTGGAATAAAACGATTAGGTTTTGAATTTTATTTTTACTGGTGTACGACAGGAAACTCTAGCTTCATTTATTTACCAAAGAAATGATCAAATTTGACAAAGGAAATAGTTGAAAAAAACCTTGGGGTTTAAGTGGAATTCAAATCTCTTTGGAATTAGTTTTCAACACAAAATCAAAAATATTTAAAATAGCCTTCCTGATTATTATTGGCAACTATGATTCTTTCATTAATTTTGAGAAAAATCTTCATCTATGTATGATGTCTTACCAGGCTGGCATACCACTATCAACCCGATCTACTATGTATCAGGTAAGCTATTATCAATAATAGCAATCGTTTTGTTTGTTTGGCTCATTGCGATTAAGGTATTTAAAATTAAAAAAGAGAAATATCAGGCAGCTTTAAATATTGCTAACTTAGTATTTTGTATTTTAAGTACTGTATTGCTAGGATCATATTTTGTAGAATTAGTAGTGGCATTGTATGCTGGCTATATCTATGAACAATTTTCCTTTTTAAGTCGAGCACTTGGTCCTTATTGGATGATATATTTAGGGATGATGTGGATTCCCTTATTGCTAACTCAGTTTTTTTGGCGAAAAAAGAATAGAATAAATATCAACTTGGCCTTACTTATTGTTTTTATTTTCAATCTGCATATGTGGTTTGAGAGGATCTACATTACTATAATTTCTTTGATTAGAAATTAAAGTCTCTGGCATTACATGAAACCTAATTAGATTTGCATGTTGATTTATAAAACCTATCTAACCACATTTTTTTGAATTATAGATTGGCTAGAGATATTCCGTAGTATTGAATATCCTTTAATTATAAGGTTAATCGGTTATTTACTTCTGAATAAATCCACTGTTTTTCTATGATTATACGTAAATACGAGGTAATGTTTTTCAATTGAACTTTCAGCTCGCCGCTTGGGCTTTCATTTTTGGCTTAGCTACAGCGCTTACTAGCGCAAACCTTTGGTCAAAAACGAAACAAAAATCGAGTGTTTGCTACGCATCGGGTGTTTTCTTCGAAAACCATCCCTTGTACCATCTCTTGTCCCAAGGCTTGAAGATTTTCTTAACGCAAATAATCAACCAAAATCTTAAACCTCTAAAACTCACTGCGTTCAAACAGTCGTTGAACAGTGTAGCGAATGGTACATTCGTGGGCTGTTTAGAGCTTCTTAACAGATTTTAATCAATTATTTCCTAAAAATCTAAATGCCAACAATCACAATAACTTCATTTTCCCTTTTGCCAAATTTAGCTTACTCCTGAATATTCCTGGCTAAAAGAAAGATATTTCAATATTAGAAAGTAGGGGCCATTAGGAATTGCCTTTATATTTATATTGGATATACGTTTATCGTTATATTTACCAACTCTAGGAATTATGTCATCAAATCTAGATTGTTGCAATCCTCATCTAATCAATAACTCTAGACGCATACATATACCAATTCCATTCCCAGGTTTTGCCATCATCTTCTGAAAACCCTTGCCTCCATATTGGGTTGTTTGGATCCGATTTGTCCCACTCAAATTTCATCAATACTTCTTTGCCTTCAAAAAGATGTTTAGTATAGAATACGCCTAAGTCTCCGTAAAATGAACCTAGAACAGGCTCTTCCAGAACTCCAGTTTTTGTGACATCAGACCAATAAATACTCCATAGCTTTGTTTGTGTATCAAAAAATCTAAGTGACATACCTTCAAATGGTTTGTCGTCGAAAGTAGCATAGAAATGATCTATATTTCCAAGACCATGTAACATTATTTTCATTTCTTGATCGGCGTCAAATTCAATCCATTCGGTACAATTATTCAACCTTGTTTTTAATCTTCTGTTTTTAATTTTCCATTTCCCTTTAAAAAAATTAAAGTCATCTTTCGACGAGGTAGGAGAGGGGATATTTATAAGTTCTCCAGTTTTCGAATAATTGAAATATTCCTTTTGCTGTGTCATCTTGAGAATAGAATTTTAGGTATGAAATGGTTAAGTCAAAATAGGGGAGTCCTAGCTGATTCTTGACATAAGTGGAATGGGCTCGTGGTAAAAAAATCTATATGCTAACCAATATGAAATGGACAGCATATAGATTTTGAAAAAATCAAATTACATTGAATAGAAAAATTGTTCCTTTACGATTTTCCCATCTTGTACTTCATACATACATAGTTCATCCATTTTTTCTCTTCCTCTTCCTTTGAATGTCGCATCCATCATCATAGTCATACAGAAGTGATTACCTGCAACAACTGGTTCACCTACAGACGAGCCATGAAACTCCTCCATTGATTCATTCCAAGCCTTTCCTTTAGCGGCCATAGCTTCAAGTCCTTCACATACTTCCATTGGTGCACCCTTTGGTTCGATGCTTACGCAGTTAGGAGCGTAGAGTTCTTTGTAGATAGTTTCGTATTCACCTTTACGGCATAGATCAGCTAACTTAGTTGCGATTTCCTGTGTAGTCATGTTGAATTTGTTTTAGTAGTTAATTAATGTAGAATAATAATACAAAGATATTATTGGTCATGACAGATTGTGTCAGGGGTTGCTAAATTCCTCGGGACAATCCATAAAATATTTCCTAAGGTCAAATTTTCTGTCTTCAAATTTTTTGTTTAATAAGTTATATTCTAGCACCTTGTCGATTCTGAAATTTCGGTATTGGTTTCTGAGATGACACCAAGCGATCACAATCCATATTTCATCTATACAATATATCGCTGCGGGTTCTATTTCTCTTTCGCTAATTTCTCCGGTATGCACTTTTTGATATTTTATCTCAAGCATATAGAAGTTAGTCATTGCCGATTGCAAAGCGGACAGTGCATTGCTTTCTATAGTAGTCTTAGATGTAGAAAAAACGAGCATCTTAGCATCCAGTAATTCGGATTTGGTTTGCATATTACTTTGGAAGGTGGACTTTATTTTGACAAGTGCATTCCCAAAGTTCTCTATCAATGATTCATTTTTAGTTCTGGCAATTATTTTTTCAGCGGTAATTAGAGCGTTCACTTCTTCTTGCTGAAACTGAACAGGAGATACAGTATATCCATCCATAATTGAATAACCTTTGCCTTCTTCTGTGATTATAGGAACACCCGCTTCTTCCAGCTTCCTGATATCTCTATAGATCGTTCGTAGGCTCACACCAAACTTAATAGCGATATCATTACCAGTGATCAGCCTTTTGGACTTCAGCATGGTTAAGATTGATATTAGTCTTGGCAATTGGCTCATAAAATCATTTGAATCAAATATAGAGGTTATTGGTGACATAATGTGTCAGGGGTATTTTAAGGAGCAATTTTGTTATTTGCTGGTTTCATTTTAATGAATAGGTTTTCAATTTTACTTTTTGTGGATTTGTGGATTTGTTTGATTTGTTGATTTGTTTTATGATGTTGACTAAGTATTATATTAGCATAGTTTGAAAACGTGATTTTGAAATGCACTCGTTTTGTTGGATAATTTATACTGCACCATGGATAATTAGTTGCTTAAGTTGATATAGTAGGGCTAAGAATATTAAATTATATAGTAAATATAATTACTGTAAATATATTTACTATGTTTGCGTTTCAATTAAATTGATAAATGATGTGGGCAAATCAAGTAACAATAAAAACCAACGTTTCAAAAGGACAAATTTGGAAGGTGTGGTCTGATGTATCAAATTGGAATGTTTGGGATGATCAAGTAATTACATCAGTATTAGATGGTCAATTTATACAAGGGCAAAAGGGTATGATAACACCAAAAGGAGGACCTAAGTCAACTTTTGAATTGGTTGAAGTAACCAAGGAGGCAAGTTTCACTAGCCGATCCATCCTTCCGCTCGCGAAGATGGATTTTATTCACAGAATAGAAGAATCAGGAGGAGAGCTAACCTTAACGCATAGAGTGGAGATATCTGGGATGTTGACCTTTCTATTTTCAAGAGTAATTGGAAATAAACTGATAAAAGAACTCCCCAAAGCATTAAACGAATTAGTTACTGTAGCCCAAAATAAACAAGTATGAGCAAAGTGTTTCAATTTGAGTCGCCAAGTCAAAGTCCTGGGTTTCTACTATGGAAGGTTAATAATTATTGGCAACGAGAGATTAAAATAATATTATCGGAGTTTGATCTCTCGCATGGACAATTCGTAGTACTGGCAAATACCTTTTATATGGGGTTCGAAAATGATAATGTAACGCAAATGGATATTGCGAACCAAGTAGGAATTGATAAAATGTTGACTTCCAATATTATCAAAGCTTTGCTGAAAAAGGAATTCGTTTCAAGAAAAGAACATGAGACAGATACAAGGGCTAAAACGCTAAAAGTTACTAATACGGGTAAGGCACTGTTGAAGAAGGCAGTCAAGTCAGTAGAGAATTTTGACAAGTCATTCTTCGCTAATTTGAAAAATATCGATTCTTTCAATAAAGAATTATTATATTTATTGAAAGGAAAATGAATATAGGAGCTTTATATTTTAGCTAATATATTCTATGAACAAAAACCATATTAATTAAAAGGAAAATCATTTTAAACATTAATGCATGAAGAATACCACCAATTTTATGTTGCTAATATTTTCTCTTTTTATACTTGTTTCCTGCAATGATGAAAAATCAGATACACCTTTTGATTCAACAGTAAATAGGACGCAGATTACAGAAACGCTTGAAAACTTACTAACCTCGATCGAAACTAAGAATCTGGATTTATTAAAATCAACAATGTCTCCTTCTGGAAAAATGGAGCTCATATTATCGAGTACTGAGACAACGTATAAAGTCGATGAATTTGTGAATTTTCACGAAGGATGGTTCAAGGATACTACTTGGACAATGAAGACTAAGATTCTGAACATGGATGTAGGAGAGTATATCGGTACAGCTACTACGGAAGCTATATATGAAGAGCCTGACAGAAATGGAAAGCCATATATGAATCATATGATAGTAAGTTATGTATTACAAAAAGAGGCTGATAATAAATGGTATGTTACTAAAGATCACGCAACTACTTTGAAGAAGTCCACCGAATAAAAAGTCTTTTTGGCGAAAATCACTTAACTTAATCATTATTAGTGATTTGTTTATTTTCACTATCAAATAACCAATTACACAAAATGAAAGTACTCATAACGACTCTAATTATATTCC
The DNA here is from genome assembly GCA_938003955.1 of uncultured Saprospiraceae bacterium. Lineage (GTDB taxonomy): Bacteria > Bacteroidota > Bacteroidia > Chitinophagales > Saprospiraceae > CAJXUU01. Next base: position 90,553 of record CALKXE010000002.1, on the reverse strand, counting down.
TGTTTTTTCAAATATCCATATCACAAAACCAAACGATTGGCTTACTTTCATATAAGCAGAATCTAACTTATGAGGGATATACGCTAATTTTTCCTAGGGATCAATCAACAGTATTTTTGATCAATAATTGTGGTGAGATTGTCCACGAATGGGAAGATGATACGAAGTATGTGCCCAATAATGCAGTCTATCTGCTAGCGAATGGTAACCTCGTGAAATGTAAAAAGCACAACAGTGGATCTATTGGTACGGGAGGTGGAGAGTACTTCATAGAAATCTTGTCTTGGGATAACGAGTTATTATGGTCTTACGAATTAAATACTGAGAACGAAAGATTGCATCATGATGTTGAAATTCTGCCTAACGGGAACATAGTGATGATTGCATGGGAGAGGCGAGATAAAGATGAAGCGCTGGCAAATGGTAGGTTAGCTGAGACGATGACTTCCGATGTTCTATACCCTGACTATATTTTTGAGATCAATACAGAAACGAACGAAAAGGTATGGGAATGGCATGTGTGGGATCATCTGATTCAAGATGTAGACGCTAGTAAATTAAACTACGGTAATGTAAGTGACCATCCAGAATTAATTGACATTAACTATGCAGAAAATATTGGTCCTCTTGATTGGGATTGGTTACATGTAAATGCGATAGATTACCATGAGGGATTAGATCAAATAATGTTATGTGTTCCGTACTTTAATGAATTATGGATTATTGATCATTCAACGACAATTGAAGAAGCTGCTGGGCATAGTGGTGGAGATTATGGTAAAGGAGGGGATCTACTATATAGGGTAGGGAATCCACTTGCATACAAAAGAGGAACGGAGGACGATAAGATGCTTTTCTTCCCTCATGATACGCATTGGGCAAATGATTTTTTATCACCTGATCATCCTCATTATAATGACATCCTAATTTTTAATAATAGAGTAGAAGGGGATATATCTAAAATGGAGATAATCGAAAATCCATGGAATCAAGATAGTAAGTCTTATAATCAAGAAGGTGGAGTATTTTTACCCACGATTTTTGAAAATTCTATTACCCATCCGGAACCAGAGAAGTTCTTTTCTCGTGGTCTGTCTAGCGTTCAGTTATTACCAAATGGGAATATACTTGGCTGCAGCGGTGGACAAGGTTATCTAATGGAATTAACTTCTGAAAATGAGATAGTATGGGAATATAAGGTGCCTATCAAAAATGGTTTTAGAATGCCTCAAGGTTCAGAGATTCCTTATTGGCAAAATCTTACATTTCGAGCATTTAAATATCCACCAGAATATGAAGCTTTTGAGGGGCGAGATTTATCGTCTAAAGGATTTATTGAGCTAGATCCAAACGTAGCATTTTGTGATTCTCTTACTGCGGTTGATAATGTACTCGAAATTGATTTGAAAGTATTTCCTAATCCAGTTACAACAAAATTGAATATCGAATGGTCAAATTTTGAAGTGAAAAATATTGTGATATTTGATTTGATGGGGAGAGAAATATTGTCAATTATTACGAAGCGGAATTCTGAAATAATAAATGTTTCTTCTTTTGATAAAGGTGTTTATGTGATTGTATTTAATGAGAAAATAAGAAAATTATTTGTAGTTGAATAGGCTTTTTAAAAAAGGGGAAGTGGCACATTTTCAATTCTTTACATTTAGCTTTACATCATTTTACATTTGTTCTGCGGCAGGTAGTACAATTCAAGCATACATTTGAATTGTACTAAACAAATATATTATGAGAAAGAATTTATTATTACTCAGTTTATTGATTGCAGGATTAAGTTTTATGGCTTTCAAGTTAATGACTCCGAACGAGTCTAATTGTAAGATAGATGCAACACCTATTGCATCAAATCAAGAATTTTCGAAGAGTCCTTTATCTTTTATCAATATATTAAAGCCTGAGGACTTGTTATATAAAGTAGAATCTAGATTTTTAGCTACAATTTCAAAAACTGATTTGGATAACGCAAAAACCATCATTGACATACTTCCTAAAGGGGCAACAGATTTGATAGATTCATATTACTACGCTAGAGTATCCATTTTAGATGATCATGTGGAAACAGATCGTCGAGCAATGTCTAATAACGAGGTTTTGACAACAGAACAGATCAATCTTATCCAATCTACAAACGATTCTGGAAATATCTATATTCGATCAGACTATGAAAACAAAAGTGGTTTGCGAGATTATAACTATTTGACATATTTTATCAGTGTAGTACCTGATCAGCAAGCTATCTATAATGATGGTTATGAGGCACTAATCAAACACTTAAAAACGAAGAGTAAAGAAGATGTAAAAGTCATCACTAAAGATGGCCTTAAGGCAGGAAAGGTAAGGTTCACTGTAACAAAAGAAGGATTCATCTCTAATGTATCCCTTACATCTACCTCAGGTTATGAGTCCGTTGATAAAGTTCTAGTTGAGACAATAGAGACTATTCCTGGGCAATGGACGCCTGCATCAAATGGAAGCGGAGCAAAAGTAGATCAAGAGTTAGTTTTCTTTTTTGGAGTAGAAGGATGTTGATATTTAAATTTGCATATAACGCCTTGTCACAAAAAAGGTCCTATTTCCGATGCTTAGATTGGGGGAGTATTGGCGATTGTGTCATTCGATTGCGGTGGTGTAGTCAAAGTTTAAGATCTTTTCACCAGTCTGTTTTATTGATTTTGTACTTTTGAAATAGAGATATAACATATCTTCCGTCTACTTTTTATATCTATTCGAAGATAAATATGGAACTTCTAGTACAATCTTTGCACTTTTGATAGTAGCGGAGGAAGTATAACCTCCATAAAACAAATATTTATGTTAGGTAAGCTAAAAAGAGTACTAGGAATAGAAGGGGTTAAAGTTGAGATGTATATCAAACTTCCTATAGATAAAGAGGAGAAAGTAATCACTGGTAATTTAAAATTCACAACAAAAAGGGAAAGTGTTGTGAAAGGGATTACTGTCAAGATAATAGAAAAGTACTCAAGAGGAAGAGGTAAGGATAGATTGGTCGATGAATACACTATTGCTCAATTAGAGCTGTCTGATTCATTTGTCATTTCACCGGAAGAGATAGTAGAAGTTCCATTTTCTATAATGTATGAGATTGCTCAATCCGAAATGGACAAGATGGCTTCAGGCAGTATCCTTAAAAGGCCTTTTGTTAGTTTCGCAAAGTTTATGAGAAAAGTAAAATCTGAGTTTACTTTAATTGCTGAAGCGGATGAGGATGGAGCTAAGTTGAATCCATTTGCAGAGCAGGAGGTGGAGCTGTGACTTCGACTTCGGCTTCGCTCAGTCGGCGTCATTTCGGCTTTGCTGAGTCGGTGTCAGTTCGGCTTCGTTTAGTTGGCGTCAGTTCGGTTTTGCTCAGTCGGTGTCAGTTCGGCGATGCTTAGTCATTGAGAAGTTTACAATTGAAAGGTGTTGTTTTGGTAAAACGTGATCACTACGCTCAGGCACTGAGTAGAGATGTTTCTTTTAGGTGAGGGACTATAATATTACCTTCAATTAAAAAATAAAGCGGAAATTGTAAAAAAGGTCTGAAGGACCGATTCCCCTTAGTGGTGGCTGAAAAGCCACCATGAAATATAACAACATAATAAAAGCCCTATAGGGGCGATCCCGAATTTGGTAATTTAGCCTATTAATATCCCTAAAAAGAAAAATAATCTATCAGTCAAAAGGCCGGATCAAATCCCAAATTCGACTGATTAAATCCAATGTAGACCGAGCAAAGCAAACGCCAACTACGTGAATCCCAAACGCCGACTGAGCGAAGCCAAAACAAATCCTCAACGCCGACTGAGCGAAGCCAAAACAAATCCTCAACGCCGACTGAGCGAAGCCAGAACGCAGACTGAGCGAAGCCAGAACGCAGACTGAGCGAAGCCGAAGTCAAGTCAAGTTATTTCAAAATCTTCTTAAACTGTTTCAGAATTGCATTGATATCCTTTGGGATAGGGAATTCCATATCCATCGGTTTTTCCGTATGTGGATGAGGGAATTTTAATCTTCTACTATGCAGCGGTTGACGTGTAAGAAGTGCTCTTTCATCTTCCCCTTTTTTCATGTTGAATTTTCTCTTCTTAATCTCGGACAAGAAGAAACCCTCACGCTTACCATATAAGTGATCGACTAATAGCGGATGCCCAATATGAGACATATGTACACGTATCTGATGTAATCGCCCAGAAAATATTCTCAACTGTACAAAAGTAAAATTACCAAACTCTTCTATTACCTTATATGCAGTTCTTGAATCTTTGCCTCTTGGATGCACTAACATCTTTCCTCTAGTCGTAGTAGATTCGGACAGAGGTTGGTTTACTTCTCCCTCTTTTTCCCTGAATACACCGTCTACGACAGCCACGTAGTACTTTTCAGGAACTCGATCCATGAACATTTTATTTAGGATACGATGTGTTTCTTTATCCTTGGCAAACAAGATTCCACCACTCGTGTTTTTGTCAAGACGGTGAACCGTATATAACTCATCCCGATCTGCAACCAACATCGCAAATAGATTTGGGATATCATGACGAAATCTGTCAGGAATAGTAAGTAGGCCAGCAGGCTTGTTCACCGCTAACATATATTCATCTTCGTATATAATCTCTAATTTCTTCTTCATTACTTGCTCAATTTATCAAACGTCTTTTTTCCTTTTATATAGAAGTCAAGGACAATAGAAGACGAGTATCTAGATTGTGGAGTAGGGTTACCTACTTTGTGTTTTTGAATTATTTTTTTGAGAGTTTTTCTCTTCTTTGTCAACGTTGGAATCTGGCTAAAGAATTTCCAATGTGCGCCTATAATTGCTTTGATGTTAGATGTTTTACCTTCTGTTAAGAACTTTGCAGCAGCAACTCCATCAAGTATTAATCTGACAGGTAACTTCCAGATTAAACTACCGGCATTCTCATTTTTGTATAACGTGTAAAGACTATTCCTAAAGTTAAGTTTTACCTTTCTAGGGCTACTATAATCTAATGTGCCACCACCGAGATGAAAGACTGTGGATTGCGGAATAACTTTGATTTTGTGACCGCATTTTCTTGCTCTGATACAAAAGTCAATTTCTTCCATATGAGCAAAGTAGTCACTGTCGAATCCACCAAGATTTTTAAAAACCTCAGTCCTTACGACCATAGCGGCGCCACTTGCCCAGTCGATAGACATTTCATCATCATATTGGCCATTATCTTTTTCAAGATTGTTGAATATACGTCCTCTACAATATGGATAACCTAGACTGTCTAAAAAACCACCACTTGCTCCTGCATATTCAAACGAGTCCTTTTCTTCTAGGCTCAGTATTTTGGGTTGACAAATAGCTAAGGTAGGATCATTGTCCATTGCCTCTAATATTGGGTCTAACCACTCTGTTTTGACACTTACATCAGAATTAAGAATGACAGTATATTCAGCATCAATATACTCCATGCCTCTATTGTATCCCTCAGCAAATCCGTAATTCTTAGGAAGTTGTATCATCTGTACTTCGGGATGCCAGTCTTGTACATATGCGACTGAGTCATCATCAGAGGCATTATCTATCACAGCAATGTTAATTGGATCGGATGATGAGTAAAGTACTTGCGGAAGATAGGACTCTAAGTATTCTTCGCCGTTCCAGTTTAAGATAGCTATGCAAACTCTATCCTGAGAGTGAACTTCAGGCGGAGGTGTGTCAAAAAAATCTTGAACTGCAATTTTATCCATAGCTAGTTGACCTTTTAACTCAGATAACGAATCAAACTTTTGGTCTCCTCTTATTCGAGTCAACACAGATACTTCTATCGGTTTATTGTAGATGTTATCATCAAATTCAAAAATATTGACTTCGATTTTTTGTTTGTGGGTAACGCCTGATATAGTCGGTCTAGTCCCTATATACATCATGCCTTTTTTATGCAGGCCTTCTATATCGCAGGTTACTGCATAGACACCTTCTTGAGGCTTAAGTTTATGTTTTTCATTTATCTCAATATTTGCAGTAGGGTAGCCTATTGTATTACCTATTTTGTCACCATGCCCAACTATTCCTGAGATCTTGTAATTATGATTTAAGAATTGATTTGCACCTTCTATATCACCTTCTTTTATTGCGGTTCTAATCTTGGTAGAACTTATGGTAATATCTTCTAATTCTTGTTTTTTTATCTGAATCACCTCGAATTTATGCTCTGGGCTATATTCTTCTAGGAGATCAATGTTTCCTTCTCTATTTAGTCCGAATCTATGGTCGTAACCAATAACTATATAGGATGGTTTGAAACTGTTCAACAAGAAACGTTCAATATACTCTCTAGGTGGCTGTTGCGAAAATTCGACAGAAAAAGGGACGATCACTAAATTGTCGACTCCGAAGCTTTCTATTAGATCTATTTTTTCGTCCAGCGTATTGAGTAGCACAAAAGAATCATCCTTAGGATAGATTATCTTACGCGGATGAGGATCAAATGTAATTATAACACTCTCACCGTCAATCTCCTTTGCCAGGTGATTTATCCGTTTTATGATCTTTTGATGACCTCGATGGACTCCATCAAAGGACCCGATTGTCAGAACGGCATTTTTAAAATTGGGAAGTTCGTTGATATCCCTAAATATTCTCATCTATTTCTTACTCTTGCTACAGTGCAAATGTACTTCATTTGTTTAAATTTATGGACTATCTTAGATATAGAGATATATTTTTTATTCTTATTCGTTATAGATGAAAACTTAGTGCAATGTCAAAAATAGCTGCATACCAAAAACAATTCCATTACTACCGTTCATTAGCAGAGAAGGCAGTCTCTCAGATATCAGACGAACATGTCTTTGAAATGCCTAGTGCTGAAAGTAATTCTATTGCAGTGATAATGAAACATATGGCTGGAAATATGCTGTCAAGATGGACAAATGTATTTGAGTCTGATGGTGAGAAATCATGGCGTAACAGAGACGATGAGTTTATAAATTCTTTTAATACAAAGGAAGAGTTGCTCCATTACTGGGCTGAAGGATGGCAAAGTCTAGAGGATACATTAGGTAATGCAAACGATAACGATTTAGAGACGATTGTCTATATCCGGAATATGGGATGTACATTTCATGACGCCATTATAAGACAAATCAGTCACTATGCATATCATGTGGGCCAGATCGTATTTACAGCGCGATTACTAAAGGGAAATGAATTTCAATCATTGTCAATTCCTAAAAATCAATCGAAAAGCTATAATGCAGAAAGGTTTGCTCGAGATAAGACCATTAAGCACTTTACAGATGATCTAAAAGATAATCCCAATAATTGATAAGATCGCCAAATCATTTACAAGGCTCAAGCCCAATAACATATCTCGTAAATAATCGTTGTCGTCACTTTAAGAATAATCCGTTTTAATCCGCTGAATCAGCGTCATCCGCGTTCCATCAATACCAACTCCTCGTTCGCTCAAAGCACAAGAACATATCTCGTAAATAATCGTCATAGTCACTTTAAGAAAAATCCGTTTCAATCCGCTAAATCTGTGTTTTCCGTGTTTTATCAATGCCAAACCCCATAGATCAGCTACTTACAATTCCTCAAAGCAACAGTTGATTCCTTAAGTGTGACTACGCCAAAATCATTCCCCCAAGAATTATTGATGTAGTTTATGATATTAGTTATCTGTACTTCTGTGTATTTCTGTCCAGGCATTTCTTGATTGTATGTCACTCCGTTTACTACGACCTCTCCCTTTTGACCATATCTGAATATACAAGCAACCTTGTCCTGATTGTTTTTTAGCCAATCAGATTTGGCTAGCGGAGGTATCAGTTTTGCAAGTCCAACGCCATCTTCCATATGACAGTTGTTGCACTGTGCCTCATATAGTCTTTTACCATGGGCGTAAGTCTCTTGTTCGCAACTTTCCAGTACGAACAAGCTAGATATAATCAGTAGGAATAATAAAGGAATGCTAATTTTTACTTTCATATTCTTTGAGTAAGGTATTGATATCTCTTATCAGTTTTGGTGTCTCATCAGGGTCTGTTCCTTCTGAGAATGATCTTATATGACCAGCTTTGTCAGTCAATATTAATTTACCGCTATGGTCGAAGCCACCTGGCGCATCTTCATCCTCGAATCCAATCTGTAAGTACTCTCCAGTCAGGTCATAAGTTTCATCTTTGTCTCCGTGAAGAAACCACCATTTGTCAGTTCTTACTTGTAAATTAGCTGCATATTCCTTTAGCTTTTGAGGAGAATCTCTTTTTGGATCAAGTGTAAATGAAACAAATTTAACCTGAGGGTTGGATTCGAACTCTGTATACACTCGCTTCATCTCTCTGGCTACCTTAGGGCATGTTGTTGGGCATGATCGGAAGAAAAAATCAGATACATAAACTACATCTGACAAGTCTTTATTTGTAACACGTATGCTGTCGCTATTGAGAAATGACCAATCTTTCACTATATGATCTACTTCCTCATTGTCTACTACCTTTTTGAAGCCTAATTTCGGTAATGCAGTAGAAGTATTGTCTTTACAACTTGTGTTGATTAGACTTAGAATTGCTATTGTTAGTATTGCTGTTAGTCTCATTATTTAGTATGTTTTTCTTTTAATAGTTTAGCATTTTTCATGCTCTCCAACATATCGGTTTTTACTTTTGTAATCCGAATCATTTCTTTTTCTAAATAGGCCTTCTGCTCAGTAGGCTCGCTTGGAACTTTCCAATCAGACATCCAGTCCATCATGCCATCATCTGCTTTTTCGAGAGCGGTAATAGCGGTTAGTAACTCTGTTTTTATGGATTCGTCAGTCGTGCTTTTGAGAATGGATTGAAGGCCCTTACGGTCTTTGTTAAGCTCACCTAATTTTGGCATCACTTCATCATGGACAGCTATTACTTCTTGTTCTAATGTTGATTTTTCTCTGCAAGAAGAGATAAGGCTGATTAAGCAAAGAAATATTAATAGTCTTTTCATTTGATATGATTTTAAGTTTTAAGCTGTATTAGGTTAGTTATATACAAATCTAATAGTATTTACTGGCAAGCTTTTCTAGATTTGTATAGATACAAATCTAATAGTAGTTACTTGCAAGCTGTATTAGGTTAGTATAGATACAAATCTAATAGTATTAGCTGGCTTATGTTTGCTGTACTTATCTATTTGACACAATGATGGCAATCTTTAATTAATATAGTCAAGCCAAGAATGGTCTTTTAGTTATCAATATTTTATTTGTAAAAGTATTTTGTTTTAAATGCGCAACTATTTGTGTCGAACAAATTACACAACACCATAGGTGATCTCGCTGAGATCAATTCATTATTACATAAATAGCTACAGCAGGATGAATACTCTGAATTCATGATAACTAATTTAGCACAACGTAAAGGACTTATTGCAAGTCAACCCGGTTCTTTAAGGTGAATGGTTAGTTCTAATTTCATAGAGGTTTCCATGTTCTAGATTAGAATCTTAATATTTTTATTGACCCCATAGTGAGTCGCCGTGGTTTATCGGTGATTTTGATTATCTCCCTTGCTAGTATCTTGCTGTATTAAATTTCTTCTTCCGTACAGTTTGTTACATACATACACACACACATATAGACACACCAATCATTACAACTTCTATTCTTTAAATATATTTCTGTATTATTGTACAAATAGAAATAGCATGAATATAAATATGAAAATGGTTGCCAATTTTGTTTCATACATAGCAATGTTTATGGGGCTTATTGCAATCTTCAGATATGTAGTAGATGGGTCGTTAGAAAATTGGATTTGGTACAGATCGATGTTTATCGCTGCAGCTGTAGGTGGATATAATGTATGGAGAAATAACAAAAAAGGAGCTTATAATGATCAATAGAATACCTAGACTAGTTTTTATATTGATTTTTTCTTTAGGAACAATAGGGCTCTACAGTCAATCTATAGAGTCGATAATCGGTGCCTATGAATCAGTAGATAACAGTGACAATGACAATGACAATGAAGCGGAGAAAGATAAGTCTACATGGCCCACATTCTCAGAATCAAAGACAAGTAATCTTCGTTCGAGGCTAAGTCAAATATTAGTCGATGTAAAATCTATTGATAGAGCAACTGCTGATGAACAAGATTTGATCAACTTAGATCTATTGGAACTTATAATTGAAGATCGAATATTTAAAATAGATTGGAGAAAACATGAAATGCCACTTACTGCAGAAGGCGGATTTCTGACAGGCATTATATATAGGATAAGTGGAACGAGGATTAATTCTGAAGAGGATGGGATTAAATACTTGAATAAACTAAATATGATTCCAGCATATATTGATTCTCAAATAGAAAATCTAAAGGCAGGACAGAAACGCGGAGTTAGTTCACCTAAATTGATTACAGGTATTTGTCTAGGAATGGCAAAAGAAGTGTCTGAATCAGAAGCGGACAATAACTTCTTCTCCAAAGCGGTGCAAGGAACTGAAATTCAAAAGAAAGCAATAAATGCGATTTCATCACAAGTGATACCTGCCTATAAAAAGTTGGTAGATTATTTAGAAAATGAATATTTGCAGAATGCGCCAGAAGAGATAGGTGTGCGGTCGATTAATGGTGGTAAAGAGTTCTATGAACAAAGGGTACGATATTTTGCAACAGAAGATATAACTCCTCAAGAAGTCTTTGACATTGGTATGAGCGAAGTGTCAAGAATCAGAACGGAAATGGAGGATATTATTACTAAGTTAGCTTTTGAGGGAAGCTTTGCGGATTTCTGCGAATTCCTAAGAACTGACCCGCAGTTCTATCCCAAAACGGGCAAAGAATTATTGCACTATGCGGCATGGATAACAAAGGAAATGGAAGGTAAACTGCCAGACTACTTTAATAAACTTCCTATGATGCCACTTACAGTAAAGCCTGTACCTGAAGCACTCGCTCCCAATTATACAACTGGTAGGTATTCGGGAGGATCATATGAAGATAAAAAAGCGGGTCAATATTGGGTAAATACGACAAGCCTAGAAAGCAGACCTTTATATGTATTGCCTTCATTATCTCTACATGAAGGTGTGCCAGGCCATCATACCCAGATTATGTTGGCTGCCGAAATGGATCTGCCTAAATTCAGAAAGAGTCAATATTTATCTGCATTTGGTGAAGGTTGGGCTTTGTATTGCGAATATCTAGGCAAAGAAGCAGGAATGTACCATACCGAGTATGAAGAGTTTGGAGCTTTGGTATATGAAATGTGGCGAGCGTGTAGATTAGTCGTAGATCCAGGTATGCACTACTTAGGATGGTCCAGAGAGAAGGCATTCGAATTTATGAAGAGTAACACAGCCTTGTCACTTCACGAAGTAGGCACTGAGATTAATCGATATATCGGGTGGCCAGGACAAGCGGTGTCATACAAGTTAGGTGAATTGAAAATAAGAAAGCTAAGGATATACGCAGAAGAAACTCTTGGAGACAAGTTTGATATTAGAGCATTTCATGATACAGTATTGGCGAACGGAAGTATCCCGATGGCGACCCTAGATAGGATTGTGAAATCTTGGGTGAAGGATTCAAAAAAATAATTGATGTTGCATAATCACATTGAGTGTCATAATAATAAAACGTATTACCAGATGGTTGGAAAATAGGTAATCCATCAGGAATGTTTTCTGTGCTTGCGGCCGCAATTTGCACATCGATTTTTTGACCCTAGTTGTCAGGGGAGTCGCACTAATTCTTTTACCCTTATTTTATTCTTGGAGGAAAGCATTAACTTATAATTTTCTCTTGAATTTGCGGTAGCACGTCCTTTTCTAATATGGGTTTATCTTATTACATATGGTTTATTTTGACATCGGGGCTAATTCTTTTTAGATATTAAGAGGAAATTGTAATTATATAAAAAGCGCATTATTAGAGCTTTTAGTGGTGTTGTGCCAGTATTTTACATTTATTTCTGAAGGAATGTAAAATATATTCATCTTGATGTAGGGGTATGTCGTTGATTTGCGTGTCTTGTTTATGTACACAAAAGAAACATATACCTACATGACATCTAATCCAGACGCATTTTTAAAAATAATTGACAAAGTAGCCATGCTAAGACAATTTAAAATATTCTCAGATCTCAATGAAGAAGAACTACAGGATCTTGCTAGGGCAACTGAGATTAAAGCAATTGCGAAGCACAAATACGTTTTCAAATGTGGAGGCGATTGTAATTTTCTATATGTACTAATCAACGGTACAATTAAAGTAGGAAATACATCAGCCGATGGAAGAGAAGTAATCAAGACTATTCTTCATCCTACAGCATTATTTGGTGAGTCAGGACTGAGTTCAAAAAGCTTAAGAACTTCATTTACAAAAGCGATTGATACTGATGTAAGGTTATTACAAATAGATGTAGCGACTTTCAAAGAATTGATGAAGTCAAACTTTGATTTTAACCTTAAAGTGGTAGAAAGCCTAGGTAATAAGATCGTCAAAATAGAAAATAGGTTGGAGTCTCTAGTATTTAATGATGCTAGAACTAGAATTGTAGATTTCATAAGAGATAACGCAAATAAATTCGGAAGAAAAGTAGGATATGAGATGCTTCTAAAGCACAGTCTTACACAACAAGATATAGCGAACTTCACGGGGACATCAAGACAGACGGTAACATCTGTGTTGAATGATCTGAAAAGTTCTAATCAAATATATTTCAAAAGGAAAAGTATACTTATCAGAGATTTAGAAACTCTAGCATAAGTCAATATAAAGAATTTTCAGGTACACGAGTTCTCATAGACCGAATCTGAAATCCTAGCTATAAACAGGTATTCTCGAAAGAGGGAGTACCTGTTTTTTATTTACATATAATCAAGATTCGATCTCATTCAATAACATAGGCCACAATCTAGCTTCAGCCTTCTTCTTAAATAATCCAAAATGCCCAATCTTGTCTAATGCAACATCTGAAGGTTGTATAGTTTTGATATTGAGAATTGCATTAGGATAGGATAGCGCTAATTCTTTTACTGTATCAGGCGTAGACATAGGATCATCTGGGAAATACCAAGCGGAAATTTTTCTATTTACTTGCTGATAGAATGATAAGCCTATTTTATTATGAAGATAGTTAGGCATCATTCCATTCATTCGGCTATTCTTAATCCAATCATCTGCTACACCTTTTGGCCAATCTTCTCCAACGCCAAATGAACCAGGAATATAACCGTATACTCTCAGTAGTAGAGGGAATAATAGAATGGCCGGCCATTTTATTTTCCACTTATAAGGATTGGGAGAGAATTTATTGAAGTTGCCCGATGATGTAGTCAAGAGGATTACCTTATCGAAGACATCCCAATTTTGCATCATCCCATATATTTGTCCACCCATACTGTGTGCTATCAAATGTAGGCTTAGGGTAGGGTATTTATCTTGGATCCACTTCGTGACCGCAGCTGCATCGTATCTTCCCCAATCAGCTATGCTCATCTCAAATCTCTTGAGTGATTTTGGTTTTGATTCACCAACGCCTCGGTAATCAAATAATACAACAATGAAATTTTGTTCTACAAGATAGTTTGCTAGTTTTAGATAGAATTCTTTTTTTGTAACTGTTCCAGAATGAAATTGAATAACGGCCTTAGGTTTGGATATTGGAGGAGTTAATATGACAGCTGTTATATTGTATCCGTCTTCTGTTGTTATGATTTCTTTTTTCATTGGGCAACTAGTGTCAATTCTACTTAATAAAACGATTGAATAATTCCAAATGGCAAGCATTAAAATGGCGTTGTTCTTTCCAAATGTACTATACTTTTCGTTCTGTCAAAATATAGTGCGACCTCGCTTAGGTCGTGATCTGTTATTTCTTATCTGCCTATCATAGTTATACCCGTCTGAGGCTATATTTATAAAGCCTGGTTACAAATATGTTAGATATTAAATGTGCAAAATAATAAACGACCTCAGCGAGGTCGAACTTCTTTTGCTTTTTTAAATGTAAACAGACGATAATCAGGGAGAATTACCTTAATACCTTCCAATTACTTAGTTACATCTTAGTTTGATAGCGGTTGTTTGGACTTCATTACTTTTATTTCCCGCTCTGTCGACCATGTAAATCGTAAATGTCAAGTCGTTATCAGGATATTGAGCTGGGCTTTCGCAGGCCGGAATCGAATCTTGTGGTGGAAATATGCAACATGTGTTTAACAAAACCATATTGATTGTGCCGCTAACGCCATTATTAGCTCCTTGTTCAGGGATAGCGGGGACTCTAAATCTATCATAGAATTCACCTGTACGATCATCGATGACAAATATGTTTTCTCCAGGAGTGCCAGTACCAAATCCTATGTCTCCATCTCCATCCGTAAATTGTAAAGTCACGACGGTTGTATCACTATTGAGAGGGCTTTGAGACATCTGAAGATTAGATAGAGATACAAATTCTAAGGTTGGAGTATCACTATAATCGGGAGAATTAATGCACGAATAGATGCCAAGGACTACAAAGGCGAATATTATTATTGATAGCGTGTTTTTCAATTTCATGTATTTAAAATTTTATTTCCGCCTAAAATTAACGATTTAAGTGTAATCATTTTTCTAGGTATAGCGCTTGTTCCTTAGCGTCATTAAAATAAAAATTTAACGGCACAAATTCCAATTCTGGCTTGAATTGGAATAAAAAACAAACCAATGATCTTAATTATTTCCTCTGGTTATTAAAACCAAGTCGTCTGTCTTTCATGTATTTAAAATTTTATTTCCCAGACAATCAACGATTCATACTTAATCGTGTTTTCCGCATGAGATCGTTTTTTCGCATTTCTTTTTGACTGTTTTCCCGCATTTCTTTTGACTGTTTTCCCGCATTTCTTTGAAATTCTATAAAAGCCAGTCAATAAGCCAGTCAATAAGCCAATCAATTTCTCCAAAATGTTTTTGAAGCCACGATTCTTTCATTTGCTTGGGTTACGAAAGCTTGTTCTTTAGCATTTTAAAAATCAATTTTTATTGGCACTAAAAAACTAACCAACGATCTTATCTATTTTCTTTTGTATTTAAAGCCCAGTCATCTGCCTTTCGCATATTAAAAACGTGATTACTTGCACATAAGTTTTAGAGTTCGATTGTGTGTATATCTTTGCACTGATTTAAAACATTATCATTACTTTGAATAGAACGCAACTCATATCAAATTTGAAATCAGTCAGTGAGAATTCTTTCGAGTCTTCTGCGCTAGCTTTATTCAGTTATCAATATATAAATAATTCTATTTATAAAACGTGGGTTGATGCACTGAATGTGAAAGTAAGCGATATAAATGTTCTTGACGACATACCTTTTCTTCCAATTTCTGCTTTCAAAAACTACGAGATTAGGTCGCAAAAGGGGAGTGAGAGCCATGTATTTACAAGTAGTGGCACCACAGGTTCAACTCCTTCACAGCACTTAGTATTTGATATGAATCTGTACCTGAATAATACGGAGGTGATTTTTTCTCAATTCTACAACAAAATTAATGAATACTGTTATTTAGCGCTTTTGCCTAATTATCTAGAACGTGGTGGATCTTCATTAGTGGCGATGGTTGAGCATTTTATCAATAGTTCAGACTACTCTGAAAGCGGATTTTACTTATATGATCATGATCAACTGAGAGATCGACTTATTCATTGCCAAAAGGAAGGAATTCCTACGATTCTATTTGGTGTGAGCTTTGCATTGTTAGATTACTTAGATATCCATGCACATAATTTTCCTGAATTAACAATCATAGAAACAGGAGGGATGAAGGGGCGTAAAAAGGAAATGACGAAGAGTCAACTACAGAAATTATTAGCAAGTGGGTTTGGTGTGGATCATGTTCATTCGGAATATGGTATGACAGAGTTATTTTCACAGGCTTACTCTAAAGGGAATGGTATATTTACTACATCTAAAACTATGAAGGTTTTAACCAAAGAGATTACCGACCCGTTCTGTGATGCTCCAGTTGGTAAATCAGGAGTGATTAACATCATTGACCTCGCGAATATAGATTCGTGTGCATTTATTGAGACACAAGATTTAGGTAGATTGTATGCTGATGGTTCGTTTGAAGTACTTGGAAGGCTAGATTTAGCGGATATTAGAGGATGTAATTTAATGGTATCAGATTTATGATTTCATATTTTCCAATCCTCCTTAATAAGTCCATATATCGCACTGTCCAAGTATTTCCCATCAAAGAAGTAATCTTGTCTAAAAAGTGCCTCTTGAACGAACCCTAGCTTTTTAAGAAGTGATTGAGAAGCTAAATTCTTGGGGTTTGTGTTGGCCATTATAGTATTGAGCTCCATCTGACTAAACCCATAGTTAATAATCGTTCGAGCCGCCTCTGATGCTATTCCTTTATTCCAAAATTCTTTTTTAATAGCATAACCGATTTCTCCACGATTATTGTGTTTGTCTACTCTCCAAATTCCCATATAACCAATAGCCTCATCAGATTCTTTTATTTTGATGATCCAGTTGATACCAATCTTATTATCGAAATTTGATATGTTTTCTTGAATTTTATTTTCAATATCTGTTATGCTCTTCGGGGGATGCGTGTCTAAGAATAACATAACATCATCATCCGTGCGCAATGCAAACATATCTGCTGCATGGACTTTATTATGACGGACAAGATCTAATCTTTCGGTCTGAAGTATAGGGAATGAGGTAAAAACGCTTTCATTCATAATTACTTAGTTAATCCTTCAAATAACCAGTTTGCTACGGCTTGTCTATTGGATTCCATAAGTATTCTTTTATGATCATTTTTGTTCCTGATATTGGCGAGTTCTACAAAAACAGTAGTAGGCTGAGTATAGTTGATTACATACAATCCTCTTGATTTTACTGTTCCTTTATAGCCCCGTCCAGCTTGATATCTATCATATTTAGCCTGGAAAGTATCACGTATTTTTCTCACTAATTTTTTGCCATGTTTACTTTTCTTATGGTAGTAGAAAAATACATCTTG
Organism: uncultured Saprospiraceae bacterium; assembly: GCA_938003955.1. Taxonomy (GTDB): domain Bacteria; phylum Bacteroidota; class Bacteroidia; order Chitinophagales; family Saprospiraceae; genus CAJXUU01. The sequence goes on along the minus strand of CALKXE010000002.1, from coordinate 73,548 downwards.
CTGTTTTGAAGCACTGTTACTATCAACATGTAAGAATATTGCCACTTGATCTTCATATTTAATACCTTGAGATTTATAGCTTCTATACAATCTATTGATTGCTGCAGCTCTTTGGACGAGTCTTGGTTTTTGTTTTCTTGGAATCTTTAATTTTCCAATACACTTTTCATCGTAATCACATTTCAATAATTTTTCGTCTCTTATGCCATCATTTTCATCTTGTATTATAATATGAACTCTAGCACCATGTTGCATTAGATCTCTGGCTAATCTGAGCGCTATATCATAAGCATACTCATCTTCACATAAATCCTTATTGCCAAGGCAGTCATTACACATAGCACCTGGGTCTGGGCCACCATGGCCGGCAACTACGTAGTATACTTTATCCTTGAGTGATCTGTCAAGGATTTTTACTTTTGCATATTTTTCACCAAAAAGGCTGACATACAAGTTGTTTTTGTCTGACGATTTAGTTGTATTGATTACCGGTTTTTCCTTCTCTTTTTTAGTATTATTTGTGCTGTTTTTTGAAGGTAATGTTTCAGTTATTATTTCAGAACATCCTATTTCATGATAGGGGACCCATAGTATTTTACTTTTCTTGTAATCGGTCCTTCTTGCTCCTTTTTTGAGGATGGTCTCGTTATATTTTTTTATTCTTACGGCTTTCTCCCAATTGTCTTCACCAATTGTAGATCTTATACTTTTTCCGTTGTAGGCATATATATAGATAGGAAGCTTGTAACTTCTGTGAGTAAGTAACACTGATTTTTCAGTAAGATTATTCATCTCCAGAAATTTCTCTTTATTACAAGGATGGATCATAAGATCATATTTCCTTAATAGGGAATAGATGCCTTCTCCTTTATCAGGTTTTACATCATGGAAATATGGAGCATTTGCAGATGTATCGAAAGCAAAAAATATAATAAAAAAGCAAAGGAGTATCCTATTCATTGTATATTTTCAATTGTTGAGACTTCTACAAAAGTAAGACAAATTACAATAAAAAGTAATATGTTATGTTCTTTTATTTAGTTAGTTACCTTATTTATGGTTTTGTAACCGTCTTTGGTAAGTATTTGTTTTATAATAAACGATTACGATTCATCGAAGATTGTAGAGCCAGATCTATCATATTCTAATTGGGTATGTATATTTGCACTATGAATTTATCTCACGTGTGGGCTATCATCAAAAAAGATGTAGATATCGAATTGCGACAGAAGTATGCAATTGGGGGGACCTTTTTGTTTGCTATTACGTCCGCATATATCATATACAAGTCGTTTGGAGAGCTTAAAGCGATGGAGTGGAATATTCTTGTATGGATTATTGTTTTGTATGCAGGATTGAATGCCATCGTTAAGTCTTTTATCCAAGAGAGTAAAGAAACTTACCTTTACTACTATACGCTATTTGGACCTCTTGAGGTCATCGTAGCTAAGCTGATCTATAATTATCTGTTTACTCTTTTTCTGTCGCTGGTAGTTGTAGGTGTTTTTTCAGTACTTCTGGGTAATCCAATAGAAGATGTTTCGTTATTTATGAAGGCATTGTTATTAGGTACCTTAGGAATATCTTCGGTATTTACATTTGTATCTTCAGTATCTGGATCTACAAGTTCTAGTGCGACGATGATGTCTATCTTATCGTTACCATTGGTATTGCCTAGTGTATTAATTATGGAGCGGACAACAGCCGTTGCGATGAGACTGATAAATGATAGTGAGAGATATGAAGATTTAGTGATCCTAGCAGGGATAGATTTATTATTGATTGGGATGATCGTTTTGATATTCCCAGGATTATGGAAAGAATAATTTTTAATAAAAAAGATATGAGCGTCGATATTTGAGATGTAGAGTCCAGAGTAAATAATTAATAGGCTTGGATAATTTTAGTCCACTTCAATTTTTATTTATAATTGATACTGGCGAATAAACTCAGATGCTCAATAAGAAAACTAGGCATAGATCGTTGAATTTCAACGGTATAAAATTTAATTTATGAGACAAAATTGGTGGAAATTTCTGGGGATAGCGCTACTTATTTATACAGTAGTCATAGGTATGTCTACGCCACTTAAGCCAGGTGTATTACGTATAGATCCACTTTCTATTGGTCAAAATGGAAATGATTCATTAAGAATCACACATGGTGAAACACATAAGTTTAGAGTCAAAGGGTACAATACCAATTTCACAGATAATGACAACACTGCTTGGTTGAAATTAGACTCTATAGGAGCTGTTATGGCGAATAAGGTTAACATAGTAAATGATACTGAAATAGATTTGACATTTGATATTCCAAATCACTTTCCTAGTCGGGATACGTTCGAGTCACTTACCTTGGTACTATATAATAAAGAAGATGGTACTGCAATATTACCGGATGCTATCTTCGTAAAGAGTGATCTAACCCGTGGTGATAATATTGCTGAATGGGAGGTGAATCCTATAGCTAATTTGACTGATAAACCTGGTATGCAATTCCCATACAGGTCTGTATTGCATGAGACGATTAGAAATACATTTTTTCATATACCACTTTGGTTTTCAATGTTTATACTACTGGTAGTTTCATTGGTATACAGTGTCAAATATCTACGAAGTGGTAATTTACAACACGATATATATGCTTCGGCGTTGGTCAATGTTGCTGTACTTTTTGGTATTCTTGGAATCATTACTGGATCACTCTGGGCTAAATATACTTGGGGGACATTCTGGACGACTGACGTAAAATTAAATATGTCCACTGTCGCTATGCTGATCTATGTTGCTTCTCTAATACTTAGAAGTAGTATCAATGATATAGATAGAAGAGCCAAGCTTTCTGCGAGTTATAATATTTTTGCTTTTGCGGCATTGATTCCATTGGTATTCATTATTCCTAGATTGACAGATAGTCTTCACCCTGGAAATGGCGGTAATCCCGCTCTAGGAGGCGAGGATATGGAGAATACTTTGCGAATGGTATTTTATCCAGCAATTATCGGTTTTACACTTCTTGGTCTGTGGATGTCAAGTGCACTGATAAGATATGAAGTATTAAAAGATAAATGGATGAGTAGGGGATAGAAGTTAAACGCTTAATATACTTTCCGAATATTTCTTTTTGTAATTTAATCTATTTTGATTTGAACAGAATCTAAGTTCATTAGTTAGGTTACAAAACCTACTTTATTATGGAAATGTTAATTATCGTTGCGCTATTTTATGGAGTCATTTATCTGTTTCTCTCAGGAATCAGTCATTTAATTTCTAAGTATTGTAGATTTGTTTCATGCTAAAAGGCATTTCTTGGTCCTTTCTTAAGAGAATATTTATTTTATACGACTATTTTCTAATCTATTTACAAATATTTCTAAGTATATTTATAACTCTGCAATTCTCAATTCTTTATGAGCTGTTGAAAAAAATAATACATAATTGGCTGATATTGAGGAAAGAAATATTTTAAAATTTCTATCTGTATCGGATTGGCTTACAATATATTACGACACCACGTATGTGCTTAAAAAATATATGTTTTGAAGTATGCATTGATGAAATATTTTACTCATTTTTGACCTTCCCAAAAGAGCCGATCTTGATATGAAGGATTTAAAAACCCGATTTTAGTTTTAGATCTCGCATTCGACTGATTTACAGAAATGTTAATCATTTGGTTTCGGAATCTGATTTGAGTGTTATAATATCTAACATTTTATCAGCTAAACCGATTCTTTAATATTAGATCGTTTCGATCTGCAACCAACCTTGTAGATAAGAGCATATTTTTGAATGATAAAGAAAATACAGGACATGACGTATGACCATACTGAAGTGTGGAATAAATGCCTGAATATTGTACGGCGAGAATTAACTCAAGAAGCTTTTAAAGCCTGGTTTGGGCCCACAAAAGCGGTTAGGTTGACTTCTGAAGCGTTGACTATTCAAGTGCCCAACAAGTTCGTCTATGAATGGATAGAAGAGAACTATGTTAGTGTACTTAGAAAAGCGCTGAAAGCAACCATCGGAGATAACGCTCGACTAGAATATCAGATACTTGTTGACAACCATAGAAGGATAGGAAAGAATACTAGTCTCGCAGGCAATGGCGACTTTCCTAAGAAGTTTTCTACTGACCAGATTAAGAATCCGTTTGTGATTCCTGGAATCAAGAGGATGAAAATCGATCCTCAATTAAACGCAAATTATACTTTTGATACTTACGTAATAGGAGATTGCAATCGTTTAGCAGCAACCGCTGGTAAAGCCATTGCTGGAAATCCTGGAGGTACAGCTTTTAATCCATTGTTTATATATGGTGATGTAGGATTAGGTAAGACACACTTGGCGAATGCCATAGGTGCAGAGGTATTAGCTCAGGATCCCGAAAAGCAAGTAATCTATGTTACAGTAGAAAGGTTTACGAATCAGGTAGTGCAAGCAATTAAAAATAATGCCGTTAATGATTTTATGAATTTCTATCAGATGGTAGATACTTTAATCGTTGATGATATTCATTTCTTATCGGGTAGAGCAAAAACCCAAGAAGTGTTTTTTAATATATTTAGTCAGTTGCATCATAACGGGAAACAGATAATATTAACATCTGATAGACCTCCAAAAGATATAGAAGGTGTAGAGGATAGATTGATTAGTAGATTCAAATGGGGATTAGCTGCTGATCTTGCAACACCAGATTATAAAACAAGAAGAGAAATTTTGTCAGTTAAAATGGCAAAAGAAGGATTAGAACTTTCTGAAGAAATTCAAGAATATATTTGTTTCAATATAAAAAACAATATTCGAGAGATAGAAGGTGTAATCATAACACTTGTTGCACAGTCGACGCTTAATAAAAAGGAGATAGATCTGCAGCTTGCAAAAGATGTAGTCAATCAATTTATAAGTCAAGACAACAAGGAGATCACAGTAGAGAACATCAAACTCTTAGTTGCAGAATATTTCAAAGTACCTGTAGAAAAGCTTCATAGTAAAACAAGAAAGAGAGACATAGTAATCGCAAGACAATTGTCTATGTATCTAGCAAAAACGTTTACTACCAATACCTTAAAAGATATTGGAGCTAACTTTGGAGGAAGAGATCATACAACTGTACTATATTCCGTTAAGGCAGTACAGGATCTTATGGATACTGACTTAGTCTTTAAGGATAAGGTGATAGAACTGGAAAAACAAGTTCAGTTAAATCTGCACTAGGACATAGAAAACTAACTTAAACAAACACCTAAAATAAAAGAGCCGCATTTTTGCGGCTCTTTTTGTTTGCCTTTTGAAATACTTATGACATTATAGCTAATTATTTATGATGACCAATATCTAATTACCTTTCTTTGTGCCCTAGTAAAAATTTTAAGTCTATGAAAATTTCAAGTCTGTATTTTATCGGTTGCATTTTATTGCTTATCTCATGCAAAGAACAAAAGACTAAGATCAATAATGTAAATGAGATCTCTAACGTGGTCAATGAATCTAATCATCCTTCTTTTGTGGCGGACATGGAATTTGCTCATGAGAAAAACTCAGTCTATAATAATGAAATGATTTGCTTCAATTTAGATATGACTTTTGGAAAGAGTAAGAGCTTAATGAAAATATTTACTACTCCCAATTCATCATCGATAAGAGTTGACAAGCAAAATGGGATATCTACCATAATGATAGATGGTAAGACTTACACCAATGCAGATAAATCAGATTGGGCGAATGAGAAAGCTGGAATATATACATACCATTACTTCTTTATGGCTCCTTATAAATTTAGTGACCCAGGCACGAAATGGGAGAAGCTTTCATCTATGGAAATTGATAATAAACAAACCAATAGAAGTAAGTTGACTTTTGAGGATGGGACAGGAGATTCTTCTAATGATTGGTATATTGTACATTCTAATCCAGAATCAAACCTAGTCGAGCATATTGGATATATTGTAACTGGAGGGGGCACATCTATTGAAGAGGCAGAGAAGCATGCACACGCAATTACGTACGAAGATTATAAACAAGTGGATGCTGTACCTATGTCAACAAAGTGGATTTTCTCTGATTATAATCAAGAAACGGGGCTAGGGAAACAAATAGGAGAGGGTTTACTTAGAAATATTGATTTTATGGACTTGAGAGATGAGTTTTCCATAGCTCTAACAGATGAGTACAGCTTGATAGAGTGAGAGTAAATTATCTGTTGATGTTCTTTAGATTCTATAATTCTATAATTCAATAATTCGTATAAATGAAAGTAGCCATTATCGGAGGCGGAGCAGCTGGTTTTTTTGCAGCATTGTCAGTTAAAGAGCATCATCCTGGTGCAGAGGTGACGATATATGAGAAGTCGAAAAATCTACTCTCGAAGGTGAAAATATCTGGAGGAGGAAGGTGTAATGTAACAAATGGTGAGACAGATATAAAAGTACTAGCTAAGGCATATCCAAGAGGTGAGAAGAAGCTCAGAAAAGCTTTCTACGAATTTAGTACCCAGCATACCATGGATTGGTTTGAGAGTAGGGGTGTTGCACTGGTTACTCAAGATGATGGATGTGTGTTTCCAGTTTCTCAAGATTCGCAGACGATTATAGATTGTTTCTTGTCAGAGAGTAAGAGATTAGGCATTAGTATCAATGTAAGTAGTGGTGTGAAAGCGATAAACCCTTCGGGTGATCTTATTGAATTAGATTTTGGGGACTGGCAGAAAACTTTTGATAAAGTAGTAGTCGCAACTGGAGGAACACCGATGAGGAAAGGTATGAAGTGGTTAGAGGATATTAATATGCAAATAGAAGATCCTGTTCCTTCGTTATTTACTTTCAACATGCCTGGCGAGAATATTACAGAGCTCATGGGTATAGTAGTAAAGGAAGCACTTACCAATATCCAAGGAACAAAGCTCAAAGGCGATGGGCCATTACTTATCACACATTGGGGGATGAGTGGTCCAGCAATATTGAAGTTGTCCGCTTTTGGTGCTCGGATTTTGAGTGAGTCTGATTATCAATTCAAAGTACAGGTCAATTGGGTGAATGAAGTGAATAATGAAAAAGTAGCAGAGGTGATCCGTGAAATAACAATAACGGAATCCAACAAGATCTTAGCGAACTATCGACCATATCTACTTCCTGAAAGACTGTGGCACTTTCTCATAGATAGAAGTGGCCTTTCTCAGAGAGCAAAATGGAACGAGATTGGTAAAAAAGGAATCAATCGATTAATTAATATTTTGACCAATGACGTATATCAAGTCAAAGGCAAAACAACATTCAAAGAGGAATTTGTCACTTGCGGAGGAATAAGTTTAGAGTCTATTAATTTCAAAACAATGGCAAGCCGAGAGTACCCCAATCTGTATTTCGCTGGAGAGTTGACGGATGTCGATGGCATTACTGGTGGATATAACTTCCAATCAGCATGGACGACAGGCTACATTGCAGGCAGATTAGGCTAGCTTATATGTTAGAGAATTTAGCCTTAATTAATAATCTATAGATAATTCAATTTACTCTTCAATATCCTGGATCTTCATAACCCAATCCACAGGAATGTCAGCTTTTCTAAGATTTACAAAGTCATATGCCATTACAGTATTGTAGATGATCGCACATAGTTTGTCGTATTTCTCACTAAAGATTTTGATTTCGAATATCAATCTATCTTCTTGAATTTCTGAAACACGGCATCCAATTTTTACTGTGTCAGGAAAGGTGATTGGAAATATATATCTACAATCTTGACGAGCCAATATAGGACCTAAGCTTATATTATTAAGATCACCAGTGATGTTTGTTGTAAGATATTGTATTCTGGCCATTTCTGCCCATTGCAAATAGACGACATTGTTTACATGTTTGAATGCATCCATGTCTGCCCATCTTACTGGAATATCTAATTTTATTGGAAACTTGCTTAGTTCTTTCATAGTTGATATTTGATAAATCAAATGTATGGTATTCTTATTGAAAAAGGAAGCTCAAATTATTTAACTGATAAGCATTTGTAATGCAATGAAAGTTTGTTATTGTATAATGAAGATTAAATTCAATGTTTTAATGTCAGAACAGTTACGACTTGAGGTCGTATAAGAGCTCCATTGTAGCTACATTCCATTTGCCGATTGGGAGATTATAGTCTTCTTGAAATCGTTTGAATTCTCTCATAAACTTACCTCTCAGTTTTTTGTATTTTTTATTTGGCTTTAGATCATAATCTAATGAAATTAGTTTGTTTTTTAATGCATCTAAAAGCTCGAATGTTAATTCATCTTTACAGAGAACTTGAACTTTTTTAGTCTTACCTTTTTCTCTGATAGTGTACGATTGTGGATACCATTCTGTTGTCGCAGATGTATCAATCAAAATGTTGTAAATTATGGATTCGTTATCTTCCACCAAACACCATACAAGACAATCTTCTGGGTTTGCGGAAAGACAGTTTTTATCCGCTTTCTTCTTTACCCATTTTGTTTTTCCAGTAGCTTCTTTTACAATGAATTCCTTAGTTTCTATATTTGGATCTACTCCATCATACACATAGAGGATTTTAGTTGATTCAGGCAGTTTGACTTCACCATAACAGTCGAAAGCATAGTTGGGCGAATAGAAAATTTCTTGAGCATTGCTAATGCAAATCAAAAATAAAACAATAGCTAAAGTACAAGTAGATCTTCTCATGATGAATAGTCTATTGAAAGGAATGAATACTTAAGGAACTTATATTACAAACTTATACCCAACTCCTCTGACGGAATGAAAAAATGCTGGATGTCTTGGATCTAGTTCAAAATACTTCCTGAAGTTAAGAATGAAGTTATCAATGGTTCTAGTTGATGGATATACATCATAACCCCAAACGTTTTGAAGAATTTCTTTTCGTGAAACGACTTCATTTTTTCTTTCTATAAGCATTTTTAAAAGTAGAACTTCTTTTTGAGTAAGTCTAAATGTGCCCTTAGTTCCATCTGCTTCATAAGTGACAAAATTCACTTTGTTTTCTCCAAACTCATAGTATTCTAGATCACTAACAGATTCCTCTGTACTACGTTTAAGTAGATTGCTTACTCTAAGAAGGAGCTCTTCAAGATTGAATGGCTTGGTCATATAATCATCTGCGCCATACTTTAGACCACTAATTCTATCATGGCTTGTGTCTTTGGCAGAAACTATAATGATACCGACTTTTGTATTATTCAATCTCACTTTTTGACAAATTTGGAAGCCATCTACTTCAGGTAACATGACATCCAATATCATAAGATCGAAGTGTTGACCTTCGATAATATCAATAGCTTTTCTTCCATTGTCAACAGATACTACCTCATAGCCTTCTAGCTCGAGGTTCATTTTAATGAGCTTTCTAATTTGTACTTCGTCTTCTACCAATAATATTCTCATAATCTAAATTTCTGTTTATCTTAGGTGTGTTATCTGATTAATGAACAGTTCCTATTCACTACATTGATTCCTCAATATACTACAATGTGATGGTGAGTTTTGTTCCCAATCCATCATTATTATTGACTTTGATACTTCCGTCATGGGCATGCACAATCTGCTTTACTATATATAATCCTAATCCAGTACCCTGAGAAGCTCGAGTGTCTTCACTTCCTATCCTGTAGAACTGATCAAATATTTTTGCCTTCTCTTCTTTTGGTATACCTATACCATGATCTGAAACCTCAATAATGGTTTGATTTCCAGGTCTTCTTAAATCAATAGTTATTTCTTTCTCATCAGGGCTGTACTTAAGCGCATTTTCTAGAAGATTTTTAATAACCGAAACCATGCTTTCCTGATCAACACTATGAATTATTTCCGGTTCAATATTATAAATCAATTTTGCTTCCGGATGCAGGTTTTGGAACCGATTAGCACAGGTAGAGATGAGATTAGAAATATTTACACTTTCAAAGTTGAAAGGGTAGGCTTGGTCTAATCGTGTACTTATTAGTATTTTATTAAATAATTCTTCTAAACGAGTACTTTCTTTTAGTCCATCTGAACTTAACTCTTTGATTTTATCACTAGGTAAATCTCTCTTGATAAATGTACTCAAAATCAAATTGATAGAGGCTAGGGGAGACTTAAGTTCATGCGTTATAGACAAAAGGAAATTCTTTTGTTTATCCGCAGCGGAAAGTTCTCTCACGTAGGCTCTATTGATGAAGTAAATACCTAATATTAGTGTAATGCCGAATACAACGGCTTCACCAAAGATCATGTACATCTGTCTTTCGTATTCAGATTTTAATTCTTTGAACTCAGGCATAGTCGTTACATCTACATTCGCGACTCCAGCTGTGTTCATAAACTGTTCCTTCAGTAAATCTGACTTCAAGACAAAGACTTCAGTGTTCTTTCTATGCAGTAGTATAGCCCACCATAGCAGAGCCATGAGCATATAGCCTATAACTATGAAAGAAAGAACTCGAAGACGTTTGTTTTTTTTCATTTTCTGTTAACTATGCAAAAGCTAAATCTATAGCCTTGCAGATTTTCACTACAGCTTCATCTAAATCAGCTTCAGTATGTGCTGCAGATATGAAACCTACTTCATATCCACTTGGTCCCAAGTATACATTGTTTTCTAATAGATAATGGTGCATCTTTCTGAAGATATCCATAGTGCTTGGGTCTATTTCGTCTGCGCTTATTATCCTTTTATCAGATAGTGCAAACCAAAATATACTGCCGATATGGACCATATGCATTTTATGTCCTTTGGCATCAATGTGCGATTGTAATTTGTCGCAGAAGTTCTTTGTCTTTTCTGCCATGCCCTCGTAGAATCCAGGTTTTAATAATTGCTTAAGTACAGCAATGCCTGCCGCCATTGCAACAGGGTTAGCAGATAGTGTTCCCGCTTGGTATACCGGTCCATCTGGTGCTACGTGACTCATTATCTCTGCTCGGCCTCCATATGCGCCTACAGGCATTCCTCCTCCTACGATCTTACCAAATGTAATAATGTCTGGCTCGATAGTGTAATATCCTGAAGCCCCTTCGAAACCGACTCTGAATCCAGAGATAACTTCATCAAATATTAACAATACGCCGTATTTATCACATAATGTTCTTAACCATACTAGGTAGTTTTGATCTTGTAAAAGAAGACCATTATTTGCTGGGATGGGCTCTATGATCACCGCTGCAATATCGTCAGATTGTGCTTCCAGTAATTTTTCGAAGCCCACTAAGTCATTCAATGATAGAACCAGTGTTTCTTCAACAAAACTTTTTGGAATACCAGCCGAAGTGCTTTCTCCAAATGTAGCTAGTCCCGATCCTGCCTTTACTAACAGAGAATCCACATGCCCGTGATAGCATCCTTCAAATTTTACAATTTTATTCTTACCACTATAACCTCTAGCTAATCTGATTGCCGACATTACAGCCTCAGTACCTGAACTTACGAATCTAATTTTCTCAAGATATCTGTGATTCTCAATAATCAGCTTTCCTATTTCATTTCCGAGCTTGGTTGGCGTACCGAATGATGTTCCTTTCGCAACAGTTTCTGTTATTGCATTACGGATTTTATCATTATTGTGTCCCATTATAAGTGGGCCCCAAGAACAGCAAAAATCGAGATATGTATTATCATCCTCATCTATGAATCGGCAACCTTTTCCTTCTTTAATAAACAATGGAGGACCAGAAACAGACTTAAATGCTCTTACGGGAGAATTAACTCCACCTGGAAATAATGTTTTTGCTTCATCAAACAACGCTTGGGACTTATCTCTTTTCATGCTTTATTTATTTTTGATATTAATAAATCAATAATGTTAGAAACCATATTTCATCTTTTATCGGCTTAGACAAAGATAAATGCTTGATTTATTATTATATTTAGTTAGTGATCTTCAAACTTCACAATTGTAAGCAAATTTACATACTCGTAGTTATATTGAGGTCACATATCTGTAAAAACGAAATCTTTATATTTTTGTTCGACGATATTGATGCTTGGGCATTATTATTGCCTTAGTAGATAAAGTTGTTAAATGTTGAACAAATAATTTTAAGTAAAGCAAAACTTGTTATCTTCGCCGTCGGTCGAATGCCATATATGAAAATAGACATTCCATACTATATTAGACAAGTCCTGAGAGAGCAGAGAAAAGTATACATACCTGAGGTTGGTACTTTTAATATGCTACAGGCTCCTGCACGTATTTCTGATGATAAATCAAGAATATATCCTCCTACCTTAGATATTGAGTTTAAAGACGGTTTGTCTGATGACATATCTCTAAAAAGATACATTCAGGACACTGGTGAATTTTCAAATAAGAAGATAAATTCTGCAATTACTGAATATAGCCAGGCTGTATATAACAATCTGATCAATCTTAAAGTAAATAAAATTGATGGAGTAGGGGCTCTTTTACGCAATGAAGAGTTAGACAAAGTTACATTTGAGCCAACGCTCGACCTGTTTACCAAAGAATATAAGAACCTGAAGCCTTTATCAATACATCCAATTGATAGGATAAAAGAGAATATAGCAATTAATCATGTTGTAGATACTCAAGATCAAGTTGTCAGAGCCGAAAGTAAATACAGATGGCTTCAACCGATTATTGCCGGTATTATGATAGCAGCTTTAGTGGTTTTAGTATGGACGATATATTCGGATAAGGATTCTATGTTGTATAATAATCCTGATGAAACATCTGAAGTGCTTGAAGAAGACAATACTAACGCTGTTACAGATACGTTTTTTGACGAAGCGGACACTAAAAAAGATGTAACCTTAGATGCTAAGTATAAAGAGGTGGATAAGATGCTTGATGAAGTTCCAACATCTGATGAGCCAGTAAAGGCTGAGGAACCCGAGGCTAAACTTGATGAAGAATTAGAAGAATTAGTGGATAATACTAAATCAGATATAGATGCAATCGCTGAAGTTGAGACTAAGCCTATTGAAGAGGTAAAGGAAATTCCAAAATCGACTATTGATGAGGTAGTAGTAGAAAAGACACCTGAAATTCCTAGAAGTAAATACGAAGCCATTATCCCGCAATCTGGAAAATGTATTATTATTTTGGCCTCATTAAAAAAGGCAACCAATATTACACGAATGATTAGTGTGATCGAAAGAGATGGTAAACAGGCGTATACTAGTCAGTACAAAGGAATAACTAGAGTAGGTTTCACTTTTGAATGCTCTAACGTAGATTTAGATGTTTATCTCACAGATATTAGAAAGCGTCTTTCTTCGAAAGCATGGTATTTGGACCCAACTGTATCAATACCTTATAAATAATCATATTTATTTACATCTTCTCAAATCTTCAAAGACATGATTAGAACTAAAATTGCAGGTATAGGAAAATATCTTCCTGAACAAGTAGTTACTAACGACGATTTAGCTCAATATATGGATACCTCAGATGAGTGGATCCAAGAACGAACTGGAATCAAGGAAAGGAGATTTGCTAAGAAACACCATGAGACCACCACAACTATGGGTGCCGCTGCAGCTAGACAAGCAATAGAGCGGGCCGGTATTACTAAAGAAGATATCGATTACATCGTATTTGCAACCATTAGTTCAGATTATTATTTTCCCGGTTGTGGAGTTCTTGTTCAGAGAGAATTAGGCATAACTAAAGGTGCTGTTGGCGCATTAGATATTAGAAATCAATGTTCTGGATTTGTCTATGGGCTTGAAGTAGTTGATCAGTTTATCAAAGCGGGGAAGTATAAGAATATTCTATTTGTTTGTTCGGAAATGCATTCTATGGGAATGGACTTTCGTACAGAAGGCAGGGATGTTTCAGTTATATTTGGTGATGGAGCGGCAGCACTTGTATTGCAACCTACTGAAGATGAAAATAGTGGCATATTGACAACTCATGTCCACAGTGATGGTACTTATGCAGAGGAACTGTCCTTGCTGAATCCTGGGTCACATGGTGGATATCATGTAGGTACTGAACAGTTTGGATATGGAGATACTGATAAGTTTGGTGGAGTCTTCGTTACGCAAAAGATGATAGACGACTATATGTTATCACCACATATGAATGGTAAGCTAGTTTTCAAGCATGCTGTTACTAAGTTTCCTGAAGTAATCAAAGAAGCCTTAGATTCTACTGGACACACGACTGATGATATTGATATGTTTATCCCACACCAAGCCAACTTAAGAATCAGTCAATTCGTCCAAAAACGATTAGGGCTTCCAGATGAGAAGGTGTTCAATAATATTCAAAAGTATGGGAATACTACAGCTGCATCGATTCCGATTGCTATGTGTGAAGCATGGGAAGAAGGTAAAATCAAAGATGGAGATCTAGTATGTGTCGCTGCTTTTGGAAGTGGTTTTACGTGGGGAAGTGGCTTGTTAAGATGGTAGTCACGATAAGACAAATGTTTTAGATGTAATTCTATAAATAAAAAATGCTCCGAACGGTTTCGGAGCAAAAACGAATTATTTATAAAAATAACCAAAACTTACACAATACAAATATATAACATATTATTTAAAAAAGTAATATGTATTTGGTTAAATGTCAATTATTAGGAATTTTATTCTAAAAACGTAATTAGATATTGATTTAGGGTAGAAGTGGGTATTGACCTGAAAATGGTTTTGTTGCCACTAATATTTTCTTTTATCTTTCTTAGAGTCTAATTTTCTTTAGTAAATTTCATTTTGCCAATTTTGAAGCTAAAAAGTAAAAGAAGGATGAAAACGCTATATATAGTTAGGCATGCAAAGTCATCATGGGCAGATTTATCTATGCAGGATATTGATAGACCACTAAACCAAAGAGGTAAGAGGGATGCACCGATTATGAGTTCTAAGTGTATAGAACTCAAATATATTCCAGAATTAATAATTACGAGTAATGCCAAGCGGGCTCAAGAGACCGCTGATTGTTTTATCGAAAAGTTTGGGTTGAGACAATCTCAAACTGAGGTAAATGGAAAATTATATCATGCTCCTGAAGATACTTATTTTGAAGAAGCACAATTGATAGATGATAGTATAGCCTCAGCTATGATGTTTGGTCATAATCCTGGGATCACTTACTTGGCGAATAATGTCAGCGACAAATACATAGACAATGTACCAACTTGTGGCGTTCTAATAATAACAAGTACGGCTAGTTCATGGGTTGATATAGATCCGATGAATTCTAAGTTGATTAATTTTATTTATCCAAAAATGTATTAATGCGGATTTTCAATTTCACATTCTTGATTGTTCTATTGCTCTGTATAGGATGTTCTTCTAAGGCAAAAGTAAGTGAGGAGCTTCCTATGTCAGAAGAGAAAATAATTGATGTACTTATTGATATGCACTACGCTGGAGAAGCTTCAAGAATTACAAGAAATATAAATCATGATAGTCTATTAAGTGTTTATACTAAGCAGGTCTTAGAAATCCATAAAATTGATAGCGTTCAATTGGAAAGCTTAATGACATACTTAGAGTCAAATTTGGAAACATTCTATAGCATAGAACAAAAAATACACTTGAAAATCAAAGAACTTAAGGAAGATTAAATTTTACTTATCTTAAAGATAACGTTATGATAACCTTGATGAACATTGAATCGTGATTAAGCTCAGTATATTTGCATAATACGAATTGACAAACATGAATACAGATATAAGAGTACTTATAGTTGATGATGAAGAGGATATAGTGGAGTTCTTAAGCTATAACTTAAAGAAAGAAGGCTATAATGTAGAAACAGCGTTCGATGGTAAGGAGGCAATAAGAATTGCTAAATCGTTTAATCCCCATTTAATTGTATTGGATATTATGATGCCCGAGTATGACGGTATTGAAGTATGCGAGATCTTGCGATCAGAAGAGAAATTTAACAATACTATCATAGCTTTTCTTACTGCAAGGAACGAGTCGTTTACACAAGTAACGGCCTTGGAAACTGGTGGAGATGACTTTATTAATAAACCTATAAAGCCAAATGTGTTTAAGTCTAGAATAAAGGCTTTGCTCAGAAGGCATCCTGATTTAGTCAATTCATCTGACAACGCGACCAGAGTATTCGGCAATCTGGAGATTAATTTTGAACACTATAAATTAACCGTTGACGGAGTGACCATTAATTTAGCCAAGAAGGAGTTTGATTTATTAGCTTTATTGACCTCTAAACCAGGGAAGGTTTTTAAACGAGCTGAGATCATGAATAAGGTTTGGGGCAGTGAAGTTATCGTTGGTGACAGGACGATAGATGTGCATATCAGAAAGCTCAGAGAAAAACTTGGTAGTCATTATATCCATACTTTGAAAGGTGTAGGATATAAGTTTGATCAATAGTATTACTTATTCCAATCTATTATTTGTGTTTGATAAATTATCTATAAAAAATCTTTCGGCAGCTATTACACTCCTTTTTGGTGTAGTTGCTCTTGCCGTATTTGGAATTACATATTTTTTCCAGGAATTAAATATCAATTTGCTTCCATTCTTTATAAGTCTCATTATTGGGCTCGTCCTATTGTATTTCTGTGTTCTTTTATTGTTAGAAAAATACGTTTACAATAAGCTAAAGGTCATATATAAGTTTATTCATAACTCTAAGTCTAAGGATTCTAAGAAAGATATACCCGAAGATGTAGTAAGTATAGATAATGTAAATAAAGATGTACTCAAATGGGCTTCTGATACTGAAAAGAGAATAGAATCTCTGCAAACATTAGCCAAGTACAGGAAGAATTTTGTAGGGAATGTATCGCATGAATTAAAAACTCCGATCTTCTCTCTACAAGGGTATCTGCATACGCTATTAGATGGAGGAATATACGATGAGTCCATCAACTTAAAATATATAAAAAGAGCGGCTGATAATGCAGACAGATTACAACATATCGTTGAGGATCTTGAATCCATTGGTGAAATGGAGTCTGGAAGACTGGAGCTTGATATTGAAGAATTTGATATCTACAAATTGATCAAAGATGTTTTTCAAGATCAAAAGAGGATGGCCGATAAACAAAAAGTGAAACTAAATTTAGAGACAAAAGGAGATTTTCCATTGATGGTGAAGGGAGATGTAGAAGCCGTTCGTCAAATACTTAATAATTTAGTGACCAATACCTTAAAGTATGGTGATGAAGGCGGAACAACCGTCATTTCTACTTTTGACGTCGATAAAAATATACTCATAGAAATTTCTGATGACGGTATTGGTATTGAAGAGAAACATCTAGAACACGTATTTGATAGATTCTATAGGGTGGATCGAAGTCGAAGCAGACTTAAGGGAGGTTCAGGCCTTGGTTTATCTATTGTGAAACATCTAGTTGAAGCTCACAAACAAACAATCCATGTAAGGAGCACGGTTGGTGAAGGATCTATTTTTGGTTTTACACTTGAGAAGGCATAGAGACTTAACGTTTTTGAAAAATAAAACTCTGTTATTCATAAAGATCCAACGCTTCTCTAAAGGTGTTAGAATGTGCGTCCACAATGTCTGATATCTTAGGACTGTAACCACCTCCCATACTTACAGCTACTGGTATATCATTAGATTTACAGGTTTGGAATACAAAACGGTCACGTTCTTTACATCCTTGTTTTGACACAGATAGCCTGCCTAGTTTGTCACTTTCGATGATGTCAACACCAGACAAATAGAAAATCATATCCGGTTCTACAGTATCAATCAATCTTGGTAGCGTTTTCTTCAGTTCAGATAGAAATAATGAATCTTCGGTCTTGTCCGGAAGTCCTATGTCGAGATTAGAAACTTCTTTGCGGGTAGGGTAGTTTCGTTCGCCGTGCATACTAAAAGTAAATACTCTATCATCGTTTTCGAAGATTTTAGCTGTACCGTTGCCTTGATGTACATCTAAATCTATCACAAGTATTTGTTTAGATGTACCTTCTTTGAGTAATATGTTTGAACTGATCGCGATATCATTGTAGATACAGAAACCTTCTCCTCGGTCGGCAAAACTATGATGGGTGCCACCAGCAATATTCATCGCGCAACCATGCTCTATTGCATATCGAGCACATTGGAGAGTGCCATTAGCTATATACTTGCCTCTATCAATAAGTGATTTGGCTACAGGGAATCCAATATTTCTTACCTCTTTTCTATCTAATGTTAGGTTATTTAGCTTGTTAAGATACTCTGATGTATGTGTCAACAATATCTGTTCATCAGTCAACTTATCTGGATGGAAAAAGTGCTCATCAGTTACAGATCCTTCATACAACAACTGCTCAGGAATCAATTCATACTTGATCATAGGAAACCTATGACCATCTGGCAATTCATATTTGTAGATTGGCGAGTATGCTATTTTTATCATTGAAACGAATAAAGTACTAAGGTGATAATAAGCTAGGAAGGTAGCTGATGTCTACCATCAAAAACATAATTGGACCTTTCTACCTTACTACGGTCACGTCTCCATATAGTGAAATGGTTTTATCTAATTCCTGTATTTGTACTCTATATACATATACTCCTGATGTAACCTCATTGTTATTCCAAGTACCATCCCATCCGGTCTGAGTTATATCTTCACCAGTGGTAACAAATACTCTGTTTCCCCATCTGTCATATATTTCCATCCTTAGAGGAATACCGATAGCTCCATTTGTTACGGTAAGAAAGAAATTATCATTTGTGCCGTCTCTATTAGGACTAAATCCACTAGGAAGTATATAGTCAGGAAGTTCATCTATTACATTGAAAACATATTCTAGATCTACCATACAGCTTCCACCATAATAGACTGTAGCTGTGTATATCGTTGTAGATTGAGGATTCACAATAGGGTTAATACAATCTATGCAGCTTATAGAATCGTTAGGTGCCCAAAGCACTGAATCAATTATGCCACCCACAATAGAGAGTTGATTTCCATTCGCTACTATATTGAAATCTTCTTCCTCATTGCCTTCGAGTATTTCATAGGATATTGTAGTCTGGCATCCTGAGTTATCAGTAATTTGTAATTCACCAGCACCTACTGGGAGAGGTATCTCAATCGGTATGACAAATCCAATTGTATTGTTTCCGTTATACGTAATGTTATATGGAAGTTCACCATTGTCAAGAGTAATAATCACAGAACCTGAGTCTACAACTTCACATCCGGCATTAATATTTTCGAATTCAATATTGGTCTGTCCAAAAGTAAGATTAACTGTAAATATGGTGTCGCATTCACCATTAACTCCAGCTGATATAGCTGAACCACTCTGATTACTGAAGTCGAAAGTCTCGGTTCCAATATCAATAGAGTAATCTTCGTCACACGTTGACAAAGCAAACATAGAATCAACACCTGATCCAGAAAAATCTAGATCAATCATCAATACACTATCACAGCCATTCATATTCTGACCTTCTAGGATTACCATTCCAGAAGGATTAGTAATGTCGAATGTTTCAGTTCCAATGTCAACACTAAACGTACCGCATACCATAGGATCAAATATACCGTCTGATTCAGTTAGATAAGTGATGGATACATTAAGAATGCTATCACATCCATTTGCACTGCCTCCAGGTATAGGTACTTGAGCTGTTGAATTTGTATCATTAAATATTACACCAGCTATAGTATCAATTTCTCCTTCACATCTTATAAGTGGATAGTCTTCTATGATAACATCTGAAAATGATATGTCTATCTTGACTAGACTGTCGCATCCTCCTGCACTCGCGCCTACAAGTAATGAGTCTCCGATATAATCAGAAGTGTATATTGTACCCAGTACCTCTATAGAAGCTCCATCACAGAATGATTCAGTGTATTCGCCTTCTACTGATTCCAAAAACTCAAAGTCAACAGTAATGATACTATCACATCCATTTGCAGACGGAATAGTAGTTACGCCATTCGGCATGATTGCAGTGTATGTATCTGCACCTAGCATAGGCTCTTCTCCCACGCAATAAGTGTCTTCTAGAAGGAATGTACTAATGTTAAGTACTTCTATAGAAGATATAGCGCCTGGGAAATAAATACAGTCAGAACCATCAAGGTATAGACTATCTAATGTCACGGTATATGTATTACCAGGCATTAAGAAATTATTCATTTGACTACCATCTCCTTCACAAAGTTCTAATGTGTGCGGAGAGGATAGCATTTCTATGATTGCTGTTCTATTTTCTATGAATCCGTTATTATCTGAGATGTTGTAAAAGGCTGTCATTTGTTGCGCATTATTTGCACCTGCAGTAATAGTTAATGTGGCACAATCTTCTGGACAAATAGATGCATTATCAAAGGATAAAGCAAAAACAGGAGTCAAGGGTATTGATATCGATAAAATTGCCGTGTCAAATGGACAACCAATTCCATTTCCAACAATATATAAGTATTCCAGATCTCCTGATATTCCTGTAAAGTCAATCATCGGATCTGTTATCTCAACGCTACCTAGATAGAAACTACCATTTGAATCTGCATCTGGATCTAAAATGTCTTCCAAATTCACAACCAAATCGTCTCCGCAGACTTCATAATCTTGTTCGTCTCCAGCACTAGGCCCATCTACTAAGGTGATGGTTATAGTTGCAGTATCATCAGGGCATGTACCACTACCGGCAAGTATATGGTATATGATATATTCATCTCCATCAGTTAAACCTACACTATTGAAGTTTCCTATAATATCTAGGGCTCCACTAGTAACCGGTTCAGAGTAGATTCCAAGTGCAGTGTTATTTGTTAAAAGAGTAGACACTAATAATGTTTCACCAACACATATAGTTCTAGAAGCATCATCTCCAGCATTTATTTCCGCTCCAGTGATAATTGAAAATATTGAAGTGTCTGCACCACAAGAAGATTGTGGATCACCAACTATATAACTATAAACCAAAAGACCAGGAATATCGGTAGTGAAAGTAGCATTGCTAGGGTCAAATGTAGCGGGCGTGCCGCCGTTATCTACAAATACCCCTCCTTCAACAGGATTTCCTAATAGTTCATAAACATTAACTCCAGTTATGTTTTCGCATACAGCATAAAGTGTATCGATTCCAGCATCTACAGCGCCTACAATACTTACGCTTAATGTTGCAGATGATTCTTGACAGATTGTATCATTGATCATGTAATCAAACGAATACGGACCTACTGTTAATGATGAAAAGTCAACTTGAGTGCTATCATTAATAATATTTGTACCAGACTCTATCCAGAAACCAGATGGATCTGGAGCGCTTCCCGCAAGTAATTGGTTGATATTATATAGTACAGGGTCACTTTCGCATATTACAATAGAGGAATCTAGACCAGGGAAAAGAGGCTGCGCAATTGAAATTACAAACGGAATTTCTTGGACGCAACCAGGCGTGTTATCATAAATGTATATCGTCGTATCTTGCGTAATTGTGTCACCCACTGAGATTTCTTGACCCGTTCCCCCCGTTAACTCGTAGTATGATTCTAAGCCAGTTAAGTCCATACCTTCTATAGCTTCTACAAAGAAAGTGTCACAAACAAGTGTATCAGGACCAGTTGTGATTACACTTCCTGGTGTAATGATGACCATGAATGATACTTCTGCGCCAGTACATATAGGGTCAAAAATGAATATTGTGGTACTCGCTGTTATGTTTTGTCCAACTGGAAGGATCATTCCGCCAGCATTGGTTTCTGTATAGTAATTAGCATTGTCAACGTTAGTGCCTGTAATTGCAGGTAGAATATATGATCCACAAGCATTGATTGTACCAGGGTCATCAATCGTTCCAGCGGTTACTATGGTTAATTCTATTTCTATTTCTTGATCACAGCCTGTAAACCCACCATATAAGTAAAGGGTAGTACTCGCTGAAATTAAATCGCCGGGCATAGACATCGTCCCCATTCCTCCGGGCATAGTATAGTAACCAGCATTAGCGGGTATGCTATTTCCTGTTATAGCCGGAAGTACAATATCTCCGCAGTTTGAAAGATCTCCTGGGTCGTCCATATCGGGTGTCATTCCATATATTATTGTAACTGCATCGCCAAGATCAGTCATGTCGGGGCAGTCATTGTCTGGATCAACCAATGTTACTTGGAATGTCGTAGTCTCAAATATATCCAATGTAATTGTTCCTGTTCCAGCGTTTGAAACTCCACTGATTGTAAAAGGTGCTCCTCCCATAGGAGATACCAATACATCAAAATTATACACTACAGTAACTTCCTGAAAAACAATAGTAATGGTTACTTCTTCTCCTGGTACATTGTCGTTGTCACAAATTGTACATTCTAGACTATTTGTTCCACCTATATTACAGAACATACTTACGATTCCTGCATCACCATTTGCTATTACCTCTAATATAACAGGAACAATCTCACTACTACAAGGATTGTCCTCTACTTGAGCATATATAGTTGTTGTTCCAGAAGATTGATATGGGTTTGAGATAGGGATAGTCCCCATTGCGTCAGAGAAATAATTAACTGTTAGTCCAGTACCATCGTTAATAATAATATCATAATCAGACAGTATAAAAAAAGCGGTTCCATCTCCCATGTCACATTCTGTAAATGGGGGAGGAGTAATTATATCTGGTGCATCATTGAAGTCTATATTTACGGGAAGGCCAGTAACGATACCAGCACAGCCGTTGTCATCTTGAAAACTAAGTAGTTCCACAAATCCATTAAAGTCTCCAAAAAGAGCGGGAACATTAACTGTGTTAGTTCCTGGATCTAGAGGTGGTCCTAGACTATCATAACAGATCGTAATTGTTTCTCCTACATCAAAATTCGTCAATGAAAATGGGATAGGGAATAATGAACCTGTTACTTCCAAATTTAAATCATAAGGAGATACGCCACCTGAAAATGTTACATTTATATCAGTACATTCTCCTGTGCAAATAACGCCACCGCCACTTAGCTCGGCTTCGGGACAGGCAACATTGAAAGAGTACTCATTGGTGATTTGTTCACCACAACAGTCTTCATTATACTCAGTTGAGTTTAAAACTCCAACGACAAATAGTTCATCGTCGCAATTGAATATATGGTTAAATGGATCTGTACTAGCTGAAAGTGTTGCTTGAGGTATAGTTGATATACTAGGTCCAACATTACAGCCAAAATTAGCAAATGTCAAATCTTTATACACATGTGCTCCATCAGTTGCATCAAAAGTTGGGTCTAAAAGATCATATATCAGAACGTCATCTGGACAGCCAGCTATTCCTAAAATATTTATTCTGACATTCGATGCGCCTGTTCCTGCATCAGAATTTGAAAAACCACCAATAATTCGTTCACAAGAACTACGCAATACATATATACAATCTGATGTTCCACATATACCAGACACATCATAAGAAGTGATTCCACCAGAACTGGTTTGTATTATCATGGTACTGTTAGGTGGTACGAAGTCTCCTGGGCCAACACTGATCATTGTTGTACATCCAAAAACTAAAGCTAAGTTTCCTGTTGTCCATCCACACACCCCTCCAAAATTGATGTTTCCATTGGCGGCGGAACCTCCTGTGTTTGCTACGTCAAAAGTAAACGTTAAATCATTTACTGCAACACCAGAGCCAGAACTAACAATCATAAATTCATTTCCACCTTCATCGTCACATGCATCAATATATATGGATTCTATTGCTGGACAAAGAGGTGTTACGGAACTGCTTATTGCAGAACTGCCTATGAGCGTTCCACTAATTAATGGATCAAATCCCGATGTATTACTCGAATACCAATCGATGGTTCCATTAGGTAAATTCGGATCATCCACAGTAAATGTTACTGATTGAGCGCCACAAAGTGGGAAGTCAAGATCATTGGTTCCATTGACTTCAACGTTGTTTGGGAGGTCAGGACATTGTGATGTTCCGTAAATAGTAATAAGCGTGCAGATGCACATAGTTAAAAATATCCTTCCCATTATTTCTCAAATTGTTATTACAAAAGTAACTAATTCAAATGTAAGCAAGTAATTCATAATTTAATTAATTCTATTTAATAGAGCAACCATTGTATGAATTCGCTGTCATTTGAGTGGATAAAGTTGAAAAAAAGAGTGAAAATATGATTTTATAAAGACGTAGTATTAGCGTTTTGGATGGAGTAGTTGATTCAAATTGGCTGCTCCATTCATTTTGATTCTTTTCTCATAATAATTTTTTTTATCACCAGTGTCTGCACACCAATCAGGTGTCTGACGCTTACATGGATCCACAGACAGACTAACGGATTCTGGACAAATAAATGTCAGTCATTCTTTGAGATGTCAGACATGTCGGATTAACACTAGTGTCAGACACCTAACAGGTGTCTGACACTTAAAAGGATCCACAGACAGACTATCGGATTCTGGACAAATAAATGTCAGACACTCTTTGAGATGTCAGACATTTCGGATTAACACTAGTGTCTGCACACCTAACAGGTGTCTGACACTTGCATGGATCCACAGACAGATTATCGGATTCAAAACAAATAAATGTCAGACACTCTTTGAGATGTCAGACATATTGGAATTAATTCATAAATTCTTTTACAATACCTTATATTTACCTTCTAATCAATATTAAACAATGCAGACCTACGCAGAAGTTTTAACATATGCTATACCTTTTTTTATGGTCCTAATTCTTATAGAATTGGGTATATCTAAGGTGAAGGGAATGTCAGTTATTAGGAGTTTTGACACAGTTTCGAGTCTGAGTTCTGGTCTTACTAATTCTTTGAAGGAAGTTTTAGGCTTGGCCGTAATAATTATTAGCTATAGCTGGATGGTGGATCATATTGGTTTAATAGAAATAGAGTCTAAGCTTTGGCTATATCTAATTACATTTATTGGTTTGGACTTTGCGGGGTATTGGGCACATAGATTTGAGCATGAGATCAATATCCTATGGAACCGTCATATCATCCATCATAGTAGTGAGGAATTCAATCTTGCATGTGCATTGAGACAAAATATATCCGCTGTTTTTGGCGTATTTTTCTTTCTACTTATTCCACTTGCTGTATTAGGGGTTCCAGCAGAGGTTATAGCTATCGTTGCCCCATTGCATTTGTTCGCTCAGTTCTGGTATCACACTAGATTGATTAATAAGATGGGTTTTTTAGAAAGCATTATTGTCACTCCGTCACACCATAGAGTTCATCATGCAATAAATGACGTCTATATGGATCGGAATTTCAGTCAAGTTTTTATAATATGGGACAGGTTATTTGGAACATTTCAAGAGGAGTTGGTTGACGAAATTCCAGTATATGGAGTGAAGAGGCAAGCAAATACATGGAATCCTTTTCTGATCAACTTCCAGCATTTATGGATATTGGTGAAAGATGCTTGGTTTACAAGATCATGGATAGATAAAATGAAAGTATTCATTATGCCGACAGGTTGGAGGCCAAACGATAGAGAACAAGAAGACCCAATACCATATACCGTAGTCGCCAGTGATCAAGTAAAGTATGAAACACCAGGATCAGTGACTATGCATATATGGATATGGATGCAGTTGGTTATCAACTTGACTTTGATGATCCATATGTTTCAATCTTTTGCGGATACTTCTTTTTTATGGATTTTGCTGTATGGTTTGTTTCTGGCACTCAGTATATATAGTTATACTAGTCTTATGGATCGGTCCAGACTTTCTACACTATTTGAAGTAATGAAAATAATTTTAGCGCTCGTTTTGATTCGTCAATTGGGCGGTTGGTATGGTTTGGATGAAATTATTCCTCACGGGACTACATTATTTGTCTTTTATTTGATTATTTCGCTGTCTCTAAATGTGTACTTCTTGAATGAAGATGCAGGAATAAAACCTAACCTTACAATAAGCACTTAAATATATAATATGAATGAAACTGTATTAATTTCTTCAGAAGGGGGAATCGCGACTGTTACTATAAATAGACCTAAAGCACTAAATGCTATCAATGCAGATGTTATGCAAGCACTGAATGATTGGTTTGGCAAAGAGTATAAAACTATAGAAGGACTAAAAGGAGTGATAGTTACTGGGAGTGGAGAAAAGGCATTTGTAGCTGGAGCTGATATCAAAGGTTTTACTAATCTCACAGTAGAGTCGGGGAGTAAGGTGTCAAAGTTTGGCCAGGAAACATTTTTTTTGATAGAGAATTTTCATGTGCCAGTCATTGCAGCAGTTAATGGATTTGCACTTGGTGGAGGTTGTGAGTTAGCTATGTCATGTCACATGCGAGTAGCTTCGATGAATGCAAAATTTGGTTTACCAGAAGTTTCCTTAGGACTTATTCCTGGCTATGGAGGTACCCAAAGACTTCCACAATTAGTAGGAAAGGCTAAAGCAATGGAGTTAACATTAACTGGAGGAATGGTTACAGCGGAAGAAGCTCATGATATTGGATTGGTGAACTATGCTGTAGAGAAAGATGAATTGATCGATACATGTATGGGGATATTCAAGAAAACAAAAAGTAAAGGGCCTCTGGCTGTTTCAAAAGCAATAGCTGCGATTAATGCATATTACGATAATGCAAAAAATGGTTACGAAACTGAATACTCTACGTTTGGTGATCTGTTGGTAAGTGATGAATGTAAAGAAGGTGTTAGTGCGTTTATTGAGAAGAGGAAGGCAAATTTTTAGAATACTATTTTTGATTGAGTAGTGGCATTTTGTCGTTCAATTTTATGTTTCAAAAAAATAAAGAAGTTTAAATAGACATTTCAATTCAATTATTTCTAAAGTTAAATTTAAGCCGATACAGTAACTGTATCTGCTTTTTTTTTGGCTCACTCAATCTGGTTTGCCCAGTTCTCTTTGTTGAGTATTGCTTAATTCTGGAAATGTAGTCAAATATTTTGAATTTTGATAATATGTCAAAATGATATATTTATTGTGTTTTAACGCTTATATTTTTTGATTTTCAACAAAAAAGAATACTTTGGCTAATAATTAACAAACAATTAACCAGGGAATTTTATATTTGAGTCCGCGAGGCTAGTATAATTATATCTATTTCAATCATTTATATATGGTTGAATTTTATAATTTATGTCTTTCTTATCAAGTGTCATATTCTTGACAGTTTTTACGTTTTTACAAACAACCCCAATTTTATCAGTTAATCGGCATTTGTCGTATATTAGATTATTTGGTCATTGACTATTTTTTCTAGTTGCGATCGCTTATTTTTTTTAATTAGATTTTTTAATAAACTTACTAACTATGAAAAAACTTTTACTATTATTTTTATGTCTTTTTTTTACGAACATTTTTTTCGCTCAGACTGATATTCAAATTATCTTGACTGATTCTTATGGCGATGGATGGAATGGTGCAACTTATAATATAGACCTAAATGGTTCTGATGGAACCAATTGTACAATTGCGAGTGTAGCTTCTGGTACACTTGCCTCTGGCTCTACTGTAACTGATGCTTATACGCTTGCAGATGGATGTTATACATTCACAATCGATAATCAAGGAAGTTATCCGGGTGAAGTGAGTTGGGAAATCTTTGATGCTACAAATTCTGTCTCTATAACTACGGGCACAGCCACAGTTAATACACCTTTTGATTTCACACTTGGTGGAGCGACTTGTTTTATTCCGGGATGTACTGACCCTACGGCTTTAAATTTTGATCCTGCTGCGACATGTGATGATGGTTCTTGCATTCCTGCCTGTTCTGATAATCCTTTGACAATAATTCTTACGGATTCATACGGAGATGGATGGAATGGTGCGGAGATGACAATTGTTGAAAAAAATGGTTGTGCTGATGGAGCATCATATGGTCCATTTACAATAACTGGAGGTTCGACTGGGACTGAATCTATTTGTGTTCCTGATGCGTGTTACTCTGTAATTGTTACAGATGGGAGTTACCCAGGTGAAGTTTCTTGGGAAATTTTGAATAATAATGTTTCAGTAATAACTGGAACCACTGGAGCGGAAAGCTTTTCATTAGGAAGTGCGCAATGTCCAATTTTTGGATGTACGGACCCACTAGCTCCTAACTATGATCCATCCGCAAATTGCGATGATGGTTCGTGTTTACCACCTCCACCGGTAGAGGATAATTGTATGGGAGCAATAACAATACCAGTAACAGTAGATATGTGTACTGGACAAACTACAGGAAATAACTTGGGCTCAACTGATTCTGATAATGATGTGCCCGCTCCTCCAGCAGCTACTTGTTCTTCATATGGAGGTGGAGATATTTGGTTTAAATTGGCAGTGCCAGCGAGTGGGAATGTTACAATCTCAGGCGCAGCTTCGGATTGTTGTTCTTTTTTATGGTATGAATTATATACAGGAACAGATTGTTCTGCCTTAACTACATTACAATGTTCAGCAACAGGTGGAAATGATCCATCTACATTTGAGACAGCTCTTACTGGACAAACTCCAGGTGCAACTATTTGGATAAGAGCTTGGGATTCTTTAAACGATGATGGTCCAGGAGATTTCAGTTTCTGTGCATATGAGCTTTCTTGTACTGCACCTACTGTAACTATTCCAGCAGATCCAATTGACAATACGAATTGTCCTGCAACAGTAGATGTTTCTATATCTATAGATGATTTAGGAGATTCAGGAACATTAACAATTACCGCTGAAGATGATATGGGTAATCCTACAGGTACAGGTGGAATGGTTAGTGCTACAGGTGTTTTTATAGTTACTGGTGTTTCAGTACCACAGACTAGTTGGTCTATAATCATTGCACATGAGTCTAATCCTACATGCAATGTAGTTTTAGGACCATTTCTATTGAATTGTCCACCAGTAAATGATGCTGCATGCGATGCAGAAGCAATTACAGTAGATGCGCCACAAATCTCTGGAACTAATGCTTATTCTACATTTGAGACGAGTGAAGTTTCTGGTTCATGTTGGGCATCAACTACAGGATCTAATTCAGTTTGGTATTCATTTGTAGCTCCAGGATCTGGTTTAGTAGAGATAACTACTGATTTTGCGACTGGATTGACGGATTCACAAATAGCATTATACACTGTTACTGATTGTGCTGATTTAACAACAGCAAGTGAAATAGATTGTGATGAAGACGGTGGATTAACAGGCAGCGGTTGGATGTCTTATATAGAAACATCAGGAGCTCCATTGACTGGAGGCGATACATACTATGTGCAAGTTGATGGATATGGAACATCTGTAGGAGGTTTCGAAATTCAAGTAAATGAATTAGCACCTGCGAATGATGACTGCGCGACAGCTGCAGTGTTGGCTATGAATACAACAGGATCTCTTATTAATCAATATTTTGCTGGTGCTGAGGCTTCAGGAATGGGAGCGGAAGCGTGTGATGTATCTGCTACACCAACTCCAGCGGATATATGGTATTCAATAGATACTGATGCGGATGGTGGTAACCTTATAATAGTAGTGGAGCCAGGTCCAAATAGTGATATGGTAGTAGCAATTTATAATGGGTGTGGATCAGCCATTCCTGAACAATGCGTAGATTTAGGCGGAAACGGAGGTGTTGAGACTATTAACTTCACAGCTCTTTTTCAAGATGAAAAAGGAAACTCCAGCACAACTAGAGATGCTAATTATTTTGTAAGAGTATATGAAAAAGTTACATCTGGAGAACCATTTGAAATTGGTGCTCAAGGGGCGGCACTTCCTATTGTTCTTGGTAGTTTTGATGCGAAGGCAGAAAAGAGAGGTAACATGATAGAATGGACGACATTATCTGAAATTAACAGTGACTTTGTAGAGGTGCAAAGTTCTCCAAATGGTTCAACTAAATGGGAGACTGTTGATGAAGTTCAAACGAAAGGGGAGAGTCTATCAAGACTTGATTATGAAGTGTTTGATAATAATCCATATGCAGTTACTTATTACAGATTGAATGCGGTAGACAAAGATGGAAAATCGGAAATGTCTCATTCAGTGAAAGTAAGACGTGATGACGAGATGGGTAAAATGTCACTATCACCTAATCCTACTAGTTCTAATATGTCTCTGCAGACGGTTTCTAATGCTGATATGAGTGGTACTATTCTCATTCATGATATGACAGGCAAGATTGTACAAAATGAAAATGTAATTCTGAAAAACGGATTAAATACATTCTCAATCAATCTTGATAATCTCAATTCGGGTATCTATCTTTTCTCTTTGAGAACAGAAGATGGTGTGCAAGTAGAAAAGATTATAAAACAATAATGCAAATCAGTTAATTATAACTGAACTTTATAATGAGAGCCTAATTCTTTTGAGTTAGGCTCTTTTTTGTATTAGTATTATTAGTTTTGTATTATAATTATAAAGAAATGTCGATGAATAAGTTTTTTACATGTTTTATAGTGATTGCCACTTTATTTGTTTTGGGATGTGGAACTGACGATAATACGAGTTCGAACTCAATAAGTTTGGTTGATTTTGATACGATAAAGAAAGAAGCTACAAAATTTAAAATATTAGATCCTAAATCCACTGGAGTGGATGCAGATAATCATATAGAATCTACCGCTAATTTCAATTATTTTCTTTGGGCATCTTTTTATATGGGATCTGGTGTGGGCATCGCGGATTTCAATAATGATGGCTTACCTGATATATATATGGGACAGAACATGACCCAAGATAAATTGTATATCAATGAGGGGAATATGAAATTTGAAGAGATTTCAGCTAAGGCTTTACCGGCTAACTTACAATGGACAACAGGAGTGACTGTAGTTGATATTAATAATGATGGATGGATGGATATTTATGTATGTTCTTTTGGTCCATCAACTAATCCAGATGATAGAAAGAATAGATTGCTTGTAAATCAGAAAAACAATACATTTAAGGATGAGGCTAAAGAGTATGGTTTAGATGCAAAAGGATTTTCTATTATGGCAGCCTTTTTTGATGTTGATAAAGATGGCGACAAGGATATGTATCTTGTAAATCAGCCAATGGATGCTAAACTGGCGCAAGCAAGTAGTATACAATTACCAGACAGTAGCTTCGATTATAATGATAAGTTATATATAAGAAAGAAGAGCGGTAGGTATTTAGATAAATCAAAAGAATTCGGAATTGATAATCTTGCATATGGCTTAAATGTCTTAGTAAATGATATCAATGAAGATGGTTGGCTCGATCTATATGTTACTAATGATTATGATAAACCTGATTACATTTATATAAACCAGGAAGGGAAAGGATTTAAAAATGAGTTAGAAGACAGAGTAGGGCACATTTCAAATTTCTCAATGGGAAGTGATGTCGCTGATATTAACAATGATGGATTGAATGATATCATGACGTTAGATATGTCTGCGAGTGATCATTATAAGTCCAAAACAAATATGGGCGCCATGAATGAAGAAGCTTTTTGGAAGAGTGTGGGCCAAGGTAATTACTACCAATATATGTTCAACGCAATGCACTTAAATCAAGGAGAAGGACATTATAGTGAAATAGCACATATGGGAGGTATAGCTCAGACCGATTGGAGTTGGAGTGTTATTTTAGAAGACTTCAATATGGATGGACTTAAGGATGCGTATGTAACGAATGGTATTGAGAAAGATGTCAGAAATAATGATTTTATACAAAAGTTGACATCAAAAATATCAAGTGGGAATAGAGAGTTTCAGGCTATGGATCTTTTGAATCAGGTGCCTTCTAATCCTATTTCAAATTATTATTATGAAAATAAAGGTGGTCTAAAATTCGAAGATGCTACTAAGAAAAGTGGGACTTATTCTCCTGATTTCTCTACAGGGTCTGCTGTTGCTGACCTTGATCGAGATGGTGATCTTGATATTGTAGCTTCTGTATCTGAGGGGCCAAGTAAGATAATAGAAAATCAGACTGTTAGATCAAGTAGGATATTTAGATATAGCCTTAAGTCTGATATTTGGAATGAATTCTTGAATGCCAAATTTATAATCGAAACAAATTGTGGTACTCAAAGGAAAGATATTGTTCCTACAAGAGGATATAATTCGTCGAGTTGGGATCATATAATATTTGCGGTTCCAGAAGGTTGTGAAATATATGGAGGGACGATAACTACTATTTATGATAAAACCTATGTTTTACCACTGGATCAAGCTGATAACTTGATTGAATTGTCGAAAGAGAGCTTAGAGCTAGTTATATCTAAAAGGAATTCTGGAAAATCAAAATTCTTTTCGGAATCTAATAAGATAGATTATACCCACGTAGAGAATGAATTCAATGACTACAAAGTTGAAGTCCTACTGCCTCATAAACTGTCTGAGAATGGCCCTGCAACATCCACAGCTGATGTAGATGGAGATAGTCGAGTAGAATTGTTCATAGGAGGTAGTATTGATCAAGCAGCTCAGCAGATGGTCTTTAAATATGGGAAATGGGAGCGTATTAATACTACGTTTTGGGAATCAATCAAATCTAAAGAAAATAGAGGTTTTACGTTTTTTGATGCAGATGGTGATGGTGATCAAGATATTTATCTCGTAAATGGTGGAAATGAATCTGCTGAAAATGGAAATGGATGGCTAGTTGATCAATTGTTGATAAATGATGGCAAAGGGAATTTTTCAGAAGATATTAGACTTCCCAAAATAGGAAAGAATACATCGAAAGCAATAGCTAAAGATATAGATTCAGACGGTGATCAAGATTTAATTGTTTTTGGTGGGCATAAAATAGGATCATATCCAGAGAGTTATTCCACATATATATTAGAGAATAAAAATGCTGAATTTGTAATAAACAATGAATTAGGAATTGGACTTGAAGAAATAGGTTTAGTCTCTGATGCTGTTGAGATAGATTATAATGATGATGGAAAATTAGATATAGTTACAGTAGGAGAGTGGTCTATACCGCACGTTATTATATCTGATGGAAGTAAGCTTAAGTTAGATATGCCCGCTGAAATGGAAAGTCTTTCAAGTTGGTGGAATACAATTGAGACAGGTGACTTGAATGGCGATGGACGGATGGATCTAATTCTGGGGTCGTTTGGAACTAATAATAAATTTCATCCAAGTGAGGAAAAGCCATTGGAGATATTTGGGCGGGATTTTGATGGTTCAGGAACAAATGATATCGTATTGGCTAAGCACTATAATGATAAGGTAGTGCCTACCCGTGGAAGAGAATGCAGTAGCCAACAAATTCCTGATATAAAAGATAAATTTCCTACGTTTAATGAATTTGCTTTAGCCGGTATCGAGGATATATTAGGTGCAGATAATATCAAGAAAAGTGTTCACAAAAAGATAACCGGCATGAGCCATAAAGTGCTTTGGAATAGTGCAACAGGTTGGACGTCAGATGATTTGCCTTCGGAATGTCAGATTTCCCCTCTCAAATCAATGTCGATTATAGATATTAATAATGATGGTATAAAGGATGTTGTTGGTATAGGGAATCACTATGGAGCGGAAGTGGAAACAGCTAGATATGACGCTGGCTATGGCTGGGTATTATTAGGGAGTAAGAGTGGTAAGCTGCAATATGTATCTGCGTACAACAGCGGAATTTGGTTGCCTGGAGATGGACGATCTTTGGAGGTTGTGAAAAATGGAAACAATGTTGAGCTTTTAGCCTTTTTCAATAATGGTAAGGCAAAGAGCTATACAATGAAAAATTAAGAGGGGTGTGGTAATAGGTTAAAGAATACTGATTACGATACAAGATGTCGCGTGTTTTAAAAGCAATATTCAAATTTAGAATTTTTGCTAGGTAGAGAGTATTTTTCATCGAGATGTATTTCTCATCACTCAGAGTATTTCTCTCACCTCGGCACTACACCATAGTCTTAAGATTCAAACTAAAATAGTAATGACATAGCATAAGCAACTATCAAAATCATACTATTAAGTGATGATTAAATAAAATAATAAAGGCTTCGATTTCTCAAAGCCTTTATTATTCTACAAGAAAAGAGCAGTTATATTAACCACCACACTCAACTTTAAGCTTTTTCATTTGTGATTCCCAAAGGTCTTTTTGTTCTTGTACTTCATCATCATCACAATAGTCAGTTAATTCCATAACTGTTTCGTTTGTAATATTTGATTTGTACATATAGAATTCTAGATATTCTTCTGGATCATCTGCATCTTCCCATTTGAATTTTACTCTTTCTTCTTCTATATCATCAACCATTGTGGCAATTTCCTCAGATCCATCCCAACTAAAGGTGAAAACATCATCTTGGATATCTACTTCGTCACAGAACCATCTTACCAAAGTGGCAGGATCGGTTAAGAAACTATAGAGTATCGCTGGTGACGCTCTGAAGATAAATTCTATTTCAATTTTTTTTCTTCCCATTATAAAAAATGCTTTATGTAAATCATTATTTAATAATAATATAATGTAAGATATTAAGTCTTACGCCGCAAATAAAAATAAATAATCCATTTATCAAAAGAAATGAACTTTTTTCGTTAAACTTTAATTTATAGAAGGGGAATCGTGGCAAACTAATTGTATTACATAAAGTTTAATAACTTAGTTTTATATTTAGGGTGAATAATCCCAATATAACCCGTACTTTTGCACTCCTTTAGTAGAAAAATAAGATAAAATATATATATGAGACAACTAAAAATTACGAAGTCGATCACAAATCGAGAAAGTCAATCTTTAGAGAAATACCTTCAAGAAATAGGAAAGGTTGATCTACTTACTCCAGAAGAGGAGGTTGATTTAGCTCAGAGAATTAAACAGGATGATCAAGAAGCACTTGAGAAGCTCACAAAAGCAAACCTCAGATTCGTAGTTTCAGTTGCTAAGCAATATCAAAATCAAGGTCTATCATTAAGTGATTTGATCAATGAAGGAAATCTAGGATTAATCAAAGCCGCTCAAAGGTTTGATGAGACGAGAGGATTCAAATTTATCTCATATGCAGTTTGGTGGATTAGACAGTCTATCCTACAAGCACTTGCCGAGCAATCAAGAATTGTTAGACTTCCACTTAACAAGGTAGGATCTCTTAATAAGATTAATAGAGCGTTTTCTCAATTAGAACAAGAATTTGAAAGAGAGCCTTCTCCGGAAGAATTAGCTACATTACTTGAGATCTCTACAGAAGAGGTAGAAACTACATTAGGTGTAGCTGCAAGGCATGTATCCATGGATGCTCCGTTTGTAGATGGTGAGGACAATTCATTACTTGATGTATTGGAAAATAATCAAACAGCAAAAACAGATCAATCTCTAGAATACACACATTCATTAAGAACAGAGATAGAAAGATCATTAGGTACATTAACTGAAAGACAATGTGACGTTATCAAATTGTATTTTGGAATAGGAGTAGAGCATCCTATGTCTCTAGAAGATATAGGTGACAAGTTTGGGCTTACGAGAGAGAGAGTAAGACAGATTAAAGACAAAGCAATAAATAAATTAAGATCAGCTTCAAGAAGTAAATTGTTAAAGCATTACTTAGGAGCTTAGTAAAAATAGATTTTATAAACTAATATAATTTATCTATATTTGCATCGATCTTAACACCTTAATATAGGGCTTCTCCATTTTTCTACGGAGGGCCCTTCTTTTTTTACTTTAGTTTTTAGTGACTCCAAACATTATTCTTAATCTCAAATTGTAACTTTAATTTGGATAGAATATCTTGTTATATTTTGATGTTATCAATTATCAAGGGTCTATTTATACTTTCTTGTAATGAGATGAATGTCTCTGTTCTCTGAATGCCTTGTACACTTTGTATAGAATTAGATAATACTGATCTCAGGTGATCAGTATCTCTACAAACTACTTTGGCAAATATGCTATACACTCCAGTTGTATAATGTGCACTTACCACTTCTGGGATTTTTTTTAGCTCATTACTTACTGTAGAATATAAATCACTTTTTTCAAGATAGATTCCTAAAAAAGCGATGACATCAAATCCTATTCTTTTGTAGTCTACCGAAAGGTGGGTGCCATTAATTACCCCTAAATCTATCATTTTTTTTAATCTAGCATGGACAGTACCGGTAGATACAGATAACTGTGAGCCGATTTCAGCATACGGTGTTTTTGCATCCATCATTAAAATAGATAGTATGCCGTGATCTGTTTTGTCAAGTTTAACTTCAGTGTTTTTCATAAATTTAAAATTTTCTATTCAGTAGAAATCATTTATTATTCTAATCCAAGTCTTATTTGATGTCAAAGCTCTTTTAATACCAATAATAAAAGAAAAGTTTAATGGCAGTCAAAGTATAACAAAGACATCAGTTATTTTCCTGTGGTCTCTAAAGCATTGTTAACTTAGTTTTATATTTATTAATTCGGGATTCGAGTTGTTCTAGGACTATTAATAGATTCTTGGCAAGAAATATGCGTAAAGATAAATGGTAATAATTACTATTACATGGTTTAAGCGATAGAAGTGAACATATATATGATATATTCATTGTTTTGTTAAATAATTTGGAATAGAGTGGAGTCTAAAGAGAAAGATACATACAAAATTTGGCAACCGTTGGCATTATCGATAATGCTGGCTTTAGGAATGCTATTTGGTTACAAGATGAATAATCAGGACCAGAGTAGCTTGATCTCCTTCGTTGATGATGAAGCTTTGGGCGCTGTTGGGCCAGTTGAGGAGCTGATAAGATTCATCGAAACTAGATATGTTGATAGTATAGATAGAGAAATTTTGACAGATAAGGCTATAGAAGCTGTCTTAGCTGATTTAGATCCTCATTCTGTATATATTACTCCAGATCAAATTGCAAGAGTCAATAATGAGATGGAGGGGCGTTTTCGAGGAATAGGAGTAGAGATATTTTACCTTGACGATACTGTTAATATTATTAATGCTATTCCGGAAGGTCCAGCCTCAAGAGCCGGAATAAAATCATTTGATAAATTAATAAGTATTAATGATTCAATAGTAGCTGGCCAAGGACTAAAATTTTCTGATATCAGAAAAATGCTAAGAGGAGATATAGGAGATGAGTTAGAATTAAAATTGATCACAAGCGAGAATCAAGAAAAGATAGCCAATATATTAATAGATGATATACCTGTAAGTTCAGTTAAAGGGGGAGTTATGGTAGATGAAGAAACCGGATATATTAAAGTTGATAGATTTGGGGCCAATACTTATAGAGAGTTTATGGATTATATTCAAGACTTGACTGAGAATCATGGGATGAAGAATGTCATCATTGATCTGAGAGATAATCCAGGAGGTTATCTTCCTCAAGCAACTAATATTTTGAGCCAGTTATTCAAGAATAAGGGTAACCTCATGGTTTATACTCAAGGTAATAGTGATAAGAAGCAAGAATATAACTCAACAGGTAAGTCATTTTTTAGAGTTGATAAGATATCTGTGTTGATTGATGAAAATTCTGCATCAGGATCTGAAATAATGGCTGGCGCAATTCAAGATTGGGACAGAGGCGTGATAATTGGCCGTAGATCTTTTGGTAAAGGGCTAGTTCAGGAACAATATGATCTTAATAATGGAGGAGCACTTAGGCTTACAGTAGCCCGGTATTACACTCCGTCAGGACGAAGTATTCAGAGGACTTATGATGATAAAGAAAACTATTATTCTGATTACGAAGAAAGATATTATAGTGGAGAGTTTTTCTCTGAAGATTCAATAGCTGAAGGCGGTTCTAAGTTATATGAAACAATGAGATTGAAAAGACCCGTTTTTGGTGGGGGAGGGATCACACCAGATATCTTTATTCCAATTGACTCTGTAAGGTTTGAACCCATTTATGGTGATATTATCAATGCAATACCTCAATATGTCTTCAAAGCACTGGCAGAGAGAAAGAGCGAAGTAACTAAGTCTGAAATATTACCTGTTTCCAAAGAGATCTATTTGGATTACCTAAATGAAAACAAATCGGCAGAAAACGCAACCTACTTTAATGTATATAGCGAGGATATTCGTAATAAAATAACTTCATCTTTAATAAAGAACTTAGAAGATGAAGAAGCTGTATTTAATTTCGAACTGCCATTGGATGAATTTGTAATTAGATCTCTAGAATATTTTAACTCTTCTAGCAAATTAACAGATTTGATAAAAAAGTGATCTTTAAAATCCAATTCATATTTTAGACAATCCAATAACTACAATCGAAGAAAATTGATCTCGCCTTCTGCATTGTAGTCGATCATTACTGATGGTTTTCCATTTAGATCCTCAAGAATTCTGTGTTTTGATACAAAATCTACTTTATCTTTAATTATCTGCGATACATTGATGAATTCTTGCGCAAAAGGCTCATTATTAATATTTGCTGATGTCGACATTAATGGGCAGCCTAATAAATTTATAATTCGATTCGTATAAGGATCAGATGTGATCCTTATTGCGGCGCTTCCATTTTCGGCAAGCGAATACTCTGGGAGTTTTATAACATCAGGATAAACAATTGTAAGCGGTTTCTTATGGAAATGAAGTAGTGTTTCTATCCTAGGATGGATATGAGGCACATATTTCTTGACCATTGCCACAGAATCGGCTAACATAAGTATCGGCTTATGTCTTTCTCTTCTTTTTATTTCGTAGATTTTATTGATTCCTTGCTCTGAAAGTGCAGAGCAGGCAAGACCCCAGACTGTGTCTGTAGCATGAAGCAGCACTCCATCATTTTCTAAAGTCCTTATAATGTCACTTAGCTTATCAACAAATAACATATTTTAATATAAATTTGTATTGTTTATAATTGGCTAAGAACAATCACTAATAAATGAACGTTCTTAGAATACTCAAAGAAAGATAACTAACGTTAAGTTCTTGAGATTAATTTTTCAAAATGAAGAATGATGAAAAAAAAATATTTTAAATTAAGTATTCTCTTATTTGTGCTTTCATTTTTGGTGATACCATTTGAATCTTTTGCAAAGCATATTGTAGGGGGAGATGTTACATACAGATTTGTTAGCCGACAGGGAAATAACGTGACATTTGAGGTCACGTTTACAATGTATAGAGATAGTCAAGGGGGCGGTGCTCAATTTGATAACAATGGTAGATTCGGCCTTTTTAGAGGAAGTGGTAATAATTGGAGTTATGTAGATACTTATCCGGCCAATCCTAAAAATTTGACAACAATAGATATAGATACTGGAAACCCTTGTTTAGAGGTGCCAACAGGAATCGGTGTGCAGAGTGGGGTATATCAATTTGAAATTACTTTTGCTCAAAGCACTACAGACTCTTATATGATAGCATATCAAAGGTGTTGTAGAAATAATTCTATTTTTAACATTATAAGTCCTGAGGATACAGGAGCTGTATTTTCAGCTACAATTACCCCTTTTGCTCAAGCAGAAGGAGACAATAGTCCAACTTTTAATGATTTCCCACCCGTTGTAATATGTGCTAATTCTTTATTGAACTTTGACCACTCTGCAACGGACGTAGATGGAGATCAGATCGTATATTCATTTTGTACACCGCTATCAGCTGGGGGTACCGATGGAGTAAATGGAGGGAATGCAGATGATTGTACAGGTATTACGCCTCTTCCGAACAACTGTCCACCACCATTCACAGAAGTAAGTTTTAGACTTCCTGAATATCGATTTGATGACCCACTTGGCAATGGAGTTAGTATAGAACAAAGTACAGGTTTAATATCTGGAATTCCTCAAGTTCTTGGTCAATTTGTTGTAGGTGTATGTGCAACTACATATAGGAATGGTGTTGAAATAGGTAGATTGAGTAGAGATTTTCAATTTAATGTTACGAATTGTGAGATCGCTGTACAAGCAAGTATTGGTGCAGATGATATAAATAATGGTGATCAGTTTATAGTTAACTCTTGCGGTGATTATAGCGTTGATTTTGTGAATTTGAGTACTGATCAAACAAAGATCTTTTCTTACGATTGGCAGTTTGATATAAATGGTGATTTAGTAGAATTTGATACAAGGGAGTTGTCATATACATTTCCGGATACAGGAAGATATGAAGGTCTCTTATTATTAAATAATGAAGGTGACTTCGCAAACTGTAAGGATACAGCATATATCACTGTAAATATTTATCCTGAAATAGAAGCGGATTTTGATTTTGCGTATGATACCTGTACTGCAGGCCCTGTGGATTTTGTAGACCTTTCAACTACGGGCGCGGGAAATGTATTAGGTCATGAGTGGACATTCGAACCGAACGAAACAAGTGATGTGCAGAATCCAACACATAGCTACAGCACACCAGGAGTGAAGCCTATAAAATTGGTTGTAGAAGATAAGAATGAATGTAAAGACAGCCTTGTAAAGGATTTGACATGGTATCCGGTGCCACCATTGATTATTGTAGAGCCGAGTATATTTATAGGTTGTCTTCCTGCGACTATAAGTTTTAATAACTTATCATCGCCTATTGATTCTACATATGATGTTATTTGGGATTTTGGTGATGGCACGATTGTAAATGAAATCAGTCCAACACATATATATGATGAGATTGGTACCTATTCTATATCAGTGGATATTACTTCTCCTCTGGAATGTCAAACGGATAAGTCATTTGAGAATCTGATTAGTGTGCTGGAAAGTCCAGTAGCTGGATTTACTTATACACCAGAAATGCCTTCTATTTTTAATAAAACAGTTGACTTTATTGATGAGTCATCTGGTGCAGATTCATGGTTTTATAACATAGATGGAACGGGATACTTAGATCCAAATGTTTCCCATACTTTTCCAGATACTGGAATTGTGTATGTACTACAAGTCGTTAGTCATCCTTCTGGTTGTACTGATTCTCTTGGTATATTTTTAGATATTGAGCCTTTGGTTACATTACACATGCCGAATGCTTTTACACCCAATAATGATGGATTGAACGACTCTTTTAAAGGAAAAGGATTCTTTGATGGCTTTCAGAATTACCAGATGAATATTTGGAATAGATGGGGAGAGAAAGTGTATGAAACATCTGATCCAGATATTGGATGGAATGGTCAAAAAGAGAATGATGGAACGAACAGTCCTGTAGGTGTATATGTATATACGATTGAATACACTGGGCCAAGGGGACAAGTAAACGAGTTAAAAGGACATGTTACCTTAATAAGATGATTTGAAGTTGTAATTTCATTAAATTTATTCCAACTAACTAGATATAAGTTGTTTTAGATTGGTGTGTTTATTTAGTAACTACAACATCGTTAATTTAATTTTAATAGATAATGTATTAAGCGATCTTATTGACGATCAGACAGTTGATTGGTATAACTTAATCTATACCTCTCATTGATTTTTCCCATAACCAAGCGGATTTAGTCATATCATCGATTCCATATTTAGCTTTCCAGTTTAGTATTTTCTCAGCATGATTTACATTGGCGTAGACTGCTTCTACATCTCCTTTTCTTCTATCAGATAGTTTGTAGTTTAGATTTATTCCCGACATCTTCTCAAATGACTTGATAACGTCAAGAACACTGAGACCTATACCAGTGCCTATGTTGACTTTATAATGTTGGTTTTTAGCGTTAGAAATAAGATAGTCTATCGCACTTACGTGTGCCGTAGCTACGTCAGATACGTGAATGTAGTCTCTGATTGCTGTCCCGTCTTGTGTATTATAATCAGTACCAAATACTGACAGCTCTTCTCTGATTCCTGCGCCCGTTTGTGTGATGTACGGCATTAAGTTATTAGGCACACCGGTTGGCAGTTCTCCTATCAATCCACTATCATGCGCGCCTATAGGATTGAAGTATCTGAGAGACATCGCAGTAAAATGAGTGCCAGAGTGCGTAAAGTCTTCTATAATTCTCTCACACATTTGTTTTGTCGCCCCATACGGCGAAGGCGTATATCCAATTGGAGCATCTTCTGTAACGGGCAGTATTTCAGGAGATCCATATACAGTGGCGGATGACGAAAATACAAGATTTGGAATACTATTTGATTTTATAGCTTCGAGCAAGTTGCATAAACCTACTACATTGTTTTCATAGTATTTGATAGGCATTTTTACACTCTCTCCGACACTTTTTAGTGCTGCAAAATGAATGACACCATCAATATCACTTAAAGACCTAAAAAAATCATTCAATTTCGTTTTGTCACAAAGATTCAATTGGGTAAATGATGGCCGCTTTTTAGCTATTTTTTCAATTCTGTCTAACATTGAAATGTCGCTATTGGATAAATTATCAATGATATGTACCTTATAATTATTATTCAGTAATTCAATAACTGTATGAGATCCTATATATCCTGTACCACCTGTTACTATTATTTTTTTCAAGAGATCCTGTTTTGTTTACTGATAATATTAAATATCAAAAGTAATAAATCTAATATGGTTGACTATAATAAATCCATATATGTATCCATTCTTTGATATGGAATGGTATTTTGTGCGTTCATTAAATAGAATCTATGTTTTTTGAGAAGGCGACGAGCGGAAGGAATGATTTTTTGTTTTATATAGCAACCGTGTGTATAGTTGTGCTTGGCTACAGGTTGGGGATTGAACCACTTATTATGGTTCAAAATTTTCAGGTTGAAAACGATCCTACTATTATGACAAAAGATGTTGATCTATTTTTTGAAACAATGGATTTTTCGATCTTGAATCTACCAAGCAATGTTGGTTTGATCTTAATGATAACTATATTTATATTTGCTATGATGGCTTTCATGCTTGCGATCAAATATTTACATAAGCTTCCTTTAAAGCGATTGATAACACCTGATAAATCAATCAATTGGAAAAAGATATTCTTTGGTTTTGGACTATGGTTTCTTATTGCCTTGGTATTCGAAGTCATTGTAGTTTTAATATATCCAGAGACATACTACTTCAATTTCAAACCAATAAGTTGGATATTCCTATTACTGATTTGTATTTTCTTAATGCCCATACAGACTAGTTTAGAGGAATTAGTTATCAGGGGATACATGATGCCTGGCATTTCTCTATTGACCAATAACAAGTGGATACCATGGGTGATCACAAGTGTAATTTTTGGATTGATCCATGGTGCAAACCCTGAAGTAGAACGATTTGGTTTTTGGACGATGCAGCTCTATTATGTCGGTGCAGGTTTATTTTTGGGGCTTATTACAATACTTGATGATAGTCTAGAATTAGCACTTGGAGTACATGCAGCAACTAATGTTTTTGGTGCAGCTTTCTTTTCTTTTGATGGCAGTGTCCTTCAAACTGATAGTTTGATCAAAGCAAATAATATTAATCCACATATTATGATCTTGACCTTTTTACTTGGTGCTATTCTATTTATAGTGATATGCAATAAGAAGTATAATTGGGGAGGATTTAAAATGTTATTCGAACCCATAGGATCCTATAAGTCAAATGTCGCCTTTAAAGATCAATCATTTAAGACGTTAGATTAAATAATAATTAGAAATAAATAATACTAAATATCATGTTTAAAAATATTGTATCAACTCTTATTCTTGTAGTGTTCGCATTTAGCGTACATGGTCAAAAAGGCTATTGGCAGCAAAAGGCTGATTATACTATGTCTATTGATTTCGATTCTGAAAAGCATCAATTCAAAGGTGAGCAAGTGATCAAATACACTAACAATTCACCTGATGTACTTGATAAAGCTTTCTATCATTTATACTTTAATGCTTTCCAGCCTGGAAGTATGATGGATGTAAGATCTCTTACTATCCCAGATCCAGATAGAAGGGTAGGTGATAGGATATCTAAACTGAGCAAAGAGGAGTATGGCTATCAGAAAGTAAAAAGTCTTAAAGTTGATGGCAAAAAAGTGAAATTTAAAATTGTCGGAACTGTACTAGAAGTAGATCTTAGTAAGAGAAAGATAATGCCTGGTGAGACTGTCAGTCTTGAAATGAAGTTTGAAGGGCAAGTTCCACTTCAAGTAAGAAGATCTGGTAGAGACAACAAAGAGGGAATCGACTATTCGATGGCTCAATGGTATCCTAAATTAAGTGAATATGATTATCAAGGATGGCATTCGAATCCATATATTGCTAGAGAGTTTCATGG
The DNA here is from genome assembly GCA_938003955.1 of uncultured Saprospiraceae bacterium. Lineage (GTDB taxonomy): Bacteria > Bacteroidota > Bacteroidia > Chitinophagales > Saprospiraceae > CAJXUU01. The sequence continues at coordinate 29,618 of CALKXE010000002.1, read as the reverse complement.
TGTATGGGGAGACTTTGATGTTATAATCAAGATGGATAGAAAGTACACGATAGGAGCTTCTGGTGTACTGCAAAATGCAAAACAAATCGGAAAAGGATACAGCGATGGTCCCGGTACTGATATGAGTGACGAATTAGAATGGCACTTTATAGCGGAGAATGTGCATGACTTTGTATGGGCAGCTGATCCTGATTATGAGCACATTGTACATAAGGCACATGATGGATCGACTATGCACTTTCTCTACCAACCAGGTGAGAGAACTACTGAAAATTGGACTAATCTACCAAAGGTAATGGACGAAGCTCTTCGTTATATTAACGGAAGGTTCGGAAAATATCCTTATCCGGTATATTCATTTATCCAAGGTGGTGATGGCGGTATGGAGTACCCTATGGCAACGCTGATTACTGGTGAGAGAACTTTTGGTAGTCTTGTTGGTGTTTCTGTTCACGAATGGATGCACTCATGGTTTCAGATGATAATAGGTACTAACGAGTCGCTATATCCGTGGATGGATGAAGGGTTTACTTCTTTTGGTTCTGCAGAGACAATGAACGTACTTCGTGAAAAAGGACTGATCAATGGGGAGGTAACTTCTAACCCTATGGCAGGATCTGTAAAAGGTTATGAAGCGAATCATGCTGGTACTGATTTGGATGAGCCAGTAAGTACACATTCTGACCATTTCTCGACTAATCGATCATACAGTATTGGAGCATATACGAAAGGATCAATCTTCTTAGAGCAGATGCAGTACATTATCGGCAAAGACGCATTTGCTAAAGGAATGTTGAGATATTTTGACGAATGGAAATTTAAACATCCTAATCCAAATGATTTTATCCGAGTTATGGAAAAAGAGTCTGGTCTAGAATTAGATTGGTACAAGGAATACATGGTTAATACAATAAAGTATCCTGATTATGCAATCGATACTGCTTATGATAATACCTTGGTTCTTCATCAGTATGGTGAGATGCCTATGCCAGTCGAAGTGGTAGTAACAACGACTAAAGGTAAAACGGAAACTTATTATATTCCTTTAGTCATAATGCGAGGAGAGAAAAAAGACGATTGGACTAAAGACGAGAATGTATCTTTAATGGCGGATTGGCCTTGGACTAATCCTACATATAACTTGGAATTAGATTGCCCAGTTGATAAAATAGAAAAGATAGAAATCAATCCAACTGTTAATTTCATTGACCTAAACAGAAGTAATAATGTCTGGCCAAGAGAAACAGAGATTGAGAAATAGATAGCTTGGAAAATAGAAAAAAAAGGACTCATGAATTATTCATGAGTCCTTTTTTAAGTTTATGCCGATATGTCTGACATCTCAAAGAGTGTCTGACATTTATTATAGGGCACTGTATTAGTATCTGCATACACTAGAAAGTGTCAGACATCTTGTAGGTGTGCAGACACTATTGCAAAAACCGATATGTCTGAGATCTCAAAGAGTGTCTGACATTTATTAGTTGACGGCATATTAATAGTTTCTGCTAATATCCGAGAAAGTGTCAGACACCTTGTAGGTGTGCAGACACTATTGCAAAAACCGATATGTCTGACATCTAAAAGAGTATCTGACATTTATTAGTTGACTGCACATTAATAGTTTCAGCTGATATCCAAGAAAGTATCAGACACCTTGTAGATGTGCAGACACTATTACAAAAACCGATATGTCTGAGATCTCAAAGAGTGCCCAGCATGGACAGCTATCCTGCAAGATATGTTTTAGAGGGTGCAAGACCCTTAGTTTGACGGCTCGGAATGTTAGTAAGATTCAAGGGCCTTTGGAGTGTCCCATGGTCTGAAGAAAGCAGGTCGGAACTATGCTGTTTTTCTGCTTCTCGATTCCATATTCTGGATATGGATGAATTGATAAGAACTCATGCGTTAACAACAACAAAAGTCGGTTCTAATCCTTCGGAAAGCTCAGGATAAATTAAACAGGAACTTGATACCGAGGCCAATAGAGTTGGGTGAGCAAGCACATCATTGACTGGTTTTCAGTCTCCTAAGAGATTTAATTGGAACTGCATGCCAATATCTGCTGCTTGACCTATGTTTTTTTTGGTAGAAATACTTAAGTTGGAAAAATCTAGATCCAAGTTATCAATATGAAATATTTTGTCATCTACAAAAAAGTAGTCCAGTCCTTGATATTGGACAAACCGAAGTGTTGTTGTTGCGGATAATATAGGATCTTGTAAGAGATAAATTGAGGTAAGAAAGATGATACTATTAGAAATAACTAATTTTTGAGTCCCTAAACTTAGTTCTAAGTTATCATTGTACTGCCAATTAATAAAGGACGCTCTAATTTCAAAGTTTTGATTTAAGTCTATTCCAATCACGTTTAAATCTAGAGTTGTTGACGTAGCAGTTGTATCGATCAGTGTTTCTAGAATTGGTTTATCAAACTCTGTGATATACCAATCAGGAATCGGAGTATTATCGTCAAAAAGTTCATCATTATAATAATCGTACCATATACTTCCAATAGAATAAGGATTCCTACATGTCATATTTTCACCAGCCATAAGGCTCAAACAATGTCCGCTCGGTAATTCAGAGTTTAGATGTCGCCGATCAAGAAAGCAATGCCCTAACTCGTGAAAGATTACTCTAGTCTTATAGTCATCTGATGCATTATTCCAACCATCCTCACGAATAGTGATATCAGAATTTCTGAAATTGCATGTGCCACCAATAGAGCCATCAAGATCCCCAAACTGTATGCCTCTTACATCTGCGTAGTTGAATGTAACATCATGCTTAGCCGCTTCTTCAATAAAAAGATCAACATATTGATTAAACGAAGGGTCTATGCCTTTATCAGGTGAATTGCAACTTGAAATCACAAAAAGAAAAGAGATCGCTGTTACAAAGAGTGTTTTTTTCATATTTAATAATTTTAGCATCGTGAAATATTTATTAACATAATCTAAGTTGCAAATAAATAAGTTTTATTGGGCGTTTGCTAATTCATCTATATTTTCCAAATTGATTTTTATTGCAGTCACCTTGTAGGAATGCAGACAATATTGCTAAAAACAATGTTGTTTACATTCTCTTTAATACATTCATCACTTCAACATGCATCTCATCAGTATAATCAAGGTGAGTAACAAAACGGACTGTTTCTGGCCCGAATGCAGTAGCTAGTATTCCTTTAGATTTTAATTTTTCTAAAAACGGATCAGCCTTCTGTCCATCTGCAAGATCGAATATAACAATGTTAGTTTTTACGGGACGTACTACTTTTACATATGGTTGCTTCTCTAATAATAGACCAATTTCTTTCGCTTTGTCGTTATCGATTTTGAGTCTTGTTCTTTGATTTTTCAGAGCAAAAAGACACGCAGCAGCCAAATAGCCAGCCTGTCTCATTCCTCCTCCCATTACTTTTCTATACCTTCTTGCTTGCTTGATAAGATCTGCGTCTCCGATTAATAGAGAACCAACAGGCGCACCAAGCCCTTTTGATATACAGATCGAAACTGAATCAAAATGATTGCCAATATCTACTGTGTTTTCTCCTGTTTCGACAAGTACATTAAATAAACGAGCACCATCAAGGTGTAGTTTCAAACCTCGGTCTTTGCATAGGGTAGTAATGGGCCTTATTTCATCTAATGTATAGTAACTTCCGCCTCCTTTATTACAAGAGTTTTCCAAGACGACTAACTTACTGATAGGTAACCAGTCATAGACAGGCTTGATAGCGGCTTCTATTTGTTCGGCGGTTATCTTCCCATTTGTTCCTTGTATTAGGTTCACTGCCACACCACTGTTGAATGCATAGCCTCCTGTTTCATATTGATATACATGGGAGTAATGATCACATATAACCTCGTCTAATGGTTGTGTATGGCATTTGATTGCAATCTGGTTGGTCATTGTTCCAGAAGGACAGAAGATCGCCTTCTCCTTTCCAAACATTTCAGCTACATAACTTTCTAACTCGTTTATCGTTGGATCTTGACCAAAAACGTCGTCTCCAACTTCGGCTTTCATCATAAAGTCAAGCATCTGAGGAGTAGGTTTTGTAACTGTATCACTAATCAAGTTGATCATATTTATATATTTTGAAAGCAAGATAATTATTCAGTTGTTTAATACAATCTTCTGGATAGTAAACTTGAGATGAATTGACTTAACGTACGTTATACACTAAATAAAATAGAGATAATTTTTTTTCTAATTTTAAAAAACTAATTTTGCTTTAGATTAGGTTCTAAAGTTTGTTCCTAACCGCAATAGATTAGATAATTAATTCTCATTTTAGCATAAGCTTAGTGATTAAACATTTCTTAGATAGGGGAGTTATTCCCCTCAGGAGAAGACAGATATATTATGCCATTTAGAAATTCTTTTTTCAAGTCAGCTTTTTCAGTTGACAACGTCATTTTCGGATTGCAAGAATCCAAACTCAAAGTACTACTTATCAAGCGATCAGAAGTACCATTTATTAATGAATGGGCTTTACCTGGTGATTTGGTCCGTACAGATGAAAACCTTAGGGATGCTCCCAAGAGGATATTAAGGGAAATTACAGGACTCCAAGATGTTTATTTAGAACAAGTACATACGTTCGGTAAGGTAGATAGACACCCTTTAGGAAGGGTTGTTACAGTAGGTTACTATTCATTGGTCAATATCGATAATGTGAAACCAAGGGCATCATCCATCGCTTCGAAGGTGAAGTGGTTTAATGTTTTTGATCTAGAAGAACTACCGTTTGATCATTTCGAAATATTAAAGAAGTGCATAAAGAGACTTCAGAATAGTGTAAGAGAGATGCCTATCGGATTTGAGTTGCTACCAGAAAAGTTCACATTATCAGACGTACAAGAACTTTACGAAGCTGTTCTTCACAAACAATTAGATAAACGAAATTTTAGAAAGAAATTCTTATCAATGGGGATTCTTGTAGATGTCAAAGAATATCAAACAGGAGTAGCCCATAGACCAGCAAAGTTATATAAGTTCGAAACTTCAAAGTATGAAGAGTTTAAAGCAAAAGGATTTAACTTCGAAGTTTAATTTTTAGCCTCATTTCTAGCTTTTGCCTCAAGCATGTCTAGCTCTTCGATCATATTTGCTACGCCTTCAGCTTCTGCATTCATAGCATCACTTGCTTTACGATCTGTTTTTGATAATTCATAAGCTTTGACTTTAAGCTTTTTGTATTGTAGATCGAGTTTTTCTCTGTCTGTCTTTTTCTTAAATAACCATCCGAACATCTGTAGTGTATTTTGTTTGTGTTGTGTTATAACAAGTCGTGAGAAGGAATGGTTTATTACTTTTAGTTTCTTTTGCCAAATAATAAAGAACCGACTCTAATCATATTACTTCCCGCATCTACAGCAAGTTTGTAATCTCCAGACATACCCATACTTATAGTATCGAAAGAAGCTGTTTCAGAAAAGTAGTTTGTTTTAATTTCATCAAAATATAATCTGAGACTTTTGAATTCTTGACTTACCTGTGTTTCATTATCAGTAAAGGTCGCCATGCCCATTACTCCTCGGAAGTTTATATTCTCAAATTTTCCAACTAAATTATTAGATAGCTGATCCTGTAATTGGTGATAATCCCAACCATGTTTACTTTCTTCTTCGGCTATTTTTATCTGTAATAAGACATCGATTTTCCGGTCAGATTTTATGGCTTCTTTATTGATTTCTTTTAAGAGAGGTGTTCTATCGCCAGAATGTATCATATCTACAAAAGGAGTGATGTACTTCACTTTGTTCGTTTGTAGATGCCCGATCATATGCCATGAGATATCATTTGGTAATGTAGCCGCCTTGTCCACTAATTCTTGAACACGATTTTCTCCAAATATTCTCTGACCTTGATTGTAGAGTTCTTCTATAGCACTGTTGGGCTTAGTTTTAGAAACGGCCACTAAAGTAGTATTGTGTTCTCCACAGTACTCAACTAATGATTGATAAGTATTCATAAGAAAGACTAAAGATAAATTTTCATGATAACGTAATTATACTAATGCTTTTTCCAACTGTCCTTTATAAGAATAGTAAGTTAGGTCAACTTGTTCAAAAGTATTCAGTTTTTCATCAAATTTTGTGCAAGAATCAATAGGATCCATATATAGATGCAAGCTCATTGATCTTTGATCAGATATGTTTTCTAGCTTGTGATATCCTAAATCATCACACATAAACGATTTTTCTCCTTTGTCTAAGATGTCTACACTCTCTGTGATTAATTCATTTTCTTCACATTGAATATGAGTTTCTTGGAGTTTGCCATCCATGACATATACCCAACACTCTTCTCCTCCATGACAGTGGACAGGAGTATCTTGTCCCGCTTCCCAACAAAGTAGGATTAGTTCATAGTGATCAGTACGTTCAATACAGTTTCTAGTGTAAAAATTGGAATTCCAGTGAGAGTAAGATTTGAGTTGGGCTATCGGTATTTCGAGTCTAGCCCCGATGGCGGCATAATCGTCTTTCGATGAATTATTTAGTTCTGATAATAGCTCGGATAAATTGTTTATAATCTTCAAACCTTTGTGTTGGTGAAGTGCAAAGGTAAGAAAATTAAGGACTTACGCAAATCGAATGTCCTAAATCTAAGATGAATGTCATATCATTTCAATCTTAGCTAAGTTTTGAAATAAAGATTTGTTCACTAGTACTATTGTCAATAATGATTATACTTTTGTAGCCTAAATAGAAAAAAAACATGCAAAAAGATCTTGATATATTCGTGAAGTTGGTAAATGAGATGCTAGAAGATGAGGTGGCAAATCCAGTTGTTGCTCCTATTCCAATAGAGGACCTGTATGACGAAATCGACATACAACTCAATGATGAGCCTATGATCGATCAAGATTTTGTTCCTGTTCTTAGGAAGCTTGTTCTTAATACACCCAAAACAGCAAGTAAGCTTTTCTTCAATCAACTTTTTGGTGGAAGAAATAGTAAAGCAATTTTAGGTGAACTGCTATCTGTCATAATGAACAATAGTATGTATACCTATAAAGTAGGTGGTCCGCAAATAGGTGTTGAAAAAACAATAATCAGAAAAATATCTAAATTAGTCGGATATGATCCTGATACTGCTGAAGGTACATTAGCCCCTGGTGGATCTATGACTAACCTTATGGGCTTGCTTATGGGTAGAGATGCCAAAGATCCTAATGCTAGTACTGATGGCATGTCTAAACGGATGATTTCTTATTCATCTGCGGAATCTCATTATTCATTGCCTAAGAATGTTGCATTTGCAGGCATGGGACGAGACAACATTAGATTTATCGAAGCCGATGACCATGGTCGAATGAGACCAGATCTATTAGAAATAGCTATTAAAGAAGATATAGCTAAAGGTTATGTGCCTACATTCGTAAATGCAACTGCCGGGACTACTGTTCTTGGTGCATTCGATCCACTAAGACCTATTGGTGAGATCTGTAAAAAATATGATGTATGGTTTCATGTGGACGGTGCTTATTGTGGATCAGTTATATTTTCTGACAAACTAAGACATCATATTGATGGGTCAGAATTAGCGGATTCTTTTACTTTGAATGCACATAAAATGCTTTCTACGCCTTTGTCATGTAGTATTATCGTAGTGAAAGATAAGAAGCATTTGTACGATACGTTTGCGAATAAAGCAAGTTACTTGTACCAAACGGATAACGATGAATATAATCCTGGGAAAATATCTATGCAGTGTGGTAGAAGAAATGACACACTTAAGCTATGGACTCTTTGGAAGTCTGTCGGGACTAATGGGTTAGAAGATATTGTTGATCATCAGTTTGACTTAGCTCAGAAGGCTAGAGATTATGTTGCTGATAATCCAAATTATACGCTATACAATACTGGTGATTCGGTTGCTGTTTGCTTTAATTATAAGGACATTGATCCTAAATTGATATGCAATGCGTTATACGACGATGCAGAAATTATGGTAGGGTATGGTAAGTTTAGAGACCAAGAATTTATTAGATTAGTTACTGTAAATGCAAGTAATAGTCACGACGACTTAAGCAACTTCTTTAAGAAGATGGAGGCCTTTGTTGAGGCGAAAAATCTGTAATTGAAATTCATCCAATTCTAATTATATCAGGTTCTTGTATGTAATTTCGTCGCGTTTTTATAAATTTATACTTTGAGTTAAATTTGTGAAAATTACAATGAAGTTTTCTAATCTGAAATATCTTGTAGCATATCTTATTCCAGTGACTGGATTCATGGCAGTTTTGATGTCTGGTTATTGGACTTGGGCTACAGTTATTTTTGCATTTTTTATAATACCAGCTGCGGAATTCTTTGTTTCGAGGTCAACTAAGAATCTTTCGGATATTGAGGAAGCTGAAAGACTGAGTAATTCATTTTTTGATTTGTTGCTTTATGCGAACTTACCTTTGCTTTATGCTCTCATAGGGTTTTATTTCTATTCATTGGCGAATGGAAGTTTTGAAACATACGAACAGGTAGGAATGATGCTTTCAGTAGGTATAGTGTTAGGGGCTGGTATCAATGTAGCTCATGAGCTTGGTCATAAGAATGGATTATTGGAGCAAACAATAGCTAAATTGATTCTGCTCCCTAATCTTTATATGCATTTTATCATTGAGCATAATAGAGGGCACCATGTAAATATAGCCACACCAGAAGATCCAGCAACATCAAGAAAAGGAGAGATGTTGTACATGTTCTGGTTAAGGTCATCTGTTTTTAGCTACATCAGTGCGTGGAGATTAGAAGCAAAACGATTAAGAAGAGTCAATAAGTCAGTCTTCAGTTTCAGTAATGAGATGGTTGTTTTTCAGTTGATTCAGATATTCTATTTGAGTTTGGTATTTGTGTTTTTTGGCTTTAAGATTATGTTGTGCGCGATAGGAATAGCGGTAGTTGGATTTCTCTTGCTAGAGACTATCAATTATATTGAGCACTACGGACTAGTCAGATCTAAGTTGCCCAATGGACGATACGAGAGGGTAGACATGCGTCATTCTTGGAACTCTAATCACGAATTAGGAAGAATTGTATTATACGAACTGACTCGTCATTCTGATCATCACTTCAAGGCCAATAGAAAATATCAAGTACTTAGACATCACGACGAGAGCCCTCAATTACCGCTAGGTTATCCAGGGAGTATGCTGTTGTCTTTCATACCTCCACTTTGGTTTTATATTATGAACAAAAAGCTAAGTGAGATCTGATACATTTAAATTCTAATGCTATTTATTATTCGTTCCCAGAAGCCTACTAAATATCAATACCAATAATTAATCTTAAACACAAGGGCCCTATTATTACTTTGTATATCCTTTGGCCCACCGATACCGTTAAAGACATCGTAATTATCCACATAGACTAGAAATATGTCAGACATAGGAGCAAATCTCCACTGTAATCTACTATTTATGCCCATGAACTCTGACTGATCTAGGAACTGAAAGAGGGTAGTCCAAAGTAGATTTTTATTGAACCCGATTTCAAGTTTTGACAAAAGAGCTGTTATTGTTTCTTCTCCATATTCGTCTGGAAAATCTAGCTTGTTCCATTGATATCCAAATCCAAGATTTCCCCATGGTTGAACTCGAAAATTAATATCTCCACTTGCTTGATTTAATTTTCCATTGTAAAAGCCACCTGTTCTTCCATCGATTCCAAATGATATTAATTTTCTCTCGTCAGAACTAAATCCTGCGGAGACAAATGAAAAATCATATTGCTCAGCTGGTAAAGGAAGACCTTCGGACACGAAACTAAATGGAAATAATAGATCTATGCCAGTAGATGTGTATCCAAACTCAAACTGAGCGGTTGATCTAAAAGCAATCGAATAGTTAAGCTCATTGGTTCTTTCGTTTAGTGTCCAGTCAGGATTGAAAATAGCCTGATTGTTTACACCAATATTATGTCTAGTTATTATTCCTTCTTTTGGTCTGATTCTGTAAGTAAGGTTAGCAATGTTATCATTGAAACCGATTCTTATCACAGTATCTCTTGCCGCATCATAGTTTTGTATTCTAGCAACAAACCCCATATCGGCATAATAATTTTCCTGTGTTATCGCACTAGCTAGTATTCCCTCCCAATTTGGATTATTAAATTCCACACCAGCGGTATAAAATCCAGTATTACCAGAAATCTCTGGTTTATATGAATGGTGAATACCAATCCAAGTCGATAATTGTCCATCATCTCTGACATATGCTGCTTCTACGCTGGTGTTTCTGCCATAGTCTCCATCTACAGAGGAAAAATCATCAAATCCTTGTCTATTTAAAAACATTCCTTTTACAAACGATCTACCGAATTGTTGCTGCATACTAAGGGCACTTTGATTCTGGGCATTCGAGTTTTCGCTAGCTAAAGAATGTATATTCATTACACCGAGCCTTAGGGTTTTGGTCAAGTTTCCTGTTAATCTTGCACCATATAAAATAGGAACGGCTTGTCTTTTGCTATCTAAACCAATTCTTCGAGAGAAAAAAGGACGAACATCGGCGTATCCATAAGCAGAGAATAAATCATTGTTTTCTAGAAAAAATGTTCGCTTCTCTGGTAGGAATATTGAAAATCTAGTCAAATTAGTAACCAATTCATCTACTTCTATTTGCGAGAAGTCAGGATTGAAGGTAAGGTCGAGATTTAATGTAGGTGTTATCGAAACTCTAGCATCGAGTCCCAAGTCAGCATCTAGTTTCGCATTTGCTCCTTTCAATTTGGTAACTGATGAAGTAACAAACGGAATAATATTGTAATTTCCTTTTTTTGGTTTTGGTGGTGTTTCGAATATTAGACTACCGGCAAAAGCAGGATCTGGTGGCCAAAATGATTCAGGAACGGCAGTCCAATTGTGATATTCGTTTTCATTTCTATGGTTTCTTACGAAGTTCATACCCCATGAGTCTGAATCTGGACTAAACCGTAATATTCTCAGAGGGATTGCCATTTCCATAGACCAATACTCCTCAGTAACATTTACTTCACTGTACCACTTATTACTCCAGTCACTATTTATATCTCCAGATGCTCTCAGTCCATCCCATTGAGCCCCGGCTGCAGTTACTCCGAATAAGAAGGCATTTGTTCGAGTATTTAATGGGTCTAGAATGATTGCTATTCCATCATTATCCCAATACTCATCTCTTTTGAGAGATTGTACAATTATCTTTTCTTTCTGATAGCATTTCGCTGCAACATAAAGATTGTCATCGTCATATGTCAATTTGACTTCTGTTTTGGGGTCTGCTCCTTCTGCGAAAAACGGTACTTTCTGCCAGAAATTGCCACCAATGTTTGCTGTTTCCCAACTTGGATCATCGAGAATACCATCTATTATTATCGGCGTTTTTGTTTCCTTTATTTTGAGTTGGAATATTTCCTTAAAGTCAGCAACGTCAGGCTGAGCAACTGAAGAAAATGAAATTGATAAAATAAAAATGATGATATATACAGGTCGGATTTTTAATCGGCTTTTCATAAGTTCGCTATTCTACAATAAAGATATGCACTAAGATTATATATATACTATTTTTATATAATAAGTTAGTCTTTATTCCGTCCCAAGAGTTATGTATTCTATTGAGGGAATAGTTTTTTGATTTGATTTATTCTTCTTATTCAGAATAAGTCAATGGTATTAAGTTGAAATTCATCAATAATATTTTTACTTTGGGACAGAATGAGAAATTGATAGCTTGATTCAATTATTAAGCTTTGGCTAAAAGAAATACTTTTGAAAAGACGTAAATTAATAAAGAACTCAGTTTTAGCGGCTTCTGCGATTGCTGTAGCATCTACTTCCTGTTCTCCTAAAGATACGCCGGTTGTCGAAGTACCTTTTTCATTAAAAGGAAAGGTAAAGCACTCTGCATGCAGATGGTGTTACTCTAAGATACCTTTGGAGCAACTTGCTGAGACAGCTCAAGAGCTAGGAATGAAATCCATTGAACTGCTTAGTCCTAATGAATGGGATATAATGATAAAGCGTGGACTTACTTGTGCTATTTCAAACGGGAGTGAACTAGGAATAGAAAAAGGATTTAATGATCTGAATAATCATGCAAAGTTATTAGCGGACTATACTGATCTAATTCCAAGAGCTGCCGATAAGGGTATTTCACAGATCATATGCTTCTCAGGAAATAGGAATGGAATGTCTGACGAACTAGGATTAGAAAACTGTGCAGTTGGTCTAGATCCAATTATGAAAATTGCAGAGAGGTACAATGTGAAAATAGTAATGGAATTACTAAATAGTAAAAGTGGTGGACATGTAGATTATATGTGCGATCATACGGAGTGGGGTGTTAATCTTGCTCGTAAACTTGGGTCCACTGAATTTAAACTATTGTACGACATCTATCATATGCAGGTCATGGAAGGTAATGTGATTGATACGATCAAAAAGAATAAAACTTATATTTCTCACTTTCATACAGGCGGAGTACCAGGCAGGAATGAAATTAATGAAACGCAAGAACTAAACTATAAAGCCATAATGCGAGCAATCCATGAAGGCGGGTTTGATGGGTATGTAGCTCAGGAGTTTATCCCTACGCGTCAAGATCCATTGGAGTCACTAAGAGAAGGAGTTAAGATATGTGATATATGAAAATGTTCATGTGGCACTATTTATTTTAATTATGCATAAATAATCTTCTATGAACTTTAATTTCTGAAGTTTGGGTGTTGCCTTAGATATGAAAATGTTCATGGGGCACTATTTATTTTAATTATGCATAAATAATCTTCTATGAACTTTAACTTCCGAAGATTTTGAGTGTGACTTGAGATGAAAATGTTCATGGGGGATATCTAAAGGATTATGTATAACAAATTTTGCATGAACTTTAATTTCTGAAGTTTGGGTGTTGCCTTAGATATAAAAATGTTCATGGGGCACTATTTATTTTAATTATGCATAAATAATCTTCTATGAACTTTAACTTCCGAAGATTTTGAGTGTGACTTGAGATGAAAATGTTCATGGGGCAAGTTGGAGATACTTAAGTGACATAAAATAAGTAGATTTCGAAAAATATACAATATGGCTTTCACAGCTTTATTAAAGTAAATATAAAATATAAGTACCAGTAGCATCATGCTTCTTTTACTTGCAAAAACCTTAAATAGATATGTATTTTAACACTAATGGAGAAGATGAGGTAACCTATGATGCAATTGTCGTTGGTTCAGGTATTAGTGGTGGCTGGGCTGCCAAAGAGCTATGCGAAAAAGGCATGAAGACGATGGTACTCGAAAGAGGACGTATGGTCAAACATGGTGATTATCCTACTGCCAATCTAGATGATTGGGAAATGAAAAATAGGGGGAAACTAACCAAAGAAGAGCTTAAGGATTATGAAAAGAATAATCGTACTGGATATACGACTAACAGGGCATATATTCATCAATGGCCAAAAGATACAGAGCATCCATATACGGAAGAGAAACCATTCGATTGGATCAGGTCTTATCAAGTAGGAGGTCGTTCACTTCTATGGGGTAGACAATCATATAGATGGAGTGATCTTGATTTTGAAGCCAATGCTAAAGAGGGTGTTGCTGTAGATTGGCCTATTAGATATAAAGATATAGCACCTTGGTATGATAAGGTAGAAAAGTTTATTGGTGTAAGTGGAAGGAAAGCTGGATTGCCTCATCTACCTGATGGAATATTCCAAAAACCAATGGAGCTTAACTGTATAGAAAAAGAAGTAGCAGAACGGATAAAGGAAAATTACAATGATCGTATGATGATGATCGGCAGAGCTGCTAATCTTACTGAGCCTATAGGAACCAGAGGTTCATGTCAATCTAGGAATAGATGTATGAGAGGTTGTCCTTATGGTGCATACTTTAGTAGTAATTCATCAACGCTTCCCGCGGCAGAAGCTACGGGGAATCTAACGATACGACCATGGTCTATCGTAATGGAATTGATCTATGATGATAAAACGCAAAAAGCAAAAGGCGTAAGAATTAAAGATGCAGAATCAGGAGAGATCAAGGAATATTTTGCAAAAGTAATTTTCCTATGCGCATCATCTTTCGGATCTACTTGGATCATGATGAATAGTAAGTCAGAGCGGTTTCCGAATGGTTTTGGAAATGACAGTGGTGAGTTAGGCCACAATGTAATGGATCATCACTTCAAGTTAGGCGCAAGTGGAAAGTCTGAGAAGTTTGCTGATCAATACTATAAAGGGCGTAGACCAAATGGTATTTATGTTCCTAGATTTCAAAATTTAAATGATAAAACAAAACGAAAAGATTATCTGAGAGGTTTTGGTTATCAGGGAGGTGGATCTAGAGCAGGATGGTGGCAGAATGTTGCTGAAGCTGATTTTGGAGCTGATTATAAGAATGCAATCACAAATAGTCCAGGAGATTGGTCTATGGGATTGATGGGATTTGGAGAATGTCTGCCATACCATGAAAACCGTATCTACTTAAATGAAGATGTAAAAGACATACATGGTCTCCCTACACTTACAATGGATGCAGAGTGGAAAGACAATGAATATGCGATGAGAAAAGAAATGATGTCGGCCGCAGCTGAAATGTTAGAAAGAGCCGGACTCAAGGATGTGGAAGAATACGATAGTGGTTGTAATCCAGGTCTTGGAATTCACGAAATGGGGACTGCGAGAATGGGTAGAGATCCTAAGACATCTGTACTGAATGGAAATAATCAAGTACATGCAGCGACCAATGTATATGTTACTGATGGAGCTGCAATGACAAGTGCGGCTTGTGTAAATCCATCATTGACTTATATGGCATTAACAGCTCGAGCAGTAGAACATGCTGTAAATGATCTAAAGAAAAACGGGTAGTGGGTATTGTTGTTATTGAATCAAACAAAAGAAATGTAATGGAAAGAAGAGATATATTAAAAGCATCAGCGATATTTTTAGGCTATGGATTAGTCGGAGGAACTTCGATAGCTGTATTGAATGGTTGTAAAGCAGACACTAGTGATGGTTGGAAGCCTTCCTTCTTCTCACAAGATGAGATAGACATGCTTGCCGAGGTGTCTGAAAGGATAATACCTAAGACGGATACACCTGGAGCTAAAGATGCACTTGTGCACAGATACCTGGACGAAGCTGTTTCTTTTAATTTTAATGATGAAGAAAAGAATAAAATTAAAGAAGGAATTAGTGTCTTTAATGAATTGTCTCAGTCTAAGTATAAAAAGAAGTTTGTTAAATTGAGTCCCGACGAAATGGATGCAGTAATACAACAAACTGCGGACGATGCCAAAGCTTATGATGGCGATGATCAACAGTTATTTTCCCAAATAAAAGGAATGGTTGCTGCAGGTTTTTTTACATCAGAGGTTGGAGCTACTCAAGCTTTAGTATATTTGCCAGTACCAGGACCTTACCAAGGTTGTATACCCGTTGGTGATGTTGGTGGAACATATGCACTTAACTAAAAGAAACGAAAATATATATTATGGATTTTAGAATGGACAAAAGTAGCTGGGCAATGCTTATATTCATGATTGCTGCTTTTATGTTTTTAATATTAGAAGGAGCGGGTGGAGGAATGCCGATGGCAGGATATCTGCAAGCAATTGGATTTTCAGTTGCAGCAATGATTGCATTGGTTGCTATTATGTGCATACCAGTAGTTATTTATTGTTTTGTAGTGAAAATGATTCCAGATATAGATTATTCTATAAGAGCAGCTTTTGCAGTTACGGTAATTGGAATTATTTCTAATTTTATATTTTAAAATAAGCGGAAATAGATAACTATGGCAAACGGAAGATATTATGGCGGTACTGGAGATCCATACAGTCGACAAGGTAGAGGAGGAGGAACAAGTAGATTCAAATTAATGCTGATTATCGGGCTAGCAATGGCAGCTTTTCAAGCATTTAAATTTTATACAAATACACAAAAGAATCCTATTACTGGTGAAGAACAACGCGTTCAATGGACTACTGAAGAGGAAGTAGCTATAGGTTTACAATCTAGACCTCAGATGGCTCAACAGCATGGAGGATTACATCCTGACGAAAGAGCAAGAGAACAAGTTGCTGGAGTTGGTAAACGATTGGTGAACAATAGCATCGTTAGGCGATCTCAATATCCATTCGAGTTTCATTTGTTACGGGACGATCGTACGGTAAATGCATTTGCATTGCCCGGAGGTCAAGTATTTATTACCGCAGCACTATATGCAAAATTCGAAAATGAAGATCAATTGGCTGGTGTATTAGGTCATGAAATTGGTCATGTAATACACAGGCATGGAGCTGAACGTATGGCAAGTCAAGGATTTATCCAGGGATTAATACAGAGTGTAATGATAGGCTCTGGTGGTAACGGTTCTGTCGCACAAGTGGCTAGCGTCGTTGGGAATTACAGTAGCATGAGTTACGGTAGAGATCAAGAGTTAGAATCTGATGATTTTGGAGTTAGGCTGATGTTAGAAGCTGGATATGATGCAAAGAATTTGATTGGTGTTATGGATATACTCGAAGAAGCAAGTGGTGGAGCAAAAACTCCAGAATTTCAATCATCGCATCCTAGCCCAGAAAATAGAAGGCAGAAAATATTGGAATCAATTGAAAGGTATGACGGCCCTCAGTAAGTTATTTTGACTAACTTACTTTTACCTTTATATTTTAAATTGAATTTATTGTTTTAGAATAAGTATCGAGCAGACTACAATGCGGCTAAACACCTCTTACAAACAAATACTTGCAATCTCTGTCCCCATTATGCTGGGCAGTGCTGCGCAGAATATTATAGTATTATGTGATAATGTATTTTTATATCACGTAAGTGAAGTAGATTTCGCAGCTGTAGGCTTGGTTGGCGTATTTTACCTACTTATCGCATCAATAGGGTACGGTTTCTCTAGAGGTGGGCAGATATTAATAGCTCGTAGACACGGAGAACGTGATTATGCCGCAGCTGGTGATTATTTTAAAGCGCTCGTCATGTTTGAATTGGCAATGGCGATTGCTATTTTTCTCTTTTTGTATTTTGGTTCAGCATGGTTCTTTAGTCTATTCATAGACAATCCAGTCATATATGAGAAGTGCTTAGAGTATATAATTCCTAGAAGTTTTGGAGTGTTCTTTAGTTATATAGGCGTATCGTTTGTTGCCTTTTATACTGGAGTTGCCAAGACGAGGATTATCATCTATGATACCATTATTTTGATTGTTGTCAATATTGTGCTCAACTATGTGTTCATCTATGGTAAGTTTGGATTCGAGCCTATGGGCATCGCAGGCGCTGGATTAGCTTCTACATTAGCCGAGGTTGTTGCATTCGGGGCATTTGTCCTTTACATGCTTTTTGATAAAACGAACAAGGCGTATAAGATTACAGGATTTGAGAAATTTAATGTTCCATTAATCAAGCAGACTTATGATATCTCAGCACCTATAGTTTGGCAGTCGATAGTAGGTTTAGGATCATGGTTTATATTTTTTACTTTAATAGAAAATATGGGCAGTCGTCCATTAGAAATTTCCAATTTGATCAGGAATATCTATCTGATTCTATCGATTCCATGCTGGGGGTATTCAGCGGGTATCAATACACTTGTTAGTAATTTTATAGGCAATAAGAAAAGACAAGCAGTTATCCCAATAGCCTTCAAAACAGCGAAGTTGAATTTGTTTTCTACTTTGATCTTGGCTGTGCCGGTAGCTATTTTTCCAGAATTTTTCCTCTACCCTTTATTTGGAGGGGAAGATATGTCATTGGTTAATGAGGCGAAATCATTGCTTCCGTTATTAGTACTGATTCTAGCTATATTTTCGATTGGGTCTACTTTTATGAATGCACTTACGGGTACAGGGCACACTAAAACAGCTTTATGGATTCAATCCTTGTTTGTTGTGTTTTATATTGTTTATTCAGTAATTGTAATCAAGTACATGAATCTTAGCTTGCATTGGGCTTGGGGTGTAGAAGTCTTCTATTGGATAGGTATCACTGCAGTAGTTTATTGGTATCTGAGAAGCAAGAAGTGGCATGTTAAGAGATTTTAAAAAGGCCTCATTCTGCTGATCGATCGATTAATGATTGACGGATACTTTTATTAGCTTTAGCACCTAATGACTTCATTTTTTCAGCTTTTGATATAAGACTGCCTTTTCCTGTAGATAATTTCTTCATTGATTCTTCATAGACATTCTTAGTCATATCTAATCGTTCTCCTATTTTGACGAAATCCTCAACTAGGTTGGTAAACTTATCGTACATCTTTCCCGCTTCTTCAGCAATTTCTAATGCATTTTTTTGCTGTTTTTCATTTTTCCACATTGAGTCTACTGTTTTTAATGTGGCGAGTAGAGTAGATGAAGTGACTATTACTATATTCTTATCAAAGGCATAATTATACAAATCCGGGTTGTGTGATAAGGCTGCTGCAAAAGCGGTGTCGATCGGAATGAACATCAAGACGAAGTCTGGACTGTCAATATTATAGACCTCATGATAGTTCTTGGCAGAAAGGCCATCGATATGTGTCTTTACGGATAATGAGAGTGCCTTTAATGCCGTTTTTTGATCCAGGTCATCGTCACTTGACAGGAAGCTGTCATAAGCCTTTAGACTCACCTTAGAATCAATAATGATCTTTTTATTGTCTGGAAGATTGATGACCACATCTGGTCTGATCATTTTTCCATGTTCATTTCTAAATGTGGGTTGGACTACATACTCTCTATCTTTTACAAGACCTGATTTTTGGAGTATAGATTCTAAGATTATCTCACCCCAGTTCCCTTGTGTTTTATTATCACCTTTTAATGCTTTGGTTAAGTTAGTTGTTTCCTTTGTAATCTGATTGTTGAGCTCTTTGAGATGATTGAGTTGAGCATTCAGGGCGGAGTGTCGAGATATCGTTTCTTTATTGGTTAGATCGACTTTCTCTTCGAATCTATTTATTCTTTCTTTTAGCGGATTTAATATTTCCTTGATTCCTTCTTTGTGCTGCTCGTCAAATCGTTTTGTCTTTTCGTCCAGAATTCTATTAGCAAGGAGTTCAAACTTTTCTTGCTTGCCTTTTTCATCTAATAATACCTCTTGATATCGTTCTTGGAGGTTATATAGGTTGGCTGAGAGGGTAGAGTTGTCTTTTGATAACTCATTGATATTTTGTTTTGATTCAGCAAGTAAGTTCCGCTCTTGATTGAGCTCTCCTGTCACAAATGTTATCTGATCTTCAAGTCGTTTTATGGTATTATCTTTTTCGGCTGTCGCATTACGCATCGAAGCATACACTACAGCAAGTACGATTAAGAAAACGATTATGATTGATAATATGATAAGGGAACTATTCATTCATTAAGTATTTGGTGATGAAGTAGTTAAAAGCTCGCGCATCACCTATTACTGCAAACATTGTAGCAATTGGACAGTAGCTATTTTTCCTCCGATATATAATGCTATGAAAAGAAAAATGAGCTTTGTCAATTGCTATAAGCCTTACAGCTAGGTATGATTCGGAGTTTTTACATTACTTCAAAGTGAAGATAACATATAATGTTTAATTGTAATGTGAATTATTATAACGAAGTAATTTTCAATTAATATCTTTATGCTTATAATAGAAATGATATGAAGGCATTGACCATAGGAAAGATAGGAAGTCCAGTGAATCTGATGGATGCAGACAAGCCTATTGCATCAGTAGGACATTCAATCGTAAAATTGTTAGCATCAGCTCTTAATCATAGAGATATTTGGATAACGAAAGGAATGTACCCGGGAATCAAAGAAGGAGCAATCTTAGGCTCTGATGGTGTGGGAGAACTAGATGGTAGAAACGTTATTATTAACCCTAGCCTTGCTTGGGGAGAGAATGAAGCTGTTCAGTCTGATGATTTTGAGGTGCTGGGCATGCCTACTGATGGAACATTTGCAGAGTATATATCGATTGCCAATGAAAATATATATGATAAGCCGGATCATCTAAGTATTGAAGAAGCGGCTGCATTGCCTTTGGCTGGGCTTACGGCCTATAGAGTCTTAATGTCACGATGTCAAGCCAAATCTAGAGATAAGGTGCTCGTTACGGGAACAGGCGGAGGAGTAGCTTTGTTTGCTGTTCAGTTTGCAGTAGCTCTAGGGTGTGATGTGTACGTTACCAGTGGATCTGAGGAAAAGATATCAAAAGCTATTTCAATGGGTGCCAAAGGTGGATACAATTATAAGAATGAATCATGGTATAAAGATGTAGAAACGGATTTTGATGTAATCATTGACAGTGCAGGCGGCGAGTCATTCCAACATCTGATTAAGATCTGTAAGCCAGGGGCTAGGATAGGTTTCTATGGAGCTACTCTTGGGAAATACCAAAATCTTAATCCTCAGTTGTTGTTCTGGAGGCAGATATCTATTTTGGGTTCTACGATGGGGAGTGATCAAGACTTTAGAGATATGTTAGCATTCGTAACTGATCATAAAATCAAGCCTATTGTCGATCAAGTATTCTCATTAGAAGAGGGGAGACTGGCTTTTGAAAGAATGGAGGCTGGTGCTCAGTTTGGAAAAATAGTACTAAAACACTAATAATGAAACTCCGTGACTGAGCTTTAGAGGCCCGAGGAATAGATTAAAAGTGTCAGTTTTCTTATCTAAATAAAATTTTTAATGCATGAAATCAATCGCACTTATATCAGATAACCATAGCTATATCGGAGAAGATATATTGAAAAACTTAAATGGTAAAGATGAAATCTGGCATGCTGGAGACATCGGCAAACTAGAATCTATTGCGCCAATTATAGAGAAAACACCGGTATTTAGAGCGGTCTATGGAAATATTGATACCGTAGAGACCAGAGAAGTCCATCCTTTAAATCAAGTATTTGAAGTCGAGGGTATAAAAGTACTAATGACACATATCGGCGGTTACCCTGGTAGATATAAAACAAGGGTGAAAGATCTTATCAAAGAACACAAACCTGATTTGTATATCTGTGGTCATTCGCATATTCTGAAAGTATCCAGAGATAAAACAAATAACTTAATTCATATGAACCCTGGGGCTTATGGGCACCATGGTTTTCATAAGATGCGTACTATGCTCACGTTCAATATCTCTGAAGGTAAGATCACTGACTTGAATGTTATAGAACTAGGTATGCGAGGAATAGTGAAAGATGTCGATGAATATCTCTTTAAGTTGAATAAGTGGGAGAAGTGAGGTGTTAATTATTTTAGGCACCATCGCTAATGTCGCTTTTAATTCATTGTAAGCCGAAAGAAGTCTTGGCGCAGCCAAATCAAGCTATACGACTCCTTAGATCCACTTTATATTCATGGAAAAATGAATGTCATACATCTTGGAGGTGCCAGACATATTTGTTTCCATTTTCCCTACTTCCCATTCAAATTCCAATCGTATTCTTTGAATTTAATTTTTGCTTTTGGCTTTACAGCAGTATCTGCATATCTAGCAATGTATGAAGTTACATCACCAAAATCTTCGCCGTACCAGTCAAATATCTTTGAGATAGTAATTTCGCTTTTTCCTAAAGTATTGAAGGCTGAGTTGTTTACAAATTTCTTTGTTTGACTTTCAAGTTTTGAATCTAGATTGCCAGCTGTGTAGGCTGCATTTAGCAATGGAGGACAAGACTTAGCTGCACAATTCACAGCAAAGTGTATCCTTGGTTCTTTAAACTCAGGCCTGATGATGTCATTCTCAATATTGTTTAGGGAGAGCGTTTTTCCTGTTAACTTAATCCATTTATGGTCCCATGGTTTTCCGCCATGTAGATCTGTGATTTTCGCTACAGGATAGCTATTCAATATGAGTTTGATTGTATATGCATTATAAGCATTGATCCAAAAGGCTAGCTTGTCTTCTCGAGACCAAGTGGTATTAAATTTTGTGTTTTCAAGTGTAGTTAAGTAGGCATCAAGTGATGCTTCATTCTTCTTGATTCCTGCATAATTTACATTGCCAGTATTAGAAACATATTTCCTTAGAAAACCATCAAATAGTTTATGGTTTGGGTAGCCAATAGGCACATCTACTTTGATTGGTTTCTCTGGTTTTGTGTCGACTGTTTCTTTAGCTTTGTCCTCAATAACCTCTTTTACTTTATCCGTTTTGATGATAGGATCGGTAGCAGGTTTAGTCGGTTTAGTATTAGTATTGGTGGGTTTAGGTGTAGATATGTTTGTTTCTGGTTTCGTCACTTTTGGCTTGGTTACAGTCTTTGAAGTGGTCTTCTTTACAGTTTCAACAACATCTTTTGCCTTTGTGTCTAGAGGTTTTGGCGCGTTAGATTTAGTGCTTGATTCTATTTTGTTCTCTACATTCCGGGGATTAGTTTCTTCCATGGCATCAACAATTATGTCTTCAGTTATGGATGGTTCTTCTATGATTTCTTCTATTACGATTTCGTCATTGTCTGAACCAAGTATTGATACTTCTTTATCTGTTTCTATTGGAGCCGAAGGTTTATTCTTAGATTGACACGATGCGACTATAAATAGTAAGCCACCGAATAGAATGTATATTAATCTAGATTTCATTTTTTATCTGTTTTGTTTTGAAGTAACGTTTTACACTGTTGATTTTGTTCGCTACGTTCTGTTTTTAGTATGTAGACGTATTTTTCCAGTCAATTACATAATCCAACCTAAGCGTAAAGCTTCTTGGCGCTTCAAGTAATGCCGGCCTTAGTGTATATTCTCTATTGGCTAAGTTAGCAATTAGGAAGCTGAATTTGAATCCTCGATATTTATATGATGCTCTTACATCCCATCGATCCCAACCACTGTTGTTGCGTTCACGGTAATCTTTAACGCCTAGAATGTCAGGGAATTCTGCAAACTCAAATCCTCTACCTTCTAGCACAGCATCAATATTTATAACATGACTTGACTTAATATATGACACTCCAAAAGAGAAATTTTTATAGTCTGTTTGAAGGTCAAGCTTACCATTGTGTTTAGATCTATATTTTAGTACATTGACATCTGCAGAAAGTCCATTCTGAAGACTATCATTGTTTTCAAAGTTTGTGTAAGTTGGATTTATATAGGTGTATCCACCAAAGCCACTTATGGATAATGGACCTATATCTACAGTTCCTAAAAGACTAACTTCTAAGCCATTGATTTTTGTGTCACCTACGTTTTTGGAAGTGAAAGTTGGATTGAAACCTTGGAAACCAAATGTGAATTCCATCATATCTTGATATGCACTAGTAAAAATGGCTCCATCAACAAATCCTTTGAATCCACCAATTTTGAATCCTTGTTTTATACCAATTTCCGCGGTCCATCCTGCTTCCGGAATCAAATCGGGATTTGCTTCTATTTGAAAGATACCAAACCTAGTGGTGATAAATCTCTCAGTAATGGTCGGAAATCTATATCCTTGTCCCCACGATGCTCTTATGGAACTGTATTCCATGTATTCATAACTTGCACCAAGTCGACCAATCCATCTTCCACCTGATATTTTACCATCTGGGATAGTCAGTCCATTAAACTCCTCGGGCGTGTTTTGCTCATTATATTCATATCTCAGTCCAGCTGATAAATTTAACTTGCCCAGTTTCTTCTCTAATTGAGCATAGTATGCAAAGACTTTAGTTGTGAATGTAGTATCTCCAAATAGCTCAGCATCTGTCGAAGAGAGAGAGCCTACAAGTCCAGTCGTAAGTAAGATGTCGAGTGAATCTAGATTTCTTTGAAACTGATATTCTCCATATCGAGTGGTTGAGAAGTTGGACTGATTTCCACTGTTGTTATTTTCTATTCTATGATATCTAGTAAGAAATCTATGATTATTATCATAATTGTCTTCGATTGTAAAAGAAGGATCAATAAAATATCGCAAAACTTCACTCTCCGCTACACTGCCTGGGAATGCATTCACAGCTCTACCATCACCATTCTCCCAGATGAAATAATCACTGTCTTGTCCTTTATTTACTAGTGTGTTTAGGCCTATAAATGCCTTGTCAGATATTCTATATTTTAGCTTTAGACCTAGCCTAAATCTATCGTCAAAATTGTCGTTTAAATAACTTTCTTCTTTATAGTAGAATGCATTACCAACAACATCCAATTTGCCGAATTTCTGTTTATGGACTGCACTCAGCATATATGAATATCGTGCGGTGTCTCCAGACCAGTTTTTAGTAGAGTCCTGATAGTTATCAAATAGAGTGTAGGCCGTTGTGATTTTTGTTTGAGGCACATTAGTCGGCGTGCCTGTCCTTATGTTTATGATGCCATTCAGTGCTGCAGACCCATAAAGACTGGAAGACGCGCCCTTCACAATCTCTACTTGATCTATATTCTCAACTGGCATATCTCCCCAATTAGGAAACCCTGCATCCGTCTGTAATGCTGGCATATCATCTACTAATAACATTACTCTCGAGCCCGCTCCATAGGAATAACCGCTACCTCCACGAATATTGGCTTGTCCATCGACCATTTGTACGCCTGAGACTTTATCCAGTGCATCATCTATTGTGATTGCATTTGTATTTGCTATCAGTTCTGGTTTAAGTACATCTACGGATACTGTAGATTCGCTCAATCTGCGCTCATACTTTGATGCGGTGACCGTCATTGTCTCCAGTACTAGGTTGTCTGATAAATAGATCTTTTTTGGTGTGTCTTCATATGAGTCTACAAAAAGAGACTTGTCATTATATCCTATAAAAGTAATTGTAATTTCATCTGGATAACGATCTGGAAGGTATTCAAATTTACCATCCAAGTCAGTGACTGTGCTTCCGCCTGTATACTGGACGGTTGCGCCAATTAGGGGTTCGTTTAAAGATTGATCTATCACTTGAATTATACTCGATTGGCATAATATATCTAGTGGTAATAGAATCAGAAATAGAAAAAAGAACCTCATAAGAATTTTAGATATTGTTAGCAGTCTTTGGCTTGCATAAGTAAAGTACTAAGATAGGTTTTAATTTGGAAATGGTGTGTGGATTAGTTGTGTTGAACTCATTCTTCCATCTTTCTCTTTTAAAAAGAAAGATGGTAAATTAACTGGATATAGATCTGATATTTTGGTGTTATGATATCATATCTGCCCGAGCCATGACAAATTATCAATTATCAATTATCAATTATCAATTATCAATTCCCATTTTTCGTTACTTTTGTCGAACTTAAAAACTTTCCATCAGTTTATTTGAGAAATGAAGAACTATTTAAACCTTGTAAAATTTTCACACACTATTTTTGCGCTACCGTTTGCTATGGTGGGCTATTTTCTCGGTGTAAATAAACAAGGGTTTTCCTTTGATTGGAAGATATTGGGGCTTGTTGTTCTTTGTATGGTCTTTGCTAGAAATGCTGCTATGGCATTCAATAGATGGCAAGACAGAGATATAGATGGTAAGAATCCAAGGACTGCAGTGAGAGAGATCCCAGCTGGGATAATACCAGAAAAGTCAGTTCTTTGGTTTGTGATATTTAATTGTGCGGCACTCGTTATAACTACCTATTTTATCAATACAATCTGCTTTTATTTGAGCCCGGTGGCATTGGTTATTACCTTAGGCTATAGTTTCACGAAGAGGTTTACCGCACTCTGTCATATGGTTCTTGGTCTTGGATTGGCTTTGGCGCCAGTAGGAGCGTATATGGCTGTGACAGGGGAGTTTGGTCTAGTGCCAGTATTATTAGGAACTGCAGTTCTGTTTTGGGTTGCTGGATTTGATATTATCTATGCATTGCAGGATTTTGAATTTGATAAATCTCTAGACCTCCATTCTACACCTGTATGGTTAGGGAAGGATAAGGCTTTGATTTTAAGTACAGTGTTTCACATCGTTACTGCGAGTATGATTTCACTAGCTGCATATTATGTTTCGATAGAATACACTAATATTGGAGTCTTACATTTTGTGGGAGCGGCCATATTTATTGGGTTGTTGATATATCAACATACCCTTGTGAAAGCGAATGATCTCTCAAAAGTAAATATGGCTTTCTTCACAACCAATGGAGTCGCCAGTGTGATTTTTGGTTTATTTTTGATTTTAGATTTATATGTCTAATACCAATGATCTCGCATCAAATTTTAGAAATCTGTTTTGAACTAATGCCGTTTTCTGTAACTACTCTTAGGATATAATTACCTTTTGCCAAAGAGGAAATGTCGATTTTTTTATCATTAATTGAGACTTGCTTTATGACTCTACCCGAGATGTCCAATAGCGTTATTTCGATAAGAGTATAGTCGTCCAATAATTCGATATTGATATAGTCAGAAGTTGGATTAGGATATATGTTTATTGATTTGGTTACTTCATTTGCTGTAGCTGAAATAGGCTCTGACGGTAGGTCATACGTAAGCATAGATCTACCATAAGAAGCAGCTAAGAGTTCTCGATTCTCATCATGAAGATCCAGATCTGCAAATACGGTCGGCGGTAATGCATCACCTAATATCTCCCACGATTCTCCACCATCAGGAGTGAAATAGACACTTTCGTCGGACGCTATATAGTAATAATCGGGCAAAGTAGGATCTATTACTATCTCATTGATAGG
This sequence comes from uncultured Saprospiraceae bacterium, assembly GCA_938003955.1. Classification (GTDB taxonomy): domain Bacteria; phylum Bacteroidota; class Bacteroidia; order Chitinophagales; family Saprospiraceae; genus CAJXUU01. The sequence goes on along the minus strand of CALKXE010000002.1, from coordinate 3,055 downwards.
CGATTCAGGAAGACTAGTTCCTATATCTGTCCATGTATCACCATAGTCAGATGACCTCAGTACGTGAGGAAGGTAATTGTTAAATCTATATCCAGAATACGTTACATATAAAGTCGCTTCATCATTAGGGTCAGTCGCTACACTAGAGACAGAAAGTACTGGTAAGTTGTCAGATATTTTGGTCCATTCTAGACCTCGATCTGTAGTGATTTGTACGTTTCCATCATCAGTTCCTACTACTATTACATCTTGATTTATTTCTGAGATTGCAATTGCGGATATGGTACCAAAACTAGTAACACTGCCATATGGCCCATTCGTAAGGTCAGGGCTTATGATCTCCCAGTTATCTCCTGCATCAGACGAGTAAAGTAAGTGCTCTCCGCCATATAAAATCCCATTCTCTTCATTTGGGATAGTAACGAATGGTGTATTCCAATTGAGTCGACTTACTAAATCAATATCGGGTCTTATATATGTATTTTGATAAGGCACTAGTGTTGTTCTTCTATTGATGCCACCGAATTGGCTCGTTACGTAATGTAATTCAGGGTTTATGTAATCGAACTTAATCGTGAACCCATCTCCACCACTGATTCTTTGATATCCTGCCTCTCCGTTGGCAGTAGTCATTAATGTTCCATTGTCTTGAGCACCACCGAAATATGTATCTGGCAGCGTGGGGTGGATCACACCTTCATAAAGTTGATTGTTGGCTATGGTTTCTACATGTCGGAATGTAAGTCCGGCATCTTCTGTGATGTATATTCCGCCATCGTTACCTATGACAATGAAGTCGGGATCTGTGGAATGGAATTCCATACCATGTTGGTCTACATGGACTCCAGATGTCCATTGATTCCAAGTGGCCCCACCGTCCCTTGTTTGATAGGTATTCAGTCCCATCAGATATGCTTCATCGGGATTGATTGGGTTGACTCGTACATTACCAAAGTACCATCCAAATGATGCATATATATTAAATAATTCTTCTCCATTTTGTTCTGTCCATGTTTCTCCTTGGTCGGAAGAAGAATATACGGCCGAAAAGTTATTTGTTATTGGATTACTAGTATAACTTGCATATACAGTGTTAGGATCAGATGCTGATACGGACACACCAATTCTTCCTGTCGATACATTGGGTTCTGGTAATCCATTCGACATTAATTCCCAAGTCGCTCCGCCATCCTTTGATCTATGTATCCCAGAAGTGACTCCACCATATGTTCTACCTATAGCAAATCTTGTTCTTTCCCATGTTGCGGCGAATAATACATCCGGCTCTAGCGGACTCATGCTGATATCGATCACTGCTGTAGAGTCAGATATGAATAACGCTTGTTCCCATGATGTACCTCCGTTAGTTGTTTTATAGACTCCTCGTTCGATATTCTTACCATATAGTTTTCCGGCTACAGCGACATAGACCACATCACTATCTTCTGGATGTACTAATATCCTTCCTATATGATCAGAGTAGGGAAGACCAATGTTTTCCCATGTAGCACCTGCATCTATAGATTTGTACATCCCGTTTCCAAAGAAAGCTCCAGAAGTTGCAGAACCATTAGCTTCTCCAGTTCCTACATATATAATGTTTGGGTCATTGCTAGATACTTCTATATTCCCGATGGACATACCACCTTGTTCTTCGAAGATGAGTTCCCATTCATAGCCTCTATCGGTTGATTTCCAAACACCACCGACGGCTGAGCCAGCATACATTATGTCTTTGTCAGTTGGATGAAGTGATATATCAGTGATTCTTCCTCCGATGTTCACAGGACCCACTGGTTTCCATTCCTTATCGAATCTAGAATCAGTGGACTTAGCCATCGTATTGTATTGTTTGATGGCGAGTGCTTTGGCATCTCTGTTGATTCCGTTGGGAAATGCTCGTTGATTATACATCCATGATTCTGGGGCTTTATCTGGGCCTTGAGGTGGGGTAGTGGACTCTATTTGATTACATGAAATTACAGTAATAAGTAATAGAGTTACAAGTGTAGTTGCAGTTGTAAGATTGTATTTGGTTTTTATTGTGGATTTCATTTGATATTATTTTATGAAAATCAAGATAGGGAGTTATGTTGGCTTTATTTATTTTAGTTGATAAATTGTTGTGTTATTTGTCTTTGGTGAGATCCTTTGGCTGAGAAAGTGATTAGATTGATGGTTATTAGGGAGTATTTGGTGAAAACTATGGTAGAGATAATGTTTTAGTTTTGCACTATGGAAAAAGGAAAAGTGGGAAATTTTATAAAAAAGAGGTGCGTTTATAGGTAATTTAGTGATAATTATAGAGCGAATAAAAACAATAGTGTTTCAATCTTCAATTCTCTGATAGGCAAAATGAAAAAGTGAATTCAATGCTAAAGAAGTTAATTGTCTTTATATTTTGTGTAACCATGTGGAATTATTTTTCCGCTTGCACTTGTGTTACTAAAGAGTTTGAAACAGCGATTGAATCGGCCGACGAAATATTTTTAGGAAAAGTTATTAAGTCTGAAATATTGAAAAACTCAAACAGCAGAGATTTAAATATTACTAAGGTAACTTTTAGAGTAGTTGAAAAGTGGAAAGGAAAAAATCAAGAACAACTAGAATTGTTAATCGGAGGAAACTCGTGTGATAATCACTTCAGCAATCATAATAGCGATTATTTAGTTTATGCGAATAATAAATTCAATGGTTGGCGTCTTAAAGATATTGAATCAATTAGGAATTTAGGGCAAATGACACCAGAAGCTTGTTCAAGAACCACTGAAATCAATAAAACTAATAATGAAGAAATAAAAGATGAAATTCTACTTTTGACGAGGAACTTTCCTAACCGAATAGGATTGAAGGATAAGAAAGGCTATCCAAATTATACTATTTGCGCATTACTAGGAATTATATTAGTAGCATTTTTAATGGTCTCATTTTTTAGGTTTAAATCCTCGCTCTTTCAGAGCGATAAATTTCATTACTATCTTTGATAACAAAAAGGGATGTCAAAGGTTAGGAAAAATAGTCATAGTACAAGTTGGTTAACAGTGCATTTGATATT
>CALKXE010000001.1 GCA_938003955.1 uncultured Saprospiraceae bacterium | reverse complement strand
AATATCATTACCACTATGAAAAACCCCAACACCCCAGCCATAGTCCAACAATCTATAGCTCGACTCATATTATTTATCCTTTTGAGCTTCATCCTCAACATTTCAATAGATGCACAAGTCTATGTTAATCCGGCAGGATCCATACATGCATCCACGACTACCAATACCATCTCTTGGAATAATGAAGATGAAATTTCGGGTCCTAGTGCTACAGTATCCAACTCAATCGTAGAAGGCGGATTAGCAGGTTGTATTTCTTGTCCAAATACTGATGGAAATGTAGATCCCGACTTCGTAAACATTGCCAATCTCACTGGTGTTGATAACACCATAAGAACTATAGATGATGGACTCAATCTACTTGGCAGTAGTGCTGCTGTAGACGCTGGGATCTTGACAAGTGCTTCTAATACTGACTTTTGGGGATCCACAAGAGTCGGAAATCCAGACATCCGTGCTTATGAAGCCGAATATCAACCAACTAACTTTGAAAATGTATTGAAGTTTGATGGTGTTGATGATTATGTGTCATTTAGTACTAATAATGATTCATATTACACTATCGAAGCCTGGGTGAGATTTGACAGTGACCCCGCTGGTCAAAGTATTTTAGCCAAAGCAGATGGATTTGGCACTGATGTGCCTTGTGCTGCACAACTGAAGGTAAACGATCAAGGGCAATTAACACATGTATACTACCAAGCTGGATCTGGATATAATGAAGTTATTAGCCCCGCTAAAATTGAAACCCATGTTTGGTATTACGTTTCCATTTTTTTTTCCCCATATGACATAGGAATTAGAGTAGATGACGAAACTACTGTTTTGAATGATTTCTCGAATCCAGCGCAATATGGGTCAGAAATTTTCGTCGGTAATTCAGCCTGTGGCTCGTTCTCATTTGATGGAGAGATAGAGGAACTAAGAATTTGGAACAAACAGATCAATACTAAAGATCAAGAGTCAATCTCCACTGATGACACTGATTTGATCCATTACTTTAGATTTAACGAAGGATCAGGAGGACTAGATAATACAAACCCAATAGTAAATTCGATCACTGACCCTTTCAATACTGAAGTCGCTCAATTATTTAATTTTGAATTGCAAGGAACAGAATCCAACTGGATGCCATGTGGCCCATTTGATTTTACTGATTCTGAATTTACTATAAATACACTCGTTGAGCAAGTTATAGGTGATGACATGGTACTTAGTTCATCGATCCCAGGTGCACCACCTTCAGCAACTTATCAATGGTATAAAGATGGACTTCCTATTACTGGTGATGCTACTACGGATGTTGAGACTCCTACATTAATCATATCAAATGTTCAACCGTCGGATGCTGGTAATTACTACTTCGGACAGACTCTGGATGGTATTTGCACTATTTTCAGTGAGCATAAAGACATCATCGTCAGAGGAACAGGAGAAGTGCTAAACTTTGACGGAGAAAATGATCATATAATAATTGAAACTTCCAGTCCTACAACCGATGATTACACCATAGAGATGTGGATAAAATTCGAAGATGGTGTAGCATTACAAAACATTATTACTGGTAGTAATAATACTGGACCCAATGCACTCGTCACGAATCAAATATATACTAATGAGAATGGGCAAGTAGTACATTTTTTAATTGGTAATAATCAGCAATTATATAAAGTTGTTCACCCAACAATCTTATCAACTGATCAATGGTATCATATTGCAGCTAGAACAAACCCAGGTAATAACACTATGAATTTAAGTATTGATGGTGTTAGATCTTCTGCCAATGAAATTGCTGGCCCTAATACTTTAAATTCTGCATTATCCAAATACTATATTGGTTCAGAAGCTACAAGTCCTGATGCCTTAGGAGATATGGCACTAAGTCCTTTTCAAGGAGAAATAGAAGAATTGAGAATTTGGGAAGAATACAAAACGGACGGTTCATTAAACCTTAACAGACACAAGGAAATTACAGCATTCAATTCTGATTTAAAACATTATTTGAGATTCAATCAAGGAATAGCTGATGGTAATAATCTAGATCCTGAAATCATTAATTTACCAGATTATAGCAATCCAAATAGCCCCAAATTAGATGGCGCTGAGCTCATTGGCTTTTCATTGGATGGACCTACTTCTAATTGGTCTGACTGCAGCCCGATTACCAATGCCATTCTCAATTATTCTTTAGAGTATCAACCGCAAATCGGTCAGGACTTAGAGCTAGATTTATATGTAGAACGTGGTGATACTTCGGAACTCACCTTTCAATGGCAGTTCGACGAAAATACAATAGTGGGAGAAACAAGTCCGCTATACGGGAAAGAAAATCTTACTTCTGATGATTTTGGACTTTATGAAGTCATAGTAACTGATTTTTGTGATCCTCCGTTTATTGATACTATTGAAGTAGTCAATTTACAAGATATATATTGCTATACAGAACTTCCACACCAGAATATTATTCATGAACTTACTCCTACGATTGTCAGTATTAAGTTTGACAACTACCCTGAACATATTAGTTGGTTGATTACTAATTCATCTGGAGGAACGGTCGCTTCAGAAGGGCCATATTCAAATATTACTCCTAATTCGACAATTGAGATAGAGATTAATTTACTTCCAGGATGCTATGATTTCATTATAAATGATTCCAACGGCGATGGTCTTACTTCTCCTGCAAATTACACTGTATATGCCAATGGAACAGATGTAGCTTCAGGTGGAGGTGATTTTGGATTTCAGGATTCAGAAACAACAAACTTTTGTGTTCTTGAACCAAGAACAAGATATTACGGATGTGTGGGAATTGAGTCCAGCACTGTATGTGACTCTATTTCCAATGAGGATCTTATTTACAGTAATTTATCAGGCTCATACTGCGGAGGCGCACAAAAATATGAAGGTGCTGAAAACTTCTATAAGATCACATTGTCAGAACCTAAAGTCTTAGACTTGACATTGAGTAATATCACTGCAGGGGTTGATATCTTTGTTTTTAATGATAATTGTGATGTTTCTACATGTCTAGGATCTAGCACTACAGATGCTCCAGTAGAAAAACTCCAAGTAGCTGTTCCCGCAGGAGATTATTACATCATCGTAGATAGCAGAACCCAGATAAGTACTGGTGCATCTAATATAATACTGGATGTAATAATATATGATACAAAATGTCATTTTTCCACACCCATTACTTGTGGTGAAGAGCTCAGTGGCAACACAACCGATGGTGTTGGTTTTCTATCAGATTACTGTGACAATACGGGATACACAGGGACAGAACAAGTCTATGAAGTTGTTCTGAACGAAGCCCAAACATTATTCTTGGAATTGACAAACTTATCGGCAGATTTAGATCTATTCTTGATGGATAGTACATGCTCTGAAAGTATTTGTCTTAAATCATCATCATTAGATGAAAATCTAGATGAAACTATAACGTATGGAGCAACTGCTGGCACATATTACATTATAATTGACGGTAAAGGTGGTGTCAATGGGACTTTTGATTTGAGTATAAATTGTCAAGATTATTTCTCTGCATCTGAAAATGAGACAGATGCATACATTGACTTGAATTGGGCTATTGACAAACAATTATGCGTCCCTCAAGACACAGGTGTTCTAGTCAAGTTGGTTGATCAATTTAATAATACTCTATATGAAGAAGAATATACAACTGCTGCCCTCACACCTGATGTAATCACAGGCACATATAGACACATAGTTGGTGACGATCATACTAGAATCTATGTTTTACGAGTATACAATAGACTCAGTAATGTGAAGATTTGTGAAGATTTCAAAACAGGAAGTACACTACCATTCCAAGAACCAGAATTGATTTCTATTTCTGAAGTTAATTCTGCTGATAGTATTCAGGTTGTTTGGAGAAACCACTCACAACTATCCGAAGAATTTAGGATCTATCGAGATGGTGTTCAGTTTGCTAGCATGAGTGAGGGATATACTGAAGATAGTCTAATAGTGGCATATGTCGACCTTCATGAGATTAGTGATATTTCTTCGATAGATGCCGCGAGCACGTATAATTATTGTATCGAGACTTATAATAATACACTAGACCAAGCATATCCACAACTATGTGCTGATGGTTCTACCGCTGATATTGGATTTATGGCATCGGATGGTAATCCTTCAGATATAATCTCATTGACGTGGAATGATATATCTGATTATAGCGATGGCATCAAAATTTCTAGAAATGGGATTCAACTTCAGGTATTAAGTCCAACTGAAACATTTTACAATGACTTATCACCAATATACGGCACAGCATCAGAATATTCCTTGACCATACTAAGAGATGGAGATGAGATCATTATAGTTTCTGATAATGGATACATCGCAGCAAATGGTTCTATATCAGGAAGGGTACAAACTGCAGAAGGCGGATATCCTGTCCATGAGACTATAGTTGCACTATACAAGGACAGTCTCATACAAGGGGTCTCTACAGAAATATTAGTTAGTGAAACAAGTACAAATTACGAAGGACAATTCATCTTTGAAGACCTTTACTATGGATTAGCAGAAGAATTCAAAATAATCGCAAATAAAAATGGAAGCATTTTCAATCCTGAGAGCATCGACGTTGAACTGAATGGTGCGATTCCTCAAGTAAATGGACTATTATTTGAAGATGTTTCTGATGTTATTTCACAAGTGACTTCTACTTTGTTGGATACGTTTTATGCAGAAGTGTTAGATGCGGAAGATCTTGTTGTTTTACATTGGGAATATCCTACGACTGGATCAGACACTACATTTTTCACAATGAAGAGAGATGGCGTTTTGATCTTTGAAGGGAATGATTCTTCCATGGAGATTGATAGCTTTATAGACCTTACGGGAGTACCTGGTTATGATTACACATACACACTTGAAGCATTTCAATATGGAAATGGATTGATCAAAACAGCTGTGAGAACACAGGAAGCGGATTATCCAGAGTTGACACCTGTTGGAGGTTTAGATTATCAGTTAGGTGCTATTAATGCTACACCAAATGTTCAGTCATTTGACCCTAGAATCTTATTTGATTGGTCTAGCGCAAATCATCCTTCTCTAAACTTTGATGGATACAGAGTATACAGAAACAATATTTTAGTTGGAGAAATCTCTTTTGATGCTTCTAATAATTATGAATATCTGTCAGTTCCTGGAATAGAGGCAGGATACAGCATCCGTACTTATAAGAAAATAGATGGTGCTTCTTACGAATCTGCACAATACCCTATTCAAGATATCCTCATCACATCTAACAACCTATGGATACCTCAGATGAGTAGCACTCCAAGTTCTGATAGAGCATTGATCATTGACAATACAGTTTATTCTTCGGGTTTTTATAATGAAGCTATTTATGATGGCATTACAATTGAACGAAAAGTATCAGGAAGTGATGACAGTACATACATCAACATCGGTGTGTTGACAAAGGTTAACATTGGTGCACTGGCAAATATTGCTAGCGAACCACAAATATGGGACACTTACGGAATACCGAATTCTACATATACCTTTAAGGTAAGTACGTTTTCTGATGTCGGAGAAGATCGCTATTTAGGGTCTATCATCTTTGATAGAGTGTGCCCTATAATAGAAGGGCCTAGTAATATTATGAAGACTGAAGAAGTAGGAAAAGTCAATCTTACTTGGGAAGACAATAGTCGAATTACAGGTCCCCAAAATCAACAATATATCAATTACACAGGATATGAATTGACTCGAAGAGACATAAGTAACAATGGCCCTGAGGACATAATAGCGACATTCCCTGCAGCCTCACATGATTATCAAGATTATATTTCAAATCCCGTCTATAGCCCTTTCTTTGATGACTATATCAGTACAGATTTCGAATATGGTCTACGTGGATATCTTGACATCGAAGGGACTAGATATTATTCAGCAAGTCTAGATATAAATGCCAAACCACTAGATGGTAGCACTTCAGAGCCTCTTCCAACTGAATTTGTAGGAAGTCATAATATACCTGGCCATATCAAATTATGCTGGTCATGGGAAGCCGCGAAACTTTCAGAATTTGTCATATATAGAGGACTAGAAGCAATAGACACTATGCCTGCAACTGCAAGAGCATATTATGACTACAATGCACCGACAAATCCATCAATTGAATATAGAATAGCTTCATTGCATAATGGAAATTTGTCTGAATTTGTATTGACCGATGGAAGTATGCCTTCTTCAGTAAGTATATCAGGTAGAATATCCAATTTCTACTCTGGAGTAGGTATTGAAGCAGCGAATATCGCATATGAGAATGTTGCAGACTCAGGGTTAGGTGTAACGCCTGGTCAATACAATGGATTTACAACATCGGATGCGACCGGGAATTACTACCTAGAAAATATACCAAATATTGCAGGCTTAGAACTAGTAATATCTGTCTCGGGTAATAATGTTGATTTCGATGTGACATCTGAATACCAAACTTCTATTAGTTCAACATTAGTTTTATCGCAAGATGAAGCTAATAGCGTGGATTTTGTAGAATACACAGAAATGAGCAGTACAGAAGGTGTATCACCTATTGCCGCTGTCACTGCTGTTCCCAATCCAATAGACATGAATGTAGTCATCAACTGGTCCCCAGAAAATGGTAATTATGACGGATTCCAAATCTATAGAGCCAATTCTCTCATTGGAGAAATAAAAAAGGGTGAAGGATTTAAATGGATCGATCAAGGTGGTTTCCCAGGAATTCAATACATCTGGACAGTAAAGGCATATCAGAATGGCGTGTCCGGTCGTGAATATTCTCAACCAACATCAGCCGTCGGAGTTTATCCCACTATATTGCCAGTTGAGAACATGACTGTTACAGCATTTGCCGAAATGAACAAAATGCGAGTATCATGGTCACATCCACTAGACACTCACGATAGTTATAGAGTGAGAAGGAATGGACAATTTATGACGAGTGTCCCAACAGGTGAGATTCTCATGTGGTACGATAGCACTGGAATACCAGGCATTACATATCAATACGAAGTAACTGCGATTAAAGGAGCAAATATTTCTGATCCAGTTGTAGTAACGAAAGTATATAAAGGTGTCGGAGAAGTAAGCAACCTGACTGCAACGATTGATAATACAATTGAGGCATGTTCGGAAAATTTAACGAATGACAATCATGTAAATCTATCTTGGGAATACCAAGAAGGAGCTGCAAATGGATTTGAGATCTTTAGAGATGAAGAACTCATAGCAGATATCAGTGGTAGTGCTCTGTTATTTGGTGATACACCATTGACTCCTGGAGACATACTAGTCAATGGTAATAACGCATATTACAATGATTATTCTGGGAAGCCAGAAGCATTACATGAATATTACGTATTAGCTTATGTGATCCGAGAAGGAGGACGGTATACTTCTGGTATAGAGGAACTGATACCGACGGAATCCATTATGTATCCAGTGATAGCCAGTGTTCTAAATCTACAAGTAGCGCAGAACAACATCTTTGGCTCTGGCCAGATTAAATTTGATTATGAGTCAGATATAGTAAGTGGATTTGAAGTTCTACGGAATGGAATAATCTTGGACACTTTATTAAACAATGATGAGGGCAGTTATGCATATCAAGATTACTCTGGTGTGCCAGGATCTGTGTATGAATATACTGCAAGAGCATTTGCAAAAAGGTCTGGAGTATCTTATTATGGTACAACTCCATGTACTGAATCAATAACTTTCCCTACAGTACCTGTGCCACAGAACCTAACAGCAAGTCAAGGAACATTTCAAAATCACGTAGAGGTAACTTGGGATTATTCACTCATTGCCACTGTAGATTCTTTTTATCTTGAAAACATCACAAAAAATGAAACAATATCATTTGCCTCAGGCTCTAGAAAATACCTAGATGTAATTCAAAATCTTGATTTTGATAAATATACTTATAGAGTTAAAGCTTCCAAAATAGCGGAGGGAGTTGAAATATTTTCAGAATGGAGTGATACTACAGAAGGATGGTCTCAAAGTCAATTGAATAGCGATCAAAATGAAATTCTTGATCCAGGATTCGGATTTACAGAATTAGGATACCTATCAACAATTGATAGTGATTGGGCTGCAACTATGGGTAGACTTATTGATGGAAACGGCGCTTTTTCAGGAGAATCAATGATAAACATCTATAAGCGCTCTAATGGTGGTTGGTCATTTTTCCAGCAGATAGGAGTGGGACTCCTGCCTTGTTGGGATGCTCCTGGATGCACTACACCAAGAATGGTACTCTCCGATGGAAAATTAGCCGTTAGAGGCACAGAGGGCAACGTTCTTATCTATACCTTTAATGGTGTAGATTGGGGATATCCAAATGTAATAAGTAAACCTGGTTATAATCTAGGAGATGATATAGACCTTGATGGGAATCAACTTATCGTATCTGATGCCGACACAGACACTGGGACAATTTTCATTTATGACTATACTAATAATGGATGGTCAGAGATATATTCCAGTAATAAAGTCGGTACATCCTTTTTTGGTCGCCAGGTTTCTATTGATAATGATATGGCGTGTATTCTTTTTTATGATAATTCAGAAATGCAGTACAATGTTCGTCTTATACGAAAGGTTAATGGAACCTGGGGTAACATTAGCAATGATGACCAAAACAAGAACATACCTCCAGAGCTCAAAGGCTTCATTGCGTCTTCTGATTTAGAAATTAATAATAGTGTAATTGTATTAAGTCATCCATCGTTCGGACACACCTATGTTGCTGAGCTGACCGAAGGATTAATAACATCTTTTACGGATATTGACGATCCAGAATACTATTATGACTCTAATGGGTTTGGACAGAGTGTTGCTGTTAGAAAAATCCCATCCCCAATCGACGATGTCACTTATGTATTAATTGGGGCTCCGTTTTATGATGGATTAGCCTCTAATTCTGGAAAAGTGTATTTATACTCAAATGCGTCAGGACAATTTGAGATTTTGAAAGAATTTGAAAACGACGTGCAAGATGAAGGAGACTATCTTGGGTATAGTGTCGGACTATCGCAAGATGCTATCATATTTGGCACACCCTATACGGGTAATTTTGGTCAAGGGAAAGTTCAAATTGTCAACCTACTGGATGCTCCAGTAAACGTCCAGGCAACAAAAGGCTTATCAATTGACAACGACCCAACAGAAGCAACTGTATCATGGGACTTCCAAGGAAACCAGAACCTCTTAGCTGGATTCAATATATATAGAGATGATGAATTCCTAATCTACAGAGATAAAGCTACTGCAATAAATACTGCACCAAATACGATCTCTGATAATTGGAATGATAATTCTGGAAATGCAGGGCAGCATTATATCTATTCTGTAAAATCTGTCAACAACAACATTCCATTTGAATCATACGGTGCCGCTGCGGAAGGTTATAATAGTGCAAATGGTATCCTTAGAGGAGCCGTGACTACTCAGCTTGGTGCTGTGCCTGTACCTGGCGTAACAATTACAGCAACGGGGATTGTTAATGGTGAAGTTTATAATTATTCAACGATTACACTTCCTAATGGAGAATATACATTCAACGATATATTCTATGATGCTAACGCTGCAAATGTTACCGAATATGTAATAGAAGCTGAATTTCTTGATCATATAATTATTCCTCAGACAACA